>JAPKDW010000124.1 GCA_028822375.1 Opitutaceae bacterium | reverse complement strand
CGAAATCTTGCTGGAAAAGGTGTTCCATCGTATCCAAAATCATCCTCAACTCGAACGACTCTGCTCGTTGGTTCCAGTCCACGAGACATTGATGCCCACCCTCTCGCCAATCGCGAAGCGCGAAGCTCAATTGAAGGACCATAGCTTTAAAGTGGGTGCTCTTTCCAGCTAAGCTTACGTTTGACTTGATAACCAGGAGGCTCCTCCTTGAAGCAGTGTCGCGCTTCGTCTCCTATATAATTCCCACCCTAAACGAAGCGGGCAACCTATCGGCAAGCCTAAGCCGAGTCGACGAACAATCAGGCGACAAGGAAATCATCGTTGTCGATGGCGGAAGCACCGACACCACCATCGAAATAGCTCATCAATACGGATGCGTTGTTTTGAAAAGCCCCCCCGGAAGAGGAATCCAAATGAACTGCGGAGCCAATTCCGCTAGCGGAGATATTCTCTTCTTCCTCCATGGAGACACGCGCCTTCCGATAAACGCTTCCGAAGAAGTCGAATCGATTCTCGAAAACCCCAAAACGATAGCCGGTTCATTCCAGCTCTCCTTCGACAATCCATCTCGACTTTTACGACTGTATTCAAAATGCAGCTCGATCAACAACACCTACTTTACCTACGGAGACCAAGGCCTATTTCTTAGACGAAAAACGTTCGATGATTTAGGCGGCTTCAAATCGTATCCGTTTCTTGAGGATATAGAATTTCAATTGCGGCTCCGTCGATCAGGTAGGTTCCATAAATCCAAACAATCCGTCGAGACCTCCGCTCGACGCTTCGAAAGCAACGGAATCGTAAAGCAGCAGCTACTGAACTTCGTAATCATAGCCGCCTATCGGCTCGGGTTTAATCCTCATCAACTCAAGCGCTTCTATTCGAATTTCCAATAATCGCCTTACAAAACCCACAGCCACCCACTCGATCAATGAGTTTGACCCATATCTCTGCATCCTCGAAAACCAATCCATGAACGAGTCCGCCCAACTAATCGAAGCCGCCGAATCACTTGCGAAGACCGTCGCTTGTCAGACATTCGCCCACCCCGTTTCCTACGTCTACAATCCGTTGCAATACGCATGGAAACCTCATCGTCGCTATCTGGAAACCTATGGAAACTCCCGCAAGAAAATCGTGTTCATGGGAATGAATCCCGGCCCGTGGGGAATGGCCCAAACAGGAGTGCCTTTTGGAGAGGTCTCATTAGTTCGAGATTGGATGGGGATTGAAGAGCCAGTTGATATCCCATTTCCAGAACACCCCAAGCGACCCGTATTGGGATTCGCTTGCGAGAAATCAGAGGTTTCCGGGCGACGCTTATGGGGACTGTTTTCCGAAAGATTCGCCAAAGCCGATGCTTTCTTCGCCGACCATTTCGTTCTCAATTATTGCCCGCTCGTCTTTATGGAAGAGAGCGCTCGCAACCGGACGCCAGACAAATTGCCTGCTTCCGAAGTCGCCGGACTCTTCAAAGCTTGCGACCAGCATCTTCGAGCCTGCATTCAAGCGCTCCAACCCGAATGGATTGTAGGCGTTGGTGGATTCGCCCAAAAACGAGCTCAAGAAGCTCTAACCGGCATAGACATTCGCCACGGTAAGGTTTTACATCCCTCTCCAGCTAGCCCTGCAGCCAATCGCGGATGGGCCGAAGCGGCAGTCAAACAACTAACCGAACAAGGAATCTGGTAGTCGCCCGCTAGCGGCCTATTTGCTCCAGTCGATCGAATCGAAATTGCTGCGAAATTCTTCCGAGAAAATATTCCTCGGTCCGTCGCCCTTGCCATTCTTGGCAACCGGAGCTACTTTAGCTTTGGGCGTCGGCTTTTTCTCTGTTTTCGTCTCAGGTTTCTTCTCTGGCTTCTTAGTTTCGGTTTTCTTTTCTTCTGCCATCGGTTTTCGAATTTGAACGCTCTAAAAAAGGTCCGAAGCAAATCTTGTCAATGACAATTTCCCCTCTGATGAAGGCCTATAACCGACTATCTCATCGTTCAATACGCTATTCCAAATAACGTACATCGGTATCCGCGTATTCGTTACCGAAAACGACATTTCTTGAATCCAATTTCTAAAGTTTAACGAATTAGTTTTCATCGGACACTTACTCGTTTCGAGTTAGGATCCAATTTATAAAAAGGGAACAAAAGGGAAATAGATGAAAACAACTAAACGAGTTTTTGCAGGACTTCTAACAATAGCTCTCGCTCTTTCGAGTGTCGACGCTGCTCATCAACGCGACGTAACCGTCTCTATCGATTTCGGAAATCCAAGCGGATTCTCTGACATTGAAATCGACGGATTCTCTGGAGATAAGGAGCAATCGATTATATTCGATTTGCTACGTGGAGAATTCGAAGAAAACGCAGGAACGTACCTGCCTCATGGATACACACTAAACGTGAAAATCCAGGACATCGACCTCGCTGGATACCACGAGCCGCTCTATCCTCGATTCGATGGCGTTAGAATTATGAAATCGATCTATCCACCGCGGTTGAATTTCAGCTACGCGATTCTCGATGACGATCAACTCATTGTCGAAGAAGGAAATTCCAGTCTCTCGAACGTGAGCTACCTGCATGGCTTCTCGCTATCATCGCGTCGAAACGACACGGCCTACTATGTAAGGTCTCTGATCAAAGATTGGGCGCGCCAGGATCTAGGATACAAATTGAAATAGCTTTATCACGAGGAGGGGAACGCGCAAACCAGACAGCCCATTCGGCAACGAATGGGCTGATTGTTTGCGAGAATTTCATTTCGAACCAATTCCCGTTTACACAATCGTAAATGCAGATACCGTCTTCGTTTATGACTGAACGCGACGACTCAAATCCCGAAAATCAATCACCCGAAGAACCCAGCGCCTGCGGGTTGCCTTCCAACGCCAACATTGACGCGCCCGGAAGCGTTAGCCGCAGCGATGAGGAATGGAAGCAAGCGCTCACCCCTGACCAATACCGCGTCCTACGCCAACAGGGAACCGAACCCCCATTCTCCAATTCTTTTTGGAACAACAAATCCGAAGGCGTCTACAACTGCGCGGGTTGCGGAACTCCGCTTTTCTCTAGCGAAACCAAATTCGATTCCGGCACCGGGTGGCCAAGCTTTTTCGATGCGGTCGATTTAGAACACGTCGGCACAACCGTCGATTCCAGTCACGGAATGTCCCGTACCGAAGCCCATTGCAAAACGTGCGGCGGTCACTTGGGACACGTTTTTCCAGATGGCCCCAAACCCACAGGCCTCCGTTATTGCATCAATTCAGCATCGCTAGCGTTTACGGAAGAGTCGCCTCAATAAGCGCTCGACTTGAACCTGCCAGCCTAAGAGGCTCCGCGCAATGGATAGCCTGCAACAACTTCTCGCCAAAAATTCATCCTCCACTTCGGGCATTCACGAAGCTATGGCCACGCACGCCGAAGATGTATTCGAGTCATTCAAAGGCATTCTCCCCATCTTCCTTGGCAAACGAGAAATCGGCCCATTTGTGGCCCTGACTCTCCCGCGCGAAACAACGCAATCGCGAGCAAAGCTCCTTAGCGCCCTTTCCGACCTCATCCTCGCTTACAACTTTCGCGTCGTATCATTCCTAAGTGCCATCCAAGCGCGTGCCAGTGAAGACGATACGCCCAAACTCGGGGCAATCCTCATCACCGCCGACGCTGCCAAATCGCTTTTCCAACTTCCCTGGGACATGCAATTCGACAGCGAGTCCAACTTGAGCGGCTTCAATCGGACCGAAACCGAAGGTGAAGTCATTCCCTCCCAATCATGGGTTACCTTCTTTCAACGGGGAGAAGATACCGAATTGCGACGAATCGCCTACGAACGACTCGTCGCTCTATTCGGGGACGATACTCAACTTCCCGCTTTCGAAAAATAGTATCGATCAATCGCGTTTTCGACGCCATGAACCTTCACATCCTTTCAAGCCGAATAGAGTTCCCCCACCCGGAACTCGCGGATGAAGACGGCTTACTCGCAATCGGCGGAGATCTCTGCCCCGAACGCCTAATCGAAGCCTACCAAAACGGCATCTTCCCCTGGTACTCGGAAGGACAACCGATTCTCTGGTTCTCTCCCGACCCGAGAATGATCCTCTATCCGAAGAACTTCAAACGCTCCAAAAGCTTGGGACGGGTTCTTCGATCAGGACGCTTCGAACTGCGCATCGATACGAATTTCGAAGCCGTAATCAGAGCCTGCTCTGCCACCCCTCGACCCGGCCAAGATGGCACCTGGATCATCGAAGACATGATTCAAGCCTACCTCGAACTCCATCGTCTTGGCATAGCGCACTCATTCGAAACCTATCGAGATGACAATCTAGTCGGCGGACTCTACGGACTTTCGCTCGGCGGCGCCTTTTTCGGCGAATCGATGTTTCACCATTGTCCGGATGCTTCGAAGTTCGCTTTCGCGAATCTCGTCTCATTCGCCCAACAAAACGATTTCCATTTCATCGACGCTCAAACGCCTACCGAACACCTGGAAAGCCTCGGAGCCGAAAGATTAAGCCGAGAGCTCTTCCTCCAGCAACTCGAGCAAGCCCTCAAGCCTAACTCTCTCATCGGAAGCTGGACTCAAGCTCTTCAGTAAAAATCGCGTTGTATCGAGCTATTGGACACTTCCCAATTCTAACTAACGGTTCACACACTCGATTTTCAACGTTTTCCAACTTAAACCGAATCGATTTTCGAAACGGCGATCGCAGTCATTCAAGAATCGCTTCAATTCGCCCGGGCTCATACGTCGTTCCTCAATCGCCCCGAGATCGTGGATCGCACGCAATGCCTCTCGAGAAGAAGCATACGAAATCACATCATCCCGCGATTCGCTCCTTGAAACATCAAATCCGGCTTCACGAAAGAATCCTAGCCATTCCAATTCGCTCCTCCACTGAAGCGCTGAGAAATCGGGACGTTCCTTAACGAACTCCTCCAGCGATCCCTCAATGTACAAACAGACCAATACACGTCCCTTAAGCTCCAAAGCATTCCGCCAGTTTTTCAAAACCGATACGGGATCATGAGCCCACTGAAGCAAGCTACTCGCGTAGATCCGGTCAATTGAAGCGATTTTGCATCCCCAAGCATCGAGCTCAGCCCATTCCACCATTGGCAATCGCTTCCTCCCCTCTTCAAGCATCTGTTTCGATTTATCGGTCGCCAACAACGAATCAAATCCTCTCAACGCCAAGTGTCGGGTAAACAACCCCGTACCCGCTCCAAGTTCGATCGCTCTAAGACCACCGCAATCACGCTCGATCCACTCCGAACACCAATCAGCCGAGATTTTCTGTATATCAGCTTTCTCGTGATAAACTGACGCCTTTCGATTAAATCTCATAACTCCGTCAATCCCCTTTCGAGCAACCCTTCCAAATCATGCCCAGCCCCTTCTACAATATTGATACTTGGATACGCATTATCAAAATACGCTGCATCTAATAAAGCATCCTCTAAACCAAGGTAGCATTCAAATGATTCAATCGCTCCTGGAGTTATCATTTCTGTCATGAGAACCTCAATTCCCCATTTTAGTTGGTCTACCGAAAAGTTAAAAGCCTCGCTCATCAACTCTGATATACCTGATCGCTTCCTAAAATCTACAACTGCGGCTACGGCATCCCGATCCAACCATTTCAGCAAATAGGAAAGTTGCCCACGCCTTACCCTACCGCCTCTTTCCGATTCACTCCTTAAATCCTCAAATGGAGCCAGCAATATCGTACGCTTTGCCCCACCGCATAGATCCGGTCGGCTCATCAACAAAAACGCTCCCAAAGAATAGCCTATCAAAACCTCTATTCCTTCAACGTTTTCCAATACTCGATCCCATCCCGGAATGGATGCAATCACTACATGCTCATCATTCGGAAAACGTTTAGTCGCGAGCGCCCGTAATGAACCCTCCTCTAAACTCCAACCATTTATCCATGCTACCCGCATCGCTCGGCCTTCACTTCCTCGGCAAGTGTATTCACGATCTCCGTCAAATCCGTTTCCGAAAGATTCGCTTTAAGCGAAATGCGCAACCGACTCGTCCCTTCAGGCACTGTCGGCGGTCGCACCGCGCCGACGCGAATTCCTCTTTTTTGCAATGCATCAGCTGCTTTAACCGTGGCATCGGGTTCTCCCAACGCAATGGATACAATCGGCGAATCTCCTAGCG
This sequence comes from Opitutaceae bacterium, assembly GCA_028822375.1. Taxonomy (GTDB): domain Bacteria; phylum Verrucomicrobiota; class Verrucomicrobiia; order Opitutales; family Opitutaceae; genus Pelagisphaera. The sequence continues at coordinate 5,789 of JAPKDW010000124.1, read as the reverse complement.
ATACGCTAAATCCTTTTTCAATCAGCCGCTTGCGAAAGAAAATCGATCGCAAATGCATCGACTCCCTATCTTCTTCCATATCTCGAATACACTCTATTGCTGCGGTGGCCGCCGATGCCGCTGACGGCGTGAGATAAGTAGAGTAGATAAACTCATCTGCAAAATTCGTCAGGTAACGCTCGACCACTTCATCGTGAAACAACGCATACGCCCCCATCGATCCCAGAGCTTTCCCTAATGTTCCAACCAACGCATCAACCGATTTCGTCACTCCAAATTGCTCAATCAAACCGCTTCCTCGTTTCCCATACCATCCCAATGCGTGGGCCTCATCTACTATCCAAAAGAATCCGTACCGTTCTTTCAGCTCTGCTATCTTCTTCAAATCAGGATAGTCGCCATCCATACTAAACACCGATTCCGTCACCACAAAAACGATACGATCTCCAGTAGCATTCTTTTCCAGCAACTCCTCCAAATGCCCGGTATCGCAATGACGATAACGCATCAAACGAGCCCCACTCGCAAGAATACCCGAGATCATGCTCTTATGAATTAATCGATCCGCCAAAACCAGATCATCCTTACGAGGGATCGAACCGAGCAACGCCTGGTTGGCTACGTATCCAGAATTCCAGACCATACCGCTCTCGAAGCCATGCCACTCTTTCAGCGTTTCAAGTAATTCGCTATGGGCCGGGCCGAACCCGGTAATCAGAGGGGAAGCCGATGAGGAACATCCATATTTTTCAAGCGATCGCTTTGCAGACTCAATCACCTTCGGGTGACTCGCTAAACTCAAATAGTCATTGTTCGCTAGGTTAAGCGTTTTTTCGTTAGGAGAAAACGTACGCAATGTCCGCGTCAATCCAGCGTCCCGACGATCAAACAGCGGAGTCGTCAACCTGTTTAGCAAAGGGATCTTCACAACCAGGCCTCCTCCAATAGCTCCGCCGTACGGCATCCGAAACGCTGAGTCGCCCACAAAGGGATCCCACTCGAGCGCACTCCCTCATGAGTCGCGTTCCTTGCAATTGAATCCTGTTCTTGAAGCTCATTAAGCCACACGCCACAGTTTAATCCCTTGGTTTGAGCGTAGGCATAGAGCATCCGAGCCTGACCAATCGCTCCCACGCGATCCGCCACGACCAGCACCGTCCAATTAACTCCTAACGCTTCCGCAAAATCCCTCCAATCCGCTCCATCGCTATCTATCGGAGACGCCAACGAACCGGCACCCTCGACGATTCTCCAATCCGCTTTCGGCAACTCAACTACACGCTCGACAATGGAAGAGAGATTCAACGATTGACCTTCGGCCTCAGCTGCCGCAACCGGCGCAATTGGTTTCTCGTAGGAAAACAACGTGTATCCAGAGACCAATACGTTCGAACAATTGTTCAAAACCCCTTGAACATCCGAGTTCGCGGAATCCGTCACACCCGTTTCAACCGGTTTGACTACCTGAACACTGGATCCTCTTGAAGCCAGCAGGGCGGCAATCGCCCCGACAACCCAAGTCTTGCCAACGTCCGTATCGCTTCCACTGACGAACAGCGTTTTCATTTGCTACCTAAACCAACGACGCTGCTTGCTCTTCCGCCTTAGCGTGAATCGCTCGAGCATCGTCAGGATCTAGAGATTTCAGACCGAGTTTACTAATGAGCGCGTGATCCGAACGTTCACTCGGATTCGCCGTCGTCAAAAGCTTGTCACCTAGGAAAACACTATTGGCGCCCGCAAGGAAACACAAAGCCTGTAACTCGTCGTTCATCTCCGTTCTTCCAGCGGAAAGCCTTACCATCGCTTTCGGCATCAATATACGAGCCGTGGCGACAATACGGACAAATTCAAAACTATCGACAAATGACCGCCCTTCGAGAGGAGTTCCCTTGCAAGCAATCAGAGCGTTGATCGGTACCGAATCCGGATAAGGATCGAGATTCGAAAGCTCTTGAAGCATTTTTAGGCGATCGTCGATCGATTCGCCCATTCCAATAATGCCGCCACTGCACACTTCCATTCCGGATACTCGCACTTTGCGAATGTTTTCAAGGCGTTCGTCGAAAGTGCGCGTGGTGATGATCTCGCTGTAATAATCCCTGGATGTATCCAAATTATGGTTGTAAACATCACAGCCCGCTTCCTGCAGAGAATTCGCTTGATCCTGTTCGAGCGATCCCAAGGTACAGCAAACTTCCAAACCCATATCGCTGACGCCACGAACCGTAGTCAAAAGCGAATCGAACGCATCGCCATAAGGAACGCGTCTCCAAGCCGCTCCCATACAGAACCGTGTCGCCCCGCCTTCCTTCGCAGCAACCGCGTCCTTCAAGATCGTCTCCGTATCCAAAAGAGCTTCTTTTTCCAGGCCAGTATCCGCATGGGCCGATTGCGGACAATATTTACAATCCTCGGGGCACGCTCCCGTTTTGATAGACTTCAAAGTACACAGCTGCACTCCCGAAGGATCTTGGAACTGATGGTGAGCCTCTTGCGCCCGGAAAATGAGCGTAGTAAAAGGCAAATTATAGATTTTACGAATTTCGTCTAGGGCGTACTGCATAATCAATTACTAAGTTTCTTCATTGCCGCAGAGAGAGCGGTTTTTAGGTTTTCAAATAAAAAGTCTATTTCTTCAGCGCTAATCACCAAAGGAGGAACGATAAGAATGGAGTCAAGCAAGGGCCGTAAAAGCAATCCCCGTTTGCGGGCTTCGATACAAACCTTCATCCCGACACGTTCGTCAATCGGCCAAGGATCTCGTCCCGAATCCGGACAAAGGTCGATTGCTGCCGCCATACCTCTCTGGCGTATCTCGCCAACATTCGGATGCCCACGAAATGCCGCGTCAAAACGTTCGCCGAAATAGGCGACCGTACTTTCCAAGCGCTTCGAATCGATCAAGCGCTCCAATTTCTCGATACTTTTCAACGCCACGCAGGCCGCAAGCGGATTGCCGGTAAATGTATGTCCATGGAAAAAGCCCCTTCCCGATTCGAATGAACCCAAAAACGCCTCATATACGGATTCGCTCGTCAGCGTCGCCGCCAGCGGCAGATAACCCGCAGTCAATCCCTTAGCCAAACAAAGGAAATCCGGTTCGACCGATTCCACATCGCAAGCGAGTAAGGAGCCCGTCCGGCCGCAGCCGACGAACACCTCATCCAAGATCAAGTGCACCTCGAAACGACGGCACAACGCTTCGACCGCTTTCAAAAATCCTTGCGGCTGCAAACGCATTCCAGCTGGCCCTTGAATAGACGGCTCGAGAATTAACGCCGCAATACTCGCCCCTTCCGTTTCGAGCAAAATCTCCAATTCCGACAAGCTCTTTTCCGAATCCTGGAAAAAGACCTGCCCATTCACCTCTTCGCAAATTGGCGACGAGAAAGCGCGCGACTCGAATAACCAAGGATCGAAACGCCCATGGAAGCCTTGGCTATCGCCCGCTGCCATCGCTCCAAACGTATCTCCGTGATAACCATTTTGCATCCCGACCACGAGACGTTTTTCCGGCGTCCCTTGAAGCTGCCAATATTGAAAAGACAGCTTCAGAGCTATCTCCACTGCATTCGATCCATTGTCACTAAATATGGCTCGGCTCAATGCTCCCGGCGAAATGTCTGCCAGTTTCTTACCCAAAGCCGCGCCAAGCGGATGACTCAGTCCCAAATAAGTCGAGTGGGCGATCTTGTCGATTTGAGCCTTTAAAGCGGCGTTTATCTCCGGATCGTTATGGCCATGCGCGTTTGTCCAAATCGAAGCATTAGCATCCAGGTAACGATTGCCCTCAGTGTCCCAAATCCAGCACCCTTCCCCACGATCGACATGCAATTGCGGCAGAGATGCGTACTCCTGCATCTGAGTGAACGGATGCCATGAATGCGATATATCCCACTGGTCCAGAGTAGATTTTGAGGTTTCACTCGCAGTATCTGTTTGGACTATCGCCATTTCCGGCACTTGTTAAGGCACAAACTCGCTTGCTTAACAAGCTTGTTAAGCGAGTTGGCTCAATAGTGAAACAGGCGGCATCCCGACAACGATATCGAAGCTCAACTTTACTTAGTTATATGAGCGCTAGGTCTTCAAATTTGATAGGTGCTCAGGTCTCCTGCCAGTTAGAAAACAGGCTGGAAGCCTGTGCACCTCTTCAGCTAAAGCCCCTCAATCAAAGCCAGCAACTGCTCGCCATGATTCGCCGGGTCCACTTTCTCGCAAATCGCCAAAACCGCGCCGTCCTGATCAATCGCGTAGGCAGATCGACTCGGCCCCACAAATGCGCGTCCATAAAGCTTTTTCTCGACGAGCGAATCGGTCGCCTTGGCAAAACCAAATTCGGGATCCGAAATCAAAGGAAAGCCAATCTCATGCTTCGCCGCATATTTCAGGTGAGAGCCAACGGTATCCCTGCTCACGCCCAGGATAGCGAAACCTTTGGCGCGGATCACATCGTGAGCCGCCGCCAAGCTAATCATCTGCTTGTCGCAACTGCCCGTATTGTTGCGCATGTAGACCGAAACAAACGTTGGCCTTTCGACCAGATCTTTGAAAGCACGCGATGTCTTCACGCCATCAATCCCCACCTTCACTTCAAATTCCAAATCCAACCGATCGCCTACAACTATCATAGTTCACTCTTTCTTCGCCCGCATCGTTCGCAAATCACTGCCACAAACAAAGCTGCCAGCATCAAAACATCCCTCGAAATTGGCCAAAGAAAACCGGTTTCCGAAGCTTTCGCCTCTGAGCCGAAACAACCGCAATCCACGTCCAGACCGCGCACCGCCGCTTGGATCAACAAAAGCAAAAACACGACGGTCATTCCACCAGCCAGCCATCGAGCGCCTCCTCTCAAAAACCCTGTCGCCAACGAGAATCCGACGCATAATTCCAGGTACGGCATGAATAGCGAGGCTGCCACCGCAAACGTATATCCGAAAACCTCATACGTAAGAATCGACGAAAGAAACGCGGACGGATCGATTAGTTTAGCAACACCGGCCCAAATAAACGTGGCCCCCAAGGCCAAGTACGCGATTCTAGATAGCAGCTTCATTTCTCTCCCTCCTTCGCCAATCCCATCTCGAGCAGCGTTTCCCAACCACCTTCAAGCGCGAAAATCTCCTCGACGCCCAGCTCCTCGCGAAGACGTTCCGCCACTTCATGCGATCGCATGCAAGCCTGGCTCGAACAATAGACTACGACCGTAGCGCTCGGGGGCCAACGATCGAGAAAATCTAACAGCAAATCTTCCCAATGTTCTTCGTTCAACAAGATCGCTCCATCGAGATGTCCTCGGTCGAAATCCTCGTCGGTACGCGCATCGATCCAAAATACCTCCGTTTCGAATTGCGCTTCCTCCAAGGTAATCGACAGCTCGTCCAGGCCAAACGACGGTGCCAGTGGATGCGCAAAATAGGCAGCCCCACCGCAAACCAAAGCGATAAGGATCAATGTAAACGCCTCTTGAACCGATTTCATAGACTCGTCACTAGGCAAATCCTAGAAACTTGCCAAGCCGCAATCCAAAAGACCTACAAGAGATCGCGCAAAAAATGCCGCCCTTACATTCGAGCAGCCTTTCTAGCGGTCCCTAGTTATTCAAGGCCTCGTACTTCGCTTCGACTTCCTTAATCGAAGCGAAAAAGTCTACTTCGGCCTGAGTCAAAAACGCTTGATACGCGTCCCGCGAAATCGTATCGATATTATCTTCAATATTCCCGAGCGAAGACGCGACTCGTTGAAATCCGAAGTTGCTCGAAGATCCCTTAAGGCGATGCGAT
>JAPKDW010000123.1 GCA_028822375.1 Opitutaceae bacterium | reverse complement strand
GGGCTCCTCCGCATGGTGGAATCGCGTTTGGCTTGGACCGTTTGGTTATGATCTTGAGCGGCGTAGCGAGTATTCGCGAAGTGATTGCTTTCCCGAAGACGCAGAAGGGTCAGTGTTTGATGACGGACAGCCCAAGTCGAGTTACCGACAAGCAGCTCAAGGAACTCCACATCGAGGCGCTCGATATGGATGAGGAGGCTGAATAAGCTTAATCGTTAGGTTTCGTTTTTTAAGGCCGCTCTAAATTGAGCGGCCTTTTTTGCGCCTACTTTTCAGTGCTCAAATTTGAGCGCTTTCGAGAGTGTAAGGTTATAAATGATCATTCGTTTTCAACCCTAGCTGGGCACCTTAGCGAATATTCAGTCGGTTGATCGAGCTGGCATGCCAGTTGCTAAAGAAGATCCGTTATCGGACCTGCACGCCGCAGCTTCACTTTCTGAATACTAATATCTAACGAACGAAATGAAAAAACTCCCTCATCTAGTACATGGATTATTGCTCGCCATAGCGGCAGCAACTCCAGCCATGGCTCAAGAAGCGACGGTCGAGTCGGTGAGCGCCAAAGTCGACTTTTTCGTCGGCAATCTTTGGCTCCTCATCGCCGCCGCCCTCGTTTTCCTAATGCACTTAGGATTCGCGACTCTTGAAGCGGGCCTTACTCAGCAAAAGAATACGGTGAACATTTTGTTCAAAAACGTATTCATCATTTGCATGGGTATCTTAGCTTATGCTCTTTGGGGATTCAATGCGATGTATCCAGGAGATTTTAATGGTTTCTTCGCGGCGGGCTCGCCAATCGCGAATGCCTTTCTCGATGAAGCGTCCATCGCCGCTAATCTAACAGCAGAAGGCTACGGTTATCCTTATACGTATTGGACTGACTTCATTTTCCAAGCGATGTTTGCGGCCACGGCAGCCACGATTATTTCGGGTGCAGTTGCTGAGCGGATCAAACTCGGTAGCTTTATGGTCGCAGCGACGATCATCGTCCTAATTGGCTATCCTATTACCGGTTCCTGGGAATGGGGCGGCGGATGGCTCGATCAAAAGGATTTCGCGGATTTCGCTGGTAGCTCGTTGGTTCATGCGTTCGGCGGATTCGCTGCGTTGGCTGCAGTTCTCATTCTAGGAGCAAGAAGAGGAAAGTACGGCAAGGACGGCAAAATTAAGCCTATTTTGGGTCACAGCATGCCTTTGGCTACGATTGGAGTGTTCCTCCTCTTTCTCGGTTGGTTCGGGTTCAATGGCGGATCGGTTCTTAGCGGTGATCCTGCAGGAATATCACACGTTTTCGTAACGACGGCTCTAGCGGCTTGTGGCGGCGGACTTGCTTCGGTTTTCATATCTTGGGTCGTTCTCAAAAAGCCTGATCTTTCCATGGCGCTTAACGGTATCTTGGCCGGTTTAGTTGGAATTACTGCTGGAGCGGACGTGATGGGAGCTTGGGGCGCAGTCCTTGTGGGCCTGACTTCCGGTATCATAGTTGTCTTCTCGATTATCTTTTTCGACAAGGTCAAGGTCGACGATCCGGTTGGAGCGATCTCGGTTCACGGCGTATGTGGAGTTTGGGGTACACTGTGTGTCGCAATTTTCGGATTGGACTCGATCACTGAAGCTGCGGGTATCACTTTTGGCGTACAGTTGCTTGGCGCAGCGTCGGTTTCCATCTTCGCATTCGTATTCTCCTTGGTTGTATTCTCGATCGTCAAAGCGATTTTTGGAATTCGCGTATCGGAAGAAGAAGAATTCGAAGGTTTGGATATCAGCGAACATGGTCAGGAAGCGTATCCAGACTTCAGCGTTTCAACCCGTTAACCCGCTCGAAAAGCTAAGTAACGCATTTACTTGCATTTACGTAAGCGATTCAATTACATCAGCAATCAACCTCAAAGGATATTTCCATGAAACTTGTCGTAGCAATCATTAAGCCGTTTAAGTTGGAGGAGGTCAAAGAAGCCCTTTCAGAAGTCGGTATCGAAGGAATGACGGTAACCGAAGTCAAAGGCTTCGGACGCCAAAAAGGACATACGGAGATCTATCGTGGTAGTGAATACACGGTCGATTTTCTGCCCAAGGTGAAGATCGAAATCGCGGTTCAAGACGAAGCTGTCACACAAGCAGCCGAAGCGATTGTCAAGGCTGCCAAGACTGGCAAAATTGGCGATGGCAAGGTTTTCGTCCTGCCCCTCGAAGAAGCGATCCGGATCCGTACCGACGAGCGTGGCGAAACCGCGCTCTAGGTCGTCCTCAGAGTCTTCTCTAGCAAATATTTTCAAGTCGGTCCTCTGAAAGGGGGACCGACTTTTTTGTGTTATACGCTTCGGAGAATACCTCGGGGGAGCTCTTGTCTCGTTTTAAACTGAGATTAAGAGGAAGGGTGCGATGGGCTGAGATCGAGAGAGCGGCGGTTTAGGATGCCATATAGCAGGACTATGACAAACGCGGCTGCAAAGTAGCCTGGGAAATAGCCGAGGGCTTCTTGGAATAGGCTGGCTTCAATGGTTTCGGTTGGGACGCCTTGATTGGCTTGGTTGTTTCTTAAATTGTAGACAAGCAGGGAATAGAGGATCCCGATTCCGCCGTAAGCGAGATTGTAGGAAAGTCCTTTGAAACTAAGGGCAGTGGCACGGTTCTCGGACGAAGTGATTTCGTTGAGGTAGGAGCTGACTAGAAATCCCGTTAGCGAGATAGATCCATAGATCAGTATCATTGGCGCGACGCCCCAGTAGGGAATAAACCATGACATTCCGAAGAGTCCGATGAATGTAGCGATACTTAGCGCGTAGTAGTTAAATGATTTGGTGCGGTTTTCGCAAAGCCAACGCCCGAGTTTCGGCATGAATACGCCCATGAGTCCGAAGCCAGCGCTGATAAGTCCGAAGGCAGCTTCAGGTAGGTCGATGCGTCGGTAGTATTCGCTGTTTAGGGTGAGAATCATTCGCGCCATATGATCGATGAGGAACCCTGCTAGGATTATCATCAGCGCGGCGGGTGTGGTTAGTATCCATTTCCCGGTTGCGAGTGTTTTCGAAAACGCCTCCCTAGTACTTTGGCGGGCTTCTGAGTAGCGAAGCTTTTTTCGGGTCGCTAGTTCTGACTCGGGCTCTTTAAGACCGATGGCGACGAAGAGGGCTCCGATACCAAGAAGAAGCGTTAGGATGAGCGGCAATCGCATTGCGGTTTCCTTGGCGACAACGATGTCGATGGAGGCGAACGCGAAGAATTGATTGAGCCGGCTAGCATCGTAGAGCAAAGCGCCGAGAGACATGGCAACGATGAAGGCGATGGACTGGTAGCGCATTTGAGTTTCCAATACACGGCCCCAGCTTTTTTCCATTCCGAGGTCTTTTAGAGTGTCGTATGCAAGGGCCTCGTCGGCTCCGCTTGCCGCGGCTTCGGCAGCTCCACTTAGGATTCGGTTGATGAGGAAAAGGTAGAAAACGATCTGCATGTTCCCGATAGGCGCGAAGCAGAGTAGGGCCATCTCAATGATCATGATCACAGCTGCGGCAATCACTAGATTGCGACGGCCGATGGTGTCCGCTAATGCTCCCGAAGGAACCTCGAGCAAAACGATGCTTGCTGCCCAGGCGGCGTTGAGGATTGCGAATTGTTCTAGCGTTAAGCCGAAATCCAGAAACAGGATTGTGAAGACCGGGTAGTAGAATCGCGCATTGAAAAGAATGCGGAACGCAATGAAGCGACGGATGTTGGGCTGCTTGAGTGCAGAGTCAGGGGAGGAATTGGCCACGTGGGGGAAAACCAAGAAGAGAACTCGCTTGAGGGCAAAGCGAAAAGCCTTGGAGGGCGTTTAGAAAATCACTGCAACGAGGTCTCTACCGATCGTCCAAGCTGTGTTGATCACGTAAACCCAAACGAAAATCGAGAAAACCATAATTGATACAATACTGGGTGCGTTGAATCTCATGTTCGAAATGTAGCTCACTTAATCTTGTAAAGAAAGCGTTAATTGACATTCCATTTACATGTAGGGGTAAAGACTAGACCTGTGGGGGAGTTACAATGGGGAGATTAGCTCAAGGAATTCGGATTCGGGCAGATTTAGGTGTTGTTCGCAGAAGCTTATGAGGTCTTGAGTGGGTGGGGCTACGAACGTCCTGGGGCCGGTTTCCAGCTCGAAAGTCATGCGGTAGGCGTGCAGAGCCTGACGATTTAGTGGGAGTTGCTCGGCAAGGGCGTCGGTCCAACCGGTTTCGATAAAATCGAGGAAAAGGGTTTCGTCGGGGCCGTAAAGCTTATCGCCTACTACTGAATGGCCAATGTGTTGGGCGTGGACGCGAATTTGGTGTTTCCGACCGGTTATGGGTTCGACGAGGACGAGTGTATATTTGTCGGTTGTGTGGAGCGGGGTAAATCGGGTTTGAGCCTCTTGGCGTCGACCGTCGGTGCGTAAGCTTGATTTGCAGTGGACGATACTGTTCTTGTCCTTGCCTATAGCTGCGTCGACCATCGTGCCTTCTTTTAAAGAGCCTTCTAGAATGGCAAGATAGCTTTTGCTAACGTCGCGTCGTTCGAGCGCCATTTGGAAATGCCGCGCGGCTAGGCGATGTTTTGCTAGAAGAATGATACCGCTGGTTTCACGGTCGAGACGCGCTATCAAGTGAGTACGCTTGTGCTCTAGCTCTTCCCGGCAGGCTCCGACTAGGGAAGACCAGGGACCTTTTTTAGAAGGGTGACAGACGACGAGAGCGGGTTTGTTGAGGAGAACCACATCGTTGTCGTCTTGTAGAATCCATGAATGGAGTTCGTCTGGAGTGATTTCCCACCCCCAATCAGTTATTGGCATGTCTTAAAATGGTTAGTTTGAAAGAATTTGAAGCTGACTTCGAGAGTGTGAATGTCGATAGGCTTTGGAGCGCATTAATTGAGTAAATCGGGCTCAAGGCGAGCCCTCCTCGAGTCGATTTAAAAAGAAGCCATTTTGGTCCTAGAAAGATTGCAAAGAGCAGGACCGGAGTGTAGCTTCTCAACTCGTTCAATGATCGAATTTTCTATCCTTTTAAAGCCTTCCGGATACACAGTGAATTTGTATCTGGAGACTGTTTTATCTGCTCTCGGATTAGAATTCATTGGACGGTTTGAAGACCTCTCAGCGGATGAATCGCGAGGGATGAAGAGGACTTTCCGAAACGCGCTGCGCGATTCCAACTATAGAGTTGGACGAAGAGCCTGGAGCGATCCCGCTGTCTTAGTGTGGGGTTCTGGCTACCGAAGCGTAGTGGTTTCATCAAAAAAACACCAAAACAAAGGAGAAATATGCATATGCAAGCCAACAACCACGATCTGATCATTACTGGTATTCACATGGATCTGACGGAGTCCCTGAAGCAGGGCGTAACTGAAAAGGTAGAAAAGCTTTTTCGGCATGAGGAGCGAATAATCAGAGTGAAGGTTGAATTGGAGGCCGATCGTCTGAAGAACGGTAAGGAACACGGATTTATCGCGAAAGGGCACATCGAAATTAATGGGCCGAGTATGAATGTCTCGGTAAGTGATCCGGATTGTCATAAGGCGATCGATCTGCTTGTGGATAAACTCGACCGAATGCTTCGCCGTCGCTCGCGTTTGAGAATTGTGAAACGTAAGGATACTCATGAGTTGGATATCCCGTCGAGTTTGCCGAAAATGTAAGGATGTCTCCTGAATAGGAGCTTGGATCCATTGATTGGAGACAGGAATAGAAGTCAATTAGGGCTGCTTTATCTTTGGATGGAGCAGCTTTTTTGTTTTTTCGAAAAAATGCCTTGAAATGGACCAGCATTGTTCCTTTTCTCCTGACGCTTGATCGCCCTTGGCGGTCTGGAATGTTTGCACTGTTAGCTCAATTGGATAGAGCACCTGACTACGAATCAGGAGGTTGGGGGTTCGATTCCCTCACAGTGTACCATTCAGCTTTTCTTAGAAAAGCGTGCGACGCTAGGAGTTGTAGAGCGTTGCCATTGTTTCAAGCAGCATGAACTGACGATAGTTCAAATTATTGAACGCTACGCCGTCTACAGTGATCGAGTAGCGCTGGCGTTTCTTTTCCTTTTGCAGCGGGCGGAAATCAAAATTTTCTTTATAGGGAATTTGGGAGAGCACGTAGAGCATGGATTTCAGTCGCGTCTCGAGTTTGTTGTTCGAGTTAATAATCGCCCATGGGCTTTGGGGCGAGGAAGTCTCTCGAAACATTTGCTCTTTGTATTTCGTAAATGCGTCCCAGTGGTCTCTGGCAATCTGGTCGTTTGCAGAGTATTTCCAGTATTTGAGCGGGTTAACTTGGCGTTCTTTGAACCGAAAGGACTGAGTATGTTTTGATACGGAGAGGTAGACCTTTATTATAACCAATCCATCGTTCATATGCTTTTCTTCCCAATCCAGAACTTTGTTCATGAAGTATTTGTATTGGGATTTACTGCAGTAGCCCATTGTGGGCTCGATAAGGGCTCGGTTGTACCAAGAGCGGTCGAAGAAAGTAATTTCTCCTTCTTTTGGGAAGTGCTTTTCATAGCGTCGAAACCAGTTTTTGGATTCTTTTCGAGTGGGAATTCCCAATTCAATAATTTTAAAATACTTAGGCATCATGTATTCGGTGAACCGTTTGATCGACGAACCTTTTCCTGCGGCGTCGCGACCTTCGAATACGAGGGCGACGCGCTTGCGGTTGTTGATTACCCAATGCTGTAAATTGATGAGTTCGACCTGAAGGCGGCGCTTTTCTTCTAAGTAGGTCGAGTAGCTGACATTGTTGTAGAAACCGAAAAATTTGCTGTCTACGAAATCGGTATTGTTCATGGCCATTGAAGCTGGACTGTCTGGGCTGCGGAAAGTGATTCGGAGTTTCGAGACACTCTGGTTGTTGAATTAGATACTGCTTTTCTCCGCTTTGGACTCAATCCCTTAGATTCGAATCGTATCTTCAAAATTATTCAAAGGAGCTTTTGTTTCGATTGCGCGACGCCTTTGCGGCTTGAGCGCTGCACGGCTTGCTTGTCAGATCTAACTTCGTTGCCAACGAGCGAAAAGTCCGCAAGGAAGCGCATTGAGGCTCTTGGAAATTGGAATTCCTATTTCGCCTGAAGTGACGGTACCGTCTAGTTTGCTGAGAGTTTCTCTGACAAGGTTGCCAACGACGATTGGCGAAACTCCGGTCGTGTACGCATTGACTAGAAAAAAGAGTGGATTGGGAGTTAGCAATTGACGGCATTTTTGGAGAAATTTCCAAAGATCGCGATCGAACTGCCAGACTTCGCCCTTTTTGCCGCGTCCGTACGACGGGGGATCCATTATAATTCCATCGTATTGAGTGCCACGACGAATCTCGCGTTCCACGAATTTCATGCAGTCGTCGACTATGTAGCGAATCGGCGCATCGCTCAAATTGCTAAGCGCTGCGTTTTCTCGGCACCAGGCGACCATCCCTTTGGCTGCGTCAACGTGGCAAACACTTGCCCCCGCGGCTGCGGCTGCGATGGTTGCTCCGCCAGTGTAGCCGAAGAGGTTGAGCACCTTTGGAGGAGATTTCGCTTTGCTGATTAAGTTGCTAAACCAATCCCAATTGGCCGCTTGCTCGGGAAAGAGCCCGGTGTGTTTGAAGTCGGTGGGTTTGATTTTAAAGATAGAATTGCGGTAGTTGATTTTCCATGATTCCGGGAGTTGGGTTCGGTATTCCCATTTTCCGCCTCCTTGGCTGCTCCGGTGATAGAAGGCGTCATAGTTTCCCCAGTCTGGGGAATTGAGCGGCCAGATGACCTGAGGATCGGGTCGGACGAGTATGAAGTTGCCCCAACGTTCTTTCTTCATGCCATCACCGCATTCAAGGATTTCGTAGTCTTTCCATTTGTCCGCCAGTATCATTGGCGATTAGGGAAGCGCGTTTGACGGAGTTGATCAAGCGCTGGAAATTGTTGAGGCCTAAGAGGGGCGTGGTCTCGGCTTCCTGGCTCTATAAATTACAACGTTGTATATTTATAAGCTTAACTACCGGTTCGCTTCGATATTGCGAACTGGTGGAATTGCGAATTTTCGCTTTCAAGGGAGGATTTGGAATTCTGCCTTTAAGGCTCCGATGCAGGGGAGGTGACGATAATGCTCAGCGAAATCCAATCCGTAGCCGACTACGAAGGCATTGGGAATGTCGAATCCCGAGAAGTCGGCTTCGATGTCGACCTGGCGCCGTTCTTTTTTATCGAGTAGAACGCACGTTTTAAGCGAAGAGGGCTCGAACTCTTCGAGATGGCTGATGATCGCGCTGAGCGTTTTTCCGGTATCCAATATGTCGTCTACGACGAGTACATTTTTTCCGGCGATATCAGTTTTCAAGGAGCTAGCGATACGTGGTGGTTTACTTGATTCGGTAGCATCGGCATAGCTGTCGGCACGAATGCAATCAAGGCGAGTAGGAACGTCGAGTTTGCGTATAAGGTCGGCTGTGAAAACGAGAGCGCCACTGAGCACGCAAACAACGGTGAGGTCCTTTCCGGCGTAGCTATTCGAAATCTCGTTCGCGAGTGAATCAATCCTCTCATCGATTTGTTCTTTGGATAGGAGAATTGCCTCGAGGTCGGATTCGCTGAAATTGGGTATGGGCTGGAGCGTTTCCATCTTAGTCCAAGGCTTGGATCTCGTTTAGAAAAGCGTTTCTGTCTTCGGCTTTGAAAAAGGCTGATCCGGCGACAAATGTATCAACTCCGGCGGCGCGGCATTGGCGGGCAGTGTCGATATTGATGCCGCCATCGACTTGTATTCGGAAATTTAGTCCGCGTTCGTTTCGCCATTGGTTGAGTAGGGCGGTCTTGGCTAGGACGCTTTCGTCGAAAACCTGTCCACCGAAACCAGGCTGGACGGTCATGGCGAGCGCTATGTCGATTTCATCGAGGTAGGGCTCGATCGCTTGGCATTCGGTTTTCGGATTGAATACTATGCCTGGCTTGGCTCCAAGTTCGCGAATGCGTCGGAGAGTGGCCGTGATGTTGTAATCGGGCTCTACGTGAATCGTTACTTGCTCGGCTCCTGCGGAAATGAAGGCTTCAATGTAGTCTTGCGGATTGTCGAGCATGAGATGGACGTCGAAAAACAGTTTCGATTTAGGCCGAAGGTCGGCGACTGTCTGTGGCCCGAAGGTCAGGTTCGGCACGAAGTGTCCGTCCATGATGTCAATGTGAAGCCATTGGGCTCCGAGTTTCTCGACTGCGTTGATGTCGTCAGCTAGCCGTGTGTGATCGGCTGCTAGCATTGAAGGGGCTAAGATCGAAGGCTCCATTGGCAATCTATTAGAATTGCGGCGAATGGATTTGCGAACTCAAAATTGGCGGGGCTCGACTCGATTACCAAGTATCGACGAGCGTTTCGGCAATTCGCTGGGCAATAGCTCTGGCGATTTCAGGACCGGCTTGATGCTCGGCATTTACTTGTCCGCTATCGGCGAAAATATCCTGTTTGGTCAGAATCCGTCGATCGGTGAATACAGGCTCTAATTGAGAACCATTTTTTCGATAGAGCGTGCACAGGGTTACGAATTCGAGTTCGTACTTGCGACCACGACCGACGTCTATCGAGGAAACGGCGGCAATGTCTCGGTGTACGGAAACCACTCGGGTTTCTAGTATGGTATCCGCATTGTCTTTCGAATCGATTGAAAGGAAACCTGTGTCTGAGATCGCTTTACGGGTCGATGCAGTCAAAGAGGACTTGAGCATCGGAAAGGTCGATTCGTTTCGAATTGGCGTTACGTAAACGCTATTATAGGCGCCGTTATTCCCCGGTTGGCCGAGTTGGTACGAGGCGCAGCCAGAGAGGGAAAGCAGCGAAGCAAGTAGAAGGTACCTTGTAAATAAACGGCGCATGTATGGTCTGATACGGATCCGGCGAAGGCTTAGATCTAAAAAATGCCCAAGATTTTACGTTTCGCCCGTTTCTCTGCCTTCTTTTCCAATTCTTCAACTGTAGGCGCTTCACGTTCGGCTTCGGCTTCTTGTTCGCCACCTAGCTTCTCCTCTTTCGCTTCAATCATGGAGATTTTCCCCCGAGCCATCTCGGCGCTACCTGAATTAGGCGCAATAGTGATCGCTTCGTTGTAGAGAACTTTGGCTGCGTGAAAGTTGGCCCGCTTGTGAAAATAGAAATCCCCGATCTTCACTTTACTCAGAGCCATTACGTCTTTCGCATCAAAAAGTCCGCCCTCGGCTTCGTCGACACGATTGTTGGCGGGGAATTGGATAAGGAAATCGTCGAAGAACGTCATGGCATCCTCGGTGTTTCTCTGGTCGTAAAAAGGACCGCGAACGAGGCTAGCGTGCGTACTTGCCAACTGGATATAGGCATCCGGAGTGAGGAAGCTTCTCGGGTAGTTGGTGATAAGTCGGTCGAGCGAATAGATCGCCATCGTTTCGTTCTTTCGCTTCGCCCAGATCTGAGCGACATTCATCAATGCTAGCGGCGCGTAGTCGCTGTATGGAGCGATTACAACGATACGTTCGAAGTAGGATATAGCTCTGTCGTAATTGAGGAAGCCAGGAAAGATTCCGAATATCTTAACGCGGTAGTTCTCTTGGCGTCGGACGGCGATCTTGTACATTTCGCCAATAGTATCGTTGAAACTTCCGAAACTTGGATAGACGTAGGCGATGAGCTCGAAGGCGTCGAAGGCTTTGTCGATCTTGTTCTGTTTGAGGCGAATTTGACTGGTCCTAAAGAGAGCTTCGGGCGCGTACTGGCTTTTTGGGTACTTCTTATGCGCGCGTTTGTACTTGCGCAGGGCCTTCCGGAAATTTTTATTTTCTTCGGCTTTGCGACCGGTATTCATCCAGTCGAGTACCCGTTGGATCTCCTGCGGAAGGAGACCAGATAGTTCGACTTCGTCGGACTGGTAGCCGTTAGCAGGATCCCAGGAGAGGTTTGCTGCGTTAGCTCCAAGAGCGAGCAGGAAAAGCGCTAGCGTGGGAATTAGGTGGCGAAACATGGATGTAGGAGGCAAATGGCTATTGTTAGTGGTATCAAGCTTTAGTTTCGATCTCGAGACTAGCAGCGGACGAGGGCGGCTCCCCAGGTGAGGCCAGCTCCGAACGCGACCATAAGGGTCAGGTCTCCAGGGTGAATTCGACCTTCTCTCCGAGCTTCGTCCAAGGCGATTGGAATCGATGCAGCGGAGGTGTTACCGTATTTGTCGAGATTGAGATAAAAGCGATCCATAGGGATTTCGAGACGTGACGCGAGAAGTTCAATGATCCTCATATTGGCTTGGTGAGGGATCACGCATGCCAGTTGGTCCGATTTGAGACCATTTTGTTCAAGAATTTCTTTAGCAGCCTGTTCCATTACCTTGACGGCGAGCTTGAATACTTCGCGGCCACGCATTTTTAGGTAGTGCAGTCGCTTGTCTATGGAGGCTCCTGTGGCTGGTTGGGCGCAGCCGCCACCGGGCATGTAGAGAACGTCGCCATTAGCTCCGTCGGCTCCGAGCTGGAAGTCCAAGACGCCTACGTCTGGTTCATCGGAAGGGCTGAGAATGGCGGCACCGGCTCCGTCGCCGAAGAGCACGCAAGTCGTGCGGTCTTGCCAATCGAGAATGCTGGAGATTTTTTCCGCCCCGATGATTAGGGCATTGCGGTAACGGCCGCTTTTGAGCAAGGCCGAGGCGACTTCCATGATGTAGAGAAAACCGGAGCAAGCCGCTTCGATGTCCATACACATGGCGTTGGTGATGCCGAGTTTCGTTTGGACGAGGCAGGCCGTAGAGGGAAAAGGCATGTCGGGAGTGATCGTAGCTACGATGACGATGTCGATGTCCGAGACTTCCAAACCAGCGTTTTCTAGGGCTCTGGTAGCCGCTTGGGCTCCCATGTCCGAAGCGGTTTCGTTTTCGTCGGCGATTCGGCGTTCTTCAATGCCGGTGCGGGTGAAAATCCACTCGCTGGAAGTGTCTACGAGTTTAGCGAGGTCGTCGTTGGTTTTGATGTTTGCAGGCGTGTAGGAGCCTGTACC
>JAPKDW010000418.1 GCA_028822375.1 Opitutaceae bacterium | reverse complement strand
TTGTAAGCGTTACTAAATCTGCCCCCTAGGATTGGTTTGACTTCTTCCATTGAGCGGGAGTCAGGGCGGCTAGTTTGTCTTTCGAGAGGACTCGAGTGTCTTGGCTCAGAACGCTTCGAAGGTAGCTCGCCGGATCAATTTCCAAACGTGTGCAACTAATCAGAACCGAGTAGATGATCGCCGCCCGCTTGCCCGCTTCAGGGTGACCGACGAAGAGCCAGTTCTTTTTCCCGATCGCCGTTGGGCGAATCGCGTTTTCCATAGCATTGTTGTCGATGGCGACTCGACCATGGGTGAGGTAAGTCGAGAGGTAGCTCCAAATTCGAAGCGAGTAGTCGCAGGCTTTCCCGAGAGGGCTCTTGGGCAAGGACCTTCGTCTCAAAATTCCTAATACGCGGTAAATACGAGCGTGCGTGTTGGCGGATCTCCTCTGACGTAGCTCTAGAGCGACTTCGGGTGAAAGGTTCTTTTCTCGGATTTCGGTTTCGACGGCATACAGCTTCCCAACAAGCGCGAGGTAGACGCCGCACTCTCGAGGGTTCAGCTCTTTGGCGTCGAAGAACTTGCGGCGGGCATGGGCCCAGCAAGCCGCCAGCTCCACGAACTCGTTCCCCTTTTCGAAGGTGATGTAAGGCTGGTAGGCATCGCTTTGGAGCACTCCCTTGAAGTCGGCGAAGTGGGCGGTCGTCGCCTCATGAGTGCGCGATAGCCTCCACTTGTAGCAGACGTTTTCATTTGGGCGCGAGTAGCCGCACAAGTACCCCTTGCGGCTTTTCTTCATCCCGTAGTCGGGATCGCAATACTGAATGGGAGTTTCATCGACCTGAAGGTAATCGCCTTCGATCAGCTCCATTTCCATATAATTGTATATCGGCTCCATCCACTGGGCGGCTTTCTCAACCCAGCGGACCATGTTCTGGCGCGATACCGAGAAACCGTAGCGTTTATAGATCGAGCATTGGCGATAAAGCGGTAAATGATCGAGATACTTAGCGATGATCACGTAAACGAGCAGCTCGACCGAGGCGATGCCTTCGACGATGCGTTGCGGCGCCGGAGCGACGATAGGCGGGCAACTCTTGTCTTTAATCTTTCGATACTTGGGACGAATAATCCTGTGGCGATAGAAACGAGGCGGTTTGACCTTCACTTCAAGGGTCTCCTCTTGGCCAAATTGCTCGTAGCTTTCGGGGTCGGCCTTGACCTCGTCGGGTTCGATCACCGTTTCTTCAAGCACGGGCAGATTGCCGTAGAGCTCTTCGCGGCTTCTGCGAGGCTTGGCCGGCCCGCGCTCGTAGGTGACCGTCTTCGGCTGAGTCTCTTCGGCCTTCGCTTGCTCCAGTCCGCTCAAGAGCAGTTCGAGCTGCTTCATGTCGATCTTCTCCGATTTGCCGCCGGCGAACATCTGCCTCCGAAACCAGGCGATCTGCGCCTCGAGTTCCGCTATGCGCTCGGACTTGCCCGACAGCTCCGCCTTGAGCTGGGCGTTCTCTTCGAGCACTGTTTCGATGGGCGGCATCTGGTGTATCTATCTACAGGATACACCGATTCATTCAATCTTTTTCTACCCTTCGTACCACGCTTTTCTCATTCCGTCCTTCAGATCGATTCCTCCCAGAAGCAGAGCCAAAGCCTCGTTTTTAAGATGAAGCTTTCCGCTCGCCGCGTCGGCGCTGCGCGGCCAGGTGAACCCTCCCTTCTCCAAGCGCTTGCCCATCACCCACAATCCAGTGCCGTCCCAGAACAATATTTTCAGACGGTTGCGTCTTTTGTTAGAGAAGACGAACAAACCGCCTTCCAGGGGGTTTTCCTTCAGCTGTTCGGTGGCTACTGCGTAGAGCCCGTTGAAGCTCTTGCGCATATCGACCGGTTCGATCGCCAAATAGATCCTGACGGATGAGGGAAAGCTCAGCATGCCTTTAGCTCCCGTATCCATTGGGCCACTTCGCTGCGACTTAAACCCGATCCCAGTTCGCATTCGATGCCGTTTGGCAGGCGAACGCGAAGAGCGACGGCATTGATCGAGGCCGCAGTCGTCACTTCGACCAGGTTGACGCGTGGCGATTCTCGTCCCAGCCAGCGTTTCAAGGTCGCGTAGCAAACTCCCATCTCCTGGCAGAAGCGCGATGCGCTGTATTCGCTTTGGTCGAAAAGCTGCAGCAGCTCTTCGCGTTCGCTTTTGGAATATCGTTTTCCTCTATCGTTACTCACGACCTCATCCTATCCTATCGAAGGAAATTCGGGAAGGTGGTCGATTTAGTACCGCTTAC
>JAPKDW010000122.1 GCA_028822375.1 Opitutaceae bacterium | reverse complement strand
TGCGCCACGCCGCGTTTGTTGAGAATGACCTACTATCGCGGCATGGCGCAAGCGCCAGCCCTACGTCGAAAATGCGCTTATTTAACAGTCTCTAAAACCCGATAGTCGCTTCATTCGCAGTAATCTGCTCCAAGGATTGCCGCTTTCGCATAACGCTCAGTTGACCATCTAATCGGATCATAATCTCGGGCGATTCTGGAAATGAATTATAATTTTTAGCCGACATGGAAGAACAATAAGCCCCCGCTCCACCTACGCCAAAGAGATCTCCGATCTTGGCTTCCGACAAGGTTCGCGGAGATAGACTTTCCGGGTCTCCAGGTCCAGGCGTCAATATATCCCCGGACTCGCAACAATGCCCCGTTACGATATACTCCTTCTTTGCTCGCGCCTCTCCATCCTGTGGGAACACAACCATTGGATGCTGAGCGCCATACATAGAAGGACGGGCATTTTCGGTCATGCCAGAATCAAGTTTAATAAAATCGTATCCAGATTCTCCTGTCGAAGTCATATCTTGAATGGTCGCCAATATAGCGCAGGTATTCGCAACCAAGTAAGTTCCCGGTTCAACTTCCAATCGAATTTGACGTCCGGTCTCGGCAGCGAATGCTTCGAATTCGACCTTCATCGATTCCCCAATCTTCTGCAAATCGGTCGTTGCTTCGTCCTCCATACGGCCAACCTTGTAACCACCTCCCAAGTTCAACGCGCCCGCACTTTCGAATTGCCTAACCAGGTCCAGGCTAAGCGATACCGCCTTCAGCCATACTTCCGGATCGCTTCCGCTACCGATGTGGGTATGGATACGAAACACGTTTAAACCGTATTTCTCCGCGATCTCCTTCACTCGATCCGCCTCCTTGTACCAAACTCCGAAGCTCGAAGCCGGTCCACCTACATTCGTCCGCTGAGTACCCCCTGAGCCCAAACCCGGATTGAAACGAATACCGACGTTCTTACCGCTAAACAGCTTTCCGTAGCACTCAAGTTGATACAACGAACAGGCATTGACGCTCATTCCTTGTTCCACCAATGCAACCAACGAGGCGTCGTCAGGAAACTCTTGCGTGCTCAAAGAAATATCCGACGCAGGAATACCCGCCGCAACTGCCCGATTAGCTTCGTGAATAGAACTCGCGTCGATCTTCAAACCCATCGAGCTGAACAAACGTAGAATATTGGCATTCGGGCACGCCTTCATCGCATAGCGCGCCGTCAGTCCATAAGCGTTCGGAAACGCCAAAACTTGGTTTGCCGTATCACGAAGCGTGGCCTCGTCGTAAACGTAACAGGGAGCCCCAAAGGCATCGCGAATACGGAATGCGGTTTCGGAATCTAAAAAGGGAATCGTTTGCATGAAAAATCGTTCGATTGAATTGAAAGTCTGAGATGCGGAGCGTTTTGCCGCCCCGCCGTACTTAAAAGAAACTCCGAAATTTGGATTAAGGCATCCAAGGATATTTCGAAAAATCCGGTTTTCGTTTTTCCAAGAAAGACTGTTTTCCTTCCGTCCCCTCTTCGGTCATGTAGTACAAATAGGTCGCATTGCCCGCCAATTCTTGAATCCCCGCTTGACCGTCTAGATCCGCGTTGAAGGCCGACTTCAGGCAGCGAATCGCAATCGGACTCTTTTCCAAGACTTCAAGCGCCCATTGAACACCCTCCGCCTCGAGTTCTTTGATGGGAACGACCTTATTGACCAATCCCATATCAAGCGCCTCCTCGGCATTGTATTGCCGACAAAGATACCAAATCTCACGGGCCTTTTTCTGCCCTACTATGCTCGCGAGATAACTCGCCCCGAACCCTCCGTCAAAGCTCCCTACCTGGGGACCCGTCTGCCCGAAAATCGCGTTATCTGCGGCGATACTCAAATCGCAAATCACATGCAGCACATGTCCGCCCCCAATCGCATAACCCGAAACCATGGCGATCACCACCTTGGGTATGGATCTGATCAATTTCTGCAAATCAAGCACGTTGAGACGAGGCACCCCGTCTTCGCCAACGTAACCGCGATGCCCTCGTACGCTTTGGTCGCCCCCTGAACAGAAGGCATATTTCCCGTCCGTGTGCGGGCCAGCTCCAGTCAAAAGGATCGCTCCAATCGATTGATCCTCCCGCGCATCGCAAAATGCCTCGAACATTTCGAAAACAGTCTGCGGGCGAAATGCATTACGCTTCTCCGGTCTGTTGATCGTGATCTTGGCGATCCCGTTCCACTTCTCGTAGAGAATATCTTTGTAATCCTTAACTCGCTTCCAGTCTGCATGCGGCATGGGGAGGCAGTGTGCGAGTCGATCCGTCCCGCGCAAGCCTGCGTTTTCAAGCTTCAGGAACGATCAGCTCAACCGACCTCAAGCCTCGGATTGACAAACGGCTGAAAAACTTCAGGTAGTGGAGCTTCGAGATCGAGCTCCTCTTCCGTGATCGGATGCGTAAACGCCAACCGAGCGCTATGCAACAAAACGCGGTCCGGCACAGCCGGAAGCAGCGGCATCTCTCGGAAGCCATAAACGATATCGCCTAAAATCGAATGTTTGAGGCTCTTCATGTGCACGCGAATTTGATGCGTCCTTCCCGAGTGAATACGACAACGCAACAAGGCGTACCCGCCTTGATAAAGGTGTTCGAGTCGCCAGTCCGTATGAGCTTCACGGCCATACCCTTCCTGGCAAATCCGCATCTTGTGACGATGCATAGGGTTGCGTTCAATCGGCTTGCGAATGGAGCCGCTCTTCAATTCAGGATGTCCCGCTACCAAAGCCGAGTACTCCTTTATGAGCGTTCTCGTTTGAAAAAGTTCGCTTAGCCCACGATGGGCCACATCAGTCTTGGCGGCGATGATCAAGCCGCTTGTATCGCGATCCAAGCGGTGGACGATTCCAGGTCGTTCAACTCCCCCGATACCACTCAATTGTCCTTGGCAATGAAAAAGCAATCCATGGGCGAGCGTCGTTTCCGGAGCTCCCGCTCCCGGGTGAGTAATCAGGCCTGAGACCTTATCGACCACCAGCAAATACTCATCCTCGAAAATTATGCTGAGGTTCAAGTCGACAGGCGTCATATCGCACTTCTCGACTTTCGGCATACTGAAAGTGACAATGTCTCCAAAGGATAGCTTTCGATTTTTGACGATCGGCTGACCATTGACATGCACGAGCTCGGCCTCGAATGCTCGTTCGAAATCCGATCGGCTATGCTCGTCAAACGCCCCGGAGAGCAGTTTATCGGCACGCGTTTTACGCGTCCCTTCAGGAACAATGTATTCTTTGTTTTCCGTTTCCAAAATCAGTCGATTAGCAGCGAATCGATTTCCGCGATGCGTTTGCGTTTCAGCGTCTCGTCCATCTGAGCGTGCCGAAATCCGTTTTTAGCGATTTCCGCAAGTTCCGCGTTAGAAAAGCCGAGTCGATTCGACAAAGCGAGATATTCGTCGTTTAGCGTATTCGAAAAGCAAAGCGGGTCATCCGTGTTTATCGTGCAAACGACCCCTGCATCGAAAAACGAGCGAATAGGATGCCCTTCCAACTCCGAAACGACTTGCAGTTTTTCATTGCTGATCGGGCACATATCCAAAATCACGCCTTCGTCGCGCAACCGACTTACCAAATCTTGATCTTCAATAGCTCGCACTCCGTGCTGAATGCGGGTCGCCCCGAGCTTATCCAATACTTCAGTAACGTTTTCGTGACCGCCGAATTCGCCAGCATGCGCTTTTAGGATCTTACCAGCTTCGCCGCAACGTTGCCAAAGGGCCGGCGTCCAGGCTTCCAACTCGAGCCACTCCTGCCCATGAAGATCAATCCCATCCAAGTCTTCCCAATTGTGAAGCTCTTCGATAATCGGGCCCATGACCTCCGAATAGCTATCGCGAGTCAGACCACCAATAACCTTCACCTCCAATCCCTCCGGAGCAGCCGACTTAATCGCGTGGATCAATTCATGCCCATCAGCCCCGATGAACTCGATCATCGGAAGATGGAGGCTTGTCTCGAGATAGCTCACATTTTGCTCAACAAGGCCGGCAAAAATGCGCTTACAAGCTTGATGATAACGTTCCGGGCCGGTGAACCACGTCACTGCGTGCTCGATGAGAAGCGATTCGAAATCGACGAAATTCGGGTAGCGGTAGTCAGGTGCACGGAAAAACGGTTTCTCAGGAAACGTGTCCGGATCAAGCTCGTGTAGTAATTCGTACGGGAGCGCCCCTTCTATATGCAGATGCGTTTCCGTTTTCGGAATCGCTTGAATCCGACTCTCTAGCGAATCACCTTCCAGTGAAGAATCTTTCGAATCCATAACCTAACGCCGACTCTGGAGCAAATTGTCCGGATTCAACGACTGAAGCTCTTCGCTTACGAAAAGGCCGTCTTTTCGAATCAACTCGCCGTCGAACCAAATCTCACCCCCGCCATACTCCGGGCGCTGGATGCAAACCATGTCCCAGTGAACTTGCGATTTGTTGCCATTGTCCGCATCCTCGTAGGCTTGGCCGGGAGTGAAGTGAAACGAACCCGCAATTTTCTCGTCAAAAAGAATATCACGCATGGGCTCCCGAATGTGCGGATTAAATCCGATCGCAAATTCTCCAATGTATCGCGCTCCAATATCGGAATCGAGAATTTCGTTGAGCCTAACCGTGTTATTCGCGGTCGCATTGACGATCTTTCCTTCGCTGAACTCTAGACGAATATCATCGAAGGACACACCTTGGTAGACCGTCGGAGCATTGTATTGGATAACACCTTCTACGCTTTCACGAACGGGACAGGAAAACACCTCGCCATCAGGAATGTTATGCTCCCCTACGCAAGGAATCGCATTAATATCCTTTATCGAGAAACTCAGATCAGTGCCATTGCCCTTAATTTCGACTCTGTCCGCATTCCGCATGAGCTCCGCCAGACGTTTGCTACCCTCCTCCATTAACGAGTAGTCCAAGTTGCAAACCTTGAAATAAAAATCCTCGAACGCCTCGGTGCTCATCATTGCCTGCTGCGCCATCGAAGGCGTCGGCCAGCGAAGCACGACCCATTTCGTCTTGTTCACGCGCCAATCGAGCACCGGCTTCATCACTTCCGAAACCATTTGCACCTGCTCCGAAGCCACATCCGATGCTTCGAAAATATTCATCGATCCGCGAAGAGCGATATACGCATCCATCGATTTCATGCGCTGCAATTCAATAGCCCCATGCGTTCGCATTTGATCTTCCGTTGCTTCGAGAGCCATTTCTCGCGATACTCGGGCGTGATTAAGGTTCACATACGGAATAGCTCCCCGCTCCCGAGTCGCCCTAAGCAATTCAATGATCATCTCATCGGGTACGTCGAAAGCATCGATCAACACCTTTTCGCCCAGCTTCAACCGTGTCGAAAATCCCGTTAGGTTTTGCGCCAGTTGCGTGAATCTAAGGTCGAGCATTGCACCGTTTGCATAGAAAAATTCCGCCGAATGCAACCCTCAAGCCATTTCATTCCAACCGCTCGGCTGCTTCGCGACGCTGCCGCTCTTCCGGAAAGCAAATCTTGGATACGGCTGCCTCGAAATCTTTTACTCCTCTGAGTATCTTGATTTCCAACCTCAGATAATACAATGGAAGTGGAAACTCCGTGTCGTCAGAAATTCGTACCGCATCCTTCTCCGTCGTCACTATGAAATCCAAATTCGCCGCCGCTGCTTCATCGAATATCTCCTTCAACTCGTCAGTCTCGAAGCGATGATGGTCGAAAAATCGTTTTGTGTAGAGCAGGTTCGCTCCGAAATCGCGTAAAAATCCTTCGAAACTCTCCGGTACCGCAATCCCACTAAATGCGCCAATACGCTTTTCAAGTAATTCATCCAAAGAAAGACGGCCTTCCCCGTTCACTTCCTGAAGATACTGCGGTTTGTGAGCGCATTCGATGACATCGACACCTGGATTGTGCTTCTGGATAAGAGCTTCCAATTCCGGATCCGGAACCCCATCGGATTTTGTCAGAAAAACATACGATGCCCGTTTCAAGTGCCGCACTGGCTCTCGCAAAATCCCCCGAGGCATTAAGTGCCGATTTCCAAATGGGTTGCTCTTATCCACTAGCAGCAAATTCAACCGTCCCTTCAAAGGCAGGTACTGAAACCCATCATCGAGCACCAAAGTATCGCAACCAAAATGCTTAATAGCGTAAGTGCCGCTCTTGACGCGATTCTTGTCGACCAAGACTACGACCCCAGGCAAATTACGAGCGAGCATGAACGGCTCGTCGCCGGCGATCTCCGAATCTAGCAAAACGTTTTCCCCATCGCTTACAATTTTCGGCAACGGCGCTTCCGCACCGGTAACGAAGGTTCTCCACAATCGTTGAAACGCTGTTTCCTTGACCGTATCCTTACTCTTGTAACCGCGACTCAAAATAGCCACCCGGCGACCACGTTGATGCAAGGATCGGGCAAATTTTTCGACAATCGGTGTTTTTCCAGTTCCACCGACAGTGAGATTCCCAACCACGACGACCAAACACCCCAAAGGCTGATCCTTTAAAATGCGCTTCTTATAAAGAAAGAAGCGCAATCCCGCAATCAGCCCGAAGAGCAATGACAAGCAATAAAGAAAGATCCCCAAAGCAAACGCCCGTTTTCCCCGCCGCCGATCGAAAAATACATCGACGGCGAACTCTTCTATTTGAGAAAGCGTTTTTTTGAATCGAGAAATCGCCATGCAGTGTGTCACCCAAAAACGACGACGTATAAAGATGCAAGCGAATCGCTTCCATAAGACGAGCGCAAAAGCGCTACCCGAGCCACCTACATCTTGCCAATTTCAAGCAGGTTGCTCAACAAAGCTCACGAAGCCCAATCAGGCGGCTTCAAAATTTGAATTGTAAAATTGTACTTGCAAGAAGCCAATTCGCGCTTCATCGACCGAATTTTAGCGATTTTGAGAGAAACATCTAAAAAATCCTCGTACCCGTCTAAAAATCAAGCGCCTTCCAAAAGCCCAACAAGCGACCATGAGTAAATCCGAAAAACCAGAATCCGATCAGTCAATGAAGTCCCTCGTCATAGCGGAAAAACCCAGCGTCGCGCGAGATCTTTGCAAAGTGCTCGGAGGAAAATTCCAGAAATTCGACGAATATTTCGAGAACGACGACTACGTCGTCACTTCCGCGGTCGGTCACATCGTCGAGCTTTTCATGCCTGAGGATTACGACAAACGCGATGCGTTTTGGAGACTGGCCAATCTTCCGCTTGTTCCTCCCACTTTCAAGCTCAAGCCGATCGAGAGGACCAACACGAAGTACAAGGCGGTCAAGAAACTCATCAATCGCAAAGACATAGAAACCGTAATCAACGCTTGTGACGCCGGCCGCGAAGGGGAACTGATTTTCAGCTATCTCTACAAACTTACCAAATGCAAGAAGCCGGTGAAGCGCCTTTGGATGCTCTCCATGACTCCTGCCAGCATCAAAGCCGCTTTCAAGAGCATGCGTTCTGGCGAAGAGATGCAGAACCTAGCCGACGCAGCTCAATCCCGCTCGGAGGCCGATTGGCTCATCGGAATCAATTGCACCCGAGGAGTCACCAAGCGTCTCTATGGATCTCGCGCCGGAAACGTCGCCGGTGTTGGTCGCGTTCAGACACCGACTTTGGCCATCGTCGTAAAAAGAGAACGCGAGATCGAACAATTCAAACCGCGTGAATATTGGCGGATCGTCGTCGATTTCGAAATCTCAAATGGCGGCTACCAAGGGATCTACCAAAAACCGAAATTCAAGAAATCCGACGACGAACACGATCGTAAAGATCGTCTCTGGACCGAAGAAGAGTCCAAAGTCGTCATGGAAGCCCTCTCTCGCAATAGCGAAGCTAACGTTTCCGAAGAGAAGAAGAAATCCACCCAAGCGGCAGCTCGACTCTACGACCTGACCACGCTTCAGAGAGAGGCCAACAATCGCTTCGGTTTCTCAGCAAGACGTACGCTTCAGATCGCCCAAGCGCTTTACGAAAAGCACAAGATGATCACCTATCCGCGTACGGACTCCAAAGCCCTGCCGGAAGATTATCCAGAGACGTGTAGAACAACGCTCGAAAACCTGGAAGGCCGACTCGAAGGCGTCGCTCGAAAAGTAGTATCCAACAACTGGATCGTCCCATCCAACAAACGCGTTTTCAACAATAAGCAGATTTCGGATCACTTTGCGATCATCCCTACTCCTGAAAAGACCAAGAAGCTCAGCGAGGACGAAGAGAAAATCTTCGACATGATTGCGCGTCGCTTTATCGCGATTTTCTACCCTTCTGCTGAATTCGCCATCACCACTCGTATCAATGAAGTGGAATCGCATATTTTCAAAACCGACGGCAAGGTTCTCGTTGCTCCGGGCTGGATGGAGGTCTACGGAAAGTCTTCTTCGGATGCCCCTACCGAAGGTACCTTGCCTGCTTTGTCGGACGCCGACGGCAACCCGGCTCAAAGCAAAATCGAAAGTTCCGAGTCAATCCACGAGGAAACAAGACCTCCCGCTCGCTATACGGAAGCGACGCTTCTTTCAGCAATGGAAGGCGCAGGTAAATTCGTCGAAGACGACGAACTAGCCGAAGCAATGAAGGATAGTGGCCTCGGAACCCCAGCAACTCGAGCCACCATTATCGAGCGGCTAATTGCCGAACGTTACATGGAGCGCGACCACCGCAATCTAGCTCCGACTCCCAAGGCAGAAAATCTACTCGATTTTCTGGCGGCAATCAAAGCGGAAGCCCTTACGAAACCCGGTCTTACAGGAGAATGGGAGCAAAAGCTTCACCAAATAGAAAACGGGGAACTCGATCGTAAATCCTTCATGAAGGAGATCGTCACGATGACCGAAGAGATCGTCAACGGGATCAAAAGCTACGAAGAGACTGAAGACGATTTGGATCCAACTGATTTCGTTTCTCCTTACAGCGGAGAAGCCCTCTTCGAATCGCTCCGTTCGTACCGTACCCTGGATAACTCCTTCGCTGTCTACAAAATCATTGGCAACCGAAAGATGTCCAAGGAGGAAATACGCGAACTTCTAGAAAAGAAACGCGTTGGCCCACTCGATGACTTCCGATCCAAAAACGGTAAACACTACAGCGCGTACCTAAACCTTGATGACGAAACGAAACGCATAAAATTCGATTTCGGCAACGGCGACTCTGATAGCGGCGCAATCGACTTCACGCAGCTCACTCCGTTCGCAAAATGCCCACGTACAGGGGGTGACGTCTACGAAACAGCCAACGCCTATGTCGTTCGCGTAGTCGAAGGCGAAGAGGAGAAAACTCCGATTCGCGTAAGCCGCAAGATCCTCGACCGAGAGATCCCTCAGGAACAAATGATCAAATTGCTCGAAACCGGGAAAACCGATCTCCTGCAAAAGTTTTGGTCCAAACGCACCAAGCGCCCATTTGACGCGTATCTGGTTCTCAAAGACAGCGGCCAAACTAAATTCGAATTTCCTCCGAGAGCTCCCAAGAAGGCAGCCAAAAAAGTCGCCAAAAAGGTGGCTAAGAAAGTCGCAAAGAAAAAGGCTTCCTGACCTATTAAAGATATGGACGCGGACGCACTCATCGACCTTCTCTTTCTTATCGTATTGGCCTCGATGGCCAACAAAACCAAACGCCCGATTTTATCCGGGACCGTGTTCGGTTTTCTAAAAGCGGTGAGCCTTTATCTCATTCACGTCGCGGAACTGGAAACCAGCACGAGTTTCGCCATAACGATAAGTTCGACCCATTTGATCCTCAATTCACTGCTTGGAATCGCTATCGCGTTCATTGTAGTGAAACACTCGAAGAACCCAAAGATGGTCGTATTAATGACTATCCTCTCGGTCTTGAGCTTCCTAACACACAGAGCGAGTCTCAACGTGACCAGCTTGTTCTAGCGAAAAGGACGCCTTTAAACGGCGCCCTTTTTCTAAAAAAACATTCCATCCTGCATTCAGCAGAATTGAGATGGTACGGCCTATCGGCCAATCGTATAAACGGTGAAGCCGATCTCCCTCAATTGCTTGTGGTCGGCAACGTTGCGGCCATCAAACAGGAAAGCGGGTTTCATCATGTTATCGTAGATTTTCTGATAATCCAGAGACGCGAACATATCCCACTCCGTCAAGATAGCCAATGCATGCGCGCCTTTCGCCGCTTCATACGGATCTCCGCAAACGTCGATCAATTCACTACGATCACTGCCCTCTTCCGCCTGTAAATCCAGATACATTTGAGTCGGCGAAACTTTGGGATCGAAAATCGCCAGACGAGCCTGCTCTTCCAGCAAATCGCGTCCAACATAAGTAGCAGGCGATTCCCGCGTGTCATTGGTGTCCTTTTTGAATGCAAACCCGAACATGGCAATTCGCTTGCCGTTCACCGTATTGAAAAGCGAAGTGATGATACGCTTCGAAAAACGATGCTTCTGCCAGTCGTTCATGTCGATCACCTGCTTCCAGTAATCAGCCACTTCCGGTAGACCGAAATGATTGCACAGGTAAACCAAATTCAGAATGTCCTTTTGAAAACAAGAGCCGCCAAATCCGACAGACGCTTTGAGGAATTTCGGTCCGATCCGAGAATCCATACCGATAGCGAAAGCAACTTCGTCAACATTCGCTCCCGTCTCTTCGCAGAGCGCTGAAATCGAGTTAATACTGGAAATCCGCTGAGCCAAAAATGCATTCGCGACCAACTTGGAAAGCTCAGAGGACCACAAGTTCGTAGTGATGATCCTATCTCTAGAAACCCAGTTTGCATAAACATCAACGAGAGTCGCCATCGCCGCTTGACCCTCAGGTGTTTCCTCGCCTCCGATCAACACCCGATCCGGATTGCTAAGATCTTCGACCGCCGTTCCTTCTGCAAGAAACTCGGGATTCGACAAAACCTGGAACTGAATATTGTCCCTCGAATTAGCATTCAGTACCGATTTAAGAGATTCCGCCGTCTTGACGGGTAAGGTCGATTTTTCGACTACGATCGTGGAATGCTCGGCATGCTCGGCAATATCGCGGGCGCAGAGTTCGACGTACATCAAATCAGCCGCCTGCCCTTTGTTCATTCCGTACGTTTTGGTCGGCGTGCCCACGCTTACGAAAACGATATCGGCTCCCTTGATAGCATTAATCTTATCTGTAGTAAAAAACAGATTTTTGCCGCGGGCCTCTTTCACGACGTCATCCAAGCCTGGCTCGAAAACCGGCAATTCATCAGAATTCCAAGCCGCTATTCGCGACTCGTTTATATCCGCCACTGTAACAGTGATATCGGGACATTTATAGGCGATCATCGCCATTGTGGGACCTCCAACGTATCCTGCTCCTAGACAACAGATATTCATAGATTCGAATTATTTATTACGACCCGCTTAATGAGAAGCGAATTTACTGCGTTACAAGCTATTTGCGACCAATTAGGCGACAACTTTAGCCATTTTTGACAAGCAAATCCAATAGACGCATTCCAAGATTGACCGTCTCCTCACGTTAAAGAATGAATAAGGCATCCCCGAGCCGAGTCCTAAACACGCGCCGAATGATCAAAAAGACAATCCGCAGATCTATTTTTGTCAGCGCCGTTCCATTGCAATGAGTTCAACTGATACGCATCAGACGAAAACGTTCGTTGAACAAGCTCAGAACGGCGACCAAAAGGCTTTCGGCGAGTTGGTAAAAATTCATCACAGCCAAATCTATGGCCAAATTTTACGCATGGTACGCAATTCAGAGGACGCCAAGGAAATCGCCCAACTTACCTGGATCAAGGTTTGGAAGAAAATCGACTCCTTTCGCTTTGAATCAGCCTTCTCCAGTTGGCTCTACAGAGTAGCTACATTCACCGCCCTCGACGCCATTCGCAAACGTGACTCGCGCCGCGAACTTTCCTACGAAAATCCAGAAAACTCCAGCGAGGCCATCCAAGACTCGTCCATTTCGGTAGTTGCGCCGCCCGAACAAATCCGCAACCTTGAGAACCAAGAAATACGCGATCGATTCATGGAGGCGCTTAACAAGCTACCAGAACATCACAGAACCGCTCTCATGCTCCGCGAAAACGAAGGTCTCACCTACAAGGA
>JAPKDW010000417.1 GCA_028822375.1 Opitutaceae bacterium | reverse complement strand
ATCACTTGCAGCCGATGGGGCCGAGGCGATTGCAATTGCCCTAACACCGCCGGGTCAGGTGGCAACACTCATTGTACCGGCTAACACTGCCTGGGACCCCGCAGATAGCCCGGCACTCCCTCGAGCGCCAACAGAACGACCAGCGATTCCAACTGACCGCATTGAAAAAGCCATCAAAGTACTCAACAGCGGCGAAGAAACGGTCATCCTAATAGGCGACTATGTAATGGGCAGCGAAACGCTCATTTGTCTAGCAGATCGCATTGCCGCCGGCACCGGCTCTCGACTCATCGGAAACCGCGCTGGCGCACGCGTTTCACGAGGAGCAGGGCGTCCTATTATCGATCGCCTACCCTATCATGTCGATCCGGCCGTCGAAAAGTTGAAAGGAACCAAACATATAATCTTAATCGGCGCAAAACAGCCCGTCGGTTTTTTCGCCTACCCCGGCAAACCCAGCACGCTGGCGCCCCCAGACGCTCAGATTCACGTTCTCGCGGAAGCCCACGAAGACATTTCCGCCGTTCTCTACATTCTCCTCGAAGAACTCGACGCGCCTGCCGAACCACCAAACATCGCGCGTCTAAAACGCCCTTCGCTTCCATCAGGCCCCCTCACCCCAGATTCTATCTGGAAAACGCTTGGCGCCCTCATGCCCGAGAATTCCATTGTTAGCGACGAAGCGATCACCGCGAGTCTCACGGCTGGACCAAACACTGAAACAGCGCCCCCTCACGACTGGCTGAACGTTACCGGAGGCGCCATTGGACAAGGACTGCCCGTGGCCACCGGCGCGGCAGTTGCGTGTCCAGAGCGTCAGGTTTTCGCAATGGAAGCCGACGGATCTGGCATGTACACTTTGCAGGCCCTGTGGACTCAGGCTCGAGAGTCGCTAAACGTCGTCACTGTCATCTTTGCCAATCGGGCCTACAAGATTCTCCAGGGAGAAATGAAAAATGTCGGCGGCGAAGAATCCGGACCCAAAGCAGCTGCGATGATGCGCCTGGACGAACCAACCTTGGATTGGGTTTCCCTCGCAGCAGGCATGGGCGTACCGGGCATCCGCACGGATTCGACGGAGACCTTCATCGCCGCTATGCGGCGAGGCATAAAGGAACCCGGCCCGTTCCTCATAGAAGCGATTATCTAGGAAAGTCCGTTTTATCCTTTAAAACAAACCTTCTCAGTCTCGATACGGAAAGTTTGAAAAAGAACGCGTTCGTCGAAATCGAGTTTATTTTCGAGGTCGATTGAAAGCGCGGTAATGACCGTTATACGTTAACCGATTTCTCGGCCAAAAATTTATCGATACGAACGGACTCACCCGTTGCAATGGATTGCTGGGCCGCGGCGGCTACGATAACCGCCCAGAGGCCTTGCTCGGCAGTCGCGCAATCGACTTCCTTGCCTTCGAGCTGATCCATGAATGCGATGTGCTCGTAAAATGTAGCTCCATGGTGACCGCTCGATTCAATCGCCCGCGGATAGCTGACCTCCGATATTCGAGATGCACCTTGTTCGCCCAATTCAATCGCGATACTACTGCTCGTTGGTTTCTGCTGTTGAAAGCAGGCCTTTTCTCGAGCGACTAATCGTCCGTGCTCACCCACTACGATCATCTCTTCATCGAAATCAGCGCAGAACATATTCAGGGTAAAGTTCGCTCGAATGCCATTCCTGTATTCAATAATGACATAGGCATGGTCATCGATATCGGATGCGCGCCCGTCCTTTTCGAAGTCGCGGAAATTAACTGCTTTCCCTCCGCTCGCGAAGACGCGCTCAGGCTCGGATTCTGCCATCAGATTGATCAAATCGAAGTAGTGGCAACATTTCTCGACCAGCGTACCGCCAGAGTATTCGCTGAACTTGTTCCATTGTCCGACTTTATCGAGAAACGCCGGACGATACTCACTCACGCTAATCGTCTTCACCTCTCCCAAGCTCTTTCGAACGAGAGCTTCGTGAAACGCTTCCTGGTACTGCGCCTTATAGCGGTACTGTAGGCCGATTTGTATAAAATTGCTGTACTCATTTACGATCTTCACCATCTCTACCGCGTCGGGTACGGTAGTAGCCATGGGCTTTTCCACAAAGATTGGCTTACCGGTTTTGACAACGGATTGCAGTATCTCGTAGTGCGTATAGTTAGGCGTACAAATGAAGTACGCGTCCACCGCGGGATCTTCCAGGGCCGCATCGAGATCGGGATAGAGAATTAATTTTTCGGAAGAAATTTCGGCAAATTCACGCACCGCTATTTCAGCGCTTTCTTTC
>JAPKDW010000121.1 GCA_028822375.1 Opitutaceae bacterium | reverse complement strand
CGCCCTAGCTCTTTTATCCTACCGTAAGAATCGTACCATCGAGACCTCACACAAAGCCGTGAAGATTAATAATGGAACTCCGGAACAAGGTCCGAGGTGTTCAAAAGGTAGCGGCCGATCTCCGAGCGGCCATCAATGTTGAAGCGCAGAACGATTACATCGTTCAATGACCGCTCGGAGATCGGTCGCTACCAAATCCAGCTTTGCGCCTTTGCCTGAGACATTAAGATTGTCCAATTTCCCCATAACCTTAAGAAGCCTTGCACTAAGCCTTAAAAAACCACCCTAACGTTCCAACATCGCAACCATGAGCCAATCCACCCCCATTCTCTCAATCTCCCTCTCTCTCCTTCTCTCCATCCCCTCCCTCGCCGGTCCCCTCATCGAATCCGGCGCCGAGCTCGAACTCATTTCCGCCGATTTCACCCTAGCCGACGGACCCTCCTGGAATGGCTCCACTCTCTACATCCCAGATGTCAAGGGCGAGAAGCTCTACCAATACAATCCCAAGACCGAAAAGCTGACCGTGGTCCTCCCTGAAGCCGGTCGAATCAGCGCCAGCTTCTACAACAATGGACGCCTTTACCTTTCCGAAAACACGAAGAGCCGCATATCTTGGCTAGATAGCGAAAACAACATCGAGGCTATCGCCGGGCAAGACCCCGACGCTAAAAACCCCGCTCGCCCCAACGATCTTGTGGCCGACGACCAAGGCGGTATCTACTATACGCTTACAAGGCAGGGGCAGGTCATCTACATCAATCCCGAAGGGCAACAGACTGTTGCCGCCAACGGCATCTCCGGTCCCAACGGCCTCATTCTATCACCAGATCAACAAACGCTGTACGTCTCCTCCACGGGGACTAAGAAAATCTGGTCGTTCTATTTAGTCGCCCCTGGCAAAACCAAACCTGGAATTCACTTCGCCTCCATGGACTCCGGCCCCGATAAAGGTCCCGACGGAATGTGCATAGACAGAGCTGGCAATGTCTACTGCGCCGGCGCTAAGCACGTTTGGATATGGAGCCCCAGTGGCGAACTCCTCGAAAAAATCGAGACCCCAGAACGCCCCATCAATTGCGCGTTTGGCGACAGCGATATGCGAAGCCTCTACATCACGGGATTCAGCGGTCTCCACCGCATCCGGATGAACGCATACGGCGTCGCTCAGAACCCAGCCCCAATCGACTCCCTCCAAAAGAAAGGCCCACGCCCTACTACCGAAATTCCAGGTACGCTGGATTCGCATTTGAATGTCGTATACGGACAAGACGGTGATCGCAAATTGCTCTGCGATATTTTCCGCCCCAAAGGGACCTCAGAAAAGCTACCCGCCATTTTGATCGTACACGGCGGTGGTTGGCTCAATGGTAGCAAAAACAAATTCCGCGCCCTTGCTCTCGAATTGGCCAGTCGCGGATTCGTAACAGTCGCCGTCGAATATCGACTAGGCCACGAAGCCAAGTTTCCAGCCGGTATCCAAGATTGCAATGCAGCCACCGCCTTCGTCAAAGCCAATGCAATCCGATTTGGAATCGATCCGAAACGCATCGGAGCCATAGGCGGTTCAGCAGGTGGACACCTCGTAGGACTCATGGCCACCGGATGGGAGAACTCCGGCACGCAACGCAACGTTGGCCTCGAACCAAACGCCTCACGTCTAGACGTCGCCATCGTCATGGGCGGTCCCATGCAAATAACGACCGGTTCAGTCGCCGAGAGGTCACGCGATCCTAAATCCGGATCTAACTCAAACGTATGGCTCGCCGCAACCATCGACGAAAATCCCGAGCTCTACGCCCTAGCCGACGCCCATATCCAAATCGACAAAAACGACCCGCCAATTTATTTCCTTGAAGGCGAACACGACAACCCCGAAGGAAATCGTCTCTCTATCGACGCCCTAAAGAACCATGGCGTAGCCACAGGCTTGTACGTATACAAAGACGGCCAACACGGCTGCTGGAACCTCCACCCCTGGTTCAACGACATGGTCGACGACATGGTCACCATCTTCGAGAAAAACCTCTAGTGCGTGCGTAACATGCTTAGTGTCAACACTAAGCCCATACCAGTTTACTGCCATTGCAGAATCCACTCGATTGGCTACGTCGCAAAGATTAATATTCGCGTATTTTGCATACAGAATCTCTCAACCCAATCCTCCGCGAACTCAGCGTCCTCTGCGGTTAATTCAGCCAAGCAGCTCACTCGCCTCAGTGCGCTTGATCATCAAGCGGATTCGCCATCGCCTGAACTGCCAAGACTTTAACGGTTCGCTGAGGCATCCTTTTACCTCAAAATAGCAGGCCCAGCATGCGAATAGATTGACTGGTTCCATACGCTTGACGAATAATCGAATCTCGCCCTTCGAAGCCGGCTGCGCCGGCAGACTATAGAGAATCATGTCTCGAACCATTCTAGCTTCCGCAATCGCCTGCATGAGCGCCACCGTGTTCGCCGCGCCTCCAGCGCTCTCCGATACCATGGAAACCGCTCAGGCCGGCGTCGATCAGATCGATCAGGTCGATTTCAACCGCCATATCCGGCCGATCCTCTCCGACAACTGCTACTACTGCCACGGTCCCGACAAGGAGCAGCGTGAAGCCGACCTGCGACTCGATATTCGAGAAGTGGCGATCGAGGCCTTCGCCTTTGTTCCCGGCGATACGGAAGACGGCGAGCTGCTTCACCGGATCTTCAGCGATGATCCCGAAGAGATGATGCCCGCTCCCAAGTCCAACAAGGAGCTCTCGGATAAGGAAAAACTCCTGCTCAAGCGCTGGATCGCCGAAGGCGCGGTCTACCAAAGCCACTGGGCATACGCTCCGATCAAACGACCGACGCAACCCGCCATCGACGCGATCGTGGAAAAGCAGCTGAGCGACCGGAATCTGAAGCCCTCTCCGGAGGCAGCGAAAGCCACTCTCATCCGACGTGTTTCCTTGGACCTGATCGGACTGCCTCCCTCGCCCAAAGAAGTCGCGGCCTTTCTCAAGGACAAGAGTCCCCGAGCGTACGAACGCCTCGTCGACCGACTTCTGAGCTCCCGGCATTACGGGGAAAAGATGGCCATTCACTGGCTCGACGCGGTTCGCTACGCTGACACCGTAGGGTACCACGGCGACCAAGAACGCGACGCGACCCCCTATCGCGACTACGTGATTCAGTCCTTCAATAAAAACAAGCCCTACGACCAGTTTACCATCGAGCAGATCGCGGGCGACTTGCTGCCTGATCCTTCGATCGAACAACTCGTCGCCGCCAGCTACAACCGCTTGAACCAAATCAGCCGGGAAGGCGGCATTCAGGACAAGGAGTACCTCAAGAAATACCAGTCCGAGCGCGTGCGTACGACCGCAACGAACTGGCTCGGCTCCACCATGGCCTGCTGCGAGTGCCACGACCACAAATTCGATCCCTTCACCACCAAGGATTTCTACAGCATGGCGGCCTTCTTTTCCGATATCCTCGAGAAAGGCGCCTACACGGGCAACGGCGCCTACCAAGAGAGCATCGATGCCTACCTAACCAATAGCGAACGACACGAAGGTTGGTTCGGCCCCGAAGTAGCAGTGCCCAACTACGTCTTTCACGAGAACGCGAAAAGCGTCGAACAGATCATTCGCGAAAAAGAGAATACCTTGGCGAAAGGCTCCTCCCAAGCCCGGAAGGAATACCAGACGTGGCTGGCCATGCAGCGGGAACTCGCGAAAAGAGATTTTCCCGAATATTCGTCTTTCGATTACACCGATGAACACAACGAAACAACGATAGCGGAGTCGATCGATCTATGCTCCTACCCATGGAGTCTAGACGAAACCGCTGCCTTGGACTTCGAAGCCCGAATCGTAGGCGGAGGTGGCCGTGGCAGTCTCGGCATCGAGCTCACTTACGAAACCAATGGGCAAACGCTCAAAAAGGCTTACCACTTCGGCGACAACTTCGAGGGAGAATTGGATAAACAGTCGGACGCGCCCTCCGTTCAGATAACGCCACTCCTTTACAAAGGGGTATGGCATCCCATCCGTCTATCCGTCGACACGCTCGAGCTCCCGAAGGACGCCAAGTTCCTCTCCGTTCTGCCTCTCAAAGGCAACTCCGGAGGATTTCGGAACTTCCGTCTACGCACGCTGAGACGGAGCACGCAACACGCAGCTCTCAGCGAAGAGGGCCAACAAGTCCTCGACAAGATCCTCGCGAATGAAGCAAGCCGGTCCGAACAAAACGAACTCAAGCGCGAATTCTATATTCACTTATCCGATACATTCTCCTCCGAGCGGGAGTCGATCGACGCGTTTAAGGACCAGCTCTACGGGAAACGCTACACGCCCTTGACTGTCAGCGCCCAGCCGCGCGAGGTCAAGGTGCTCCCCCGTGGCAATTGGATGGACGAAAGCGGCGAAACAGTCCTTCCCGCCAGTCCCGCCTTTCTCCCCAACCCCATCGCCTCATCCGACGACCAGCGACTCAATCGACTGGACCTGGCGAAGTGGATCGTGCACCCGGAAAATCCGCTTACGGCTCGAACCTTCGCCAACCGAATCTGGGCCATGTATTTCGGAAACGCCCTCTCCAGCGCGCCCGAGGACCTAGGCCATCAAGGGGAATACCCACCCTACCCTGAACTGCTAGACTCTCTGGCAGCCGAGTTCATCCAATCCGGATGGGACGTCAAGGGCCTCGTCAAGCAGATCGTCTTGTCGAAAACCTACCGGCAGTCCAGCGACGCCTCGGACGAGTTGTATGAGAAAGACCCCTACAATCGCCTCCTAGCTCGCCAAAGTCCCGTACGTCTCTCCGCCGAGATTATTCGCGACAATGCGCTCAAGATCAGCGGCCTGCTCAATCCGAAAATCGGGGGCGAAAGCACCCGTCCCTACCAACCCGCAGGACATTATCGAAATCTCAACTTCCCCAAGCGGGAGTACCAGCACGATACCGACGAAAACCAATACCGACGTGGCATCTACACCCATTGGCAGCGCACTTTCCTCCATCCCATGATGACCACCTTCGACGCCAGCGGGAGGGACGAATGCGTCGTTAAGCGAGATCTATCCAACACTCCCCTACAGGCATTAACGCTTCTCAACGACCCCACCCAAGTCGAGGCCGCCAAAGCGCTGGCCGAAATTCTCATCGAAAAAAAGAACGACCGACACCGCATTGAAACCGCGTTCTCCTACGCCTTGGCCCGCAAGCCTTCGCCTACCGAACTTGAAACCCTAGAAGCCTTCGTCAACCGAGAGCGAGTCCGCTTCGAAAACGAAGAAAATCAATCCGAAGCTTTCCTTAAAGTCGGCTTAACGAATTCCA
This sequence comes from Opitutaceae bacterium, assembly GCA_028822375.1. Classification (GTDB taxonomy): domain Bacteria; phylum Verrucomicrobiota; class Verrucomicrobiia; order Opitutales; family Opitutaceae; genus Pelagisphaera. The sequence continues at coordinate 6,949 of JAPKDW010000121.1, read as the reverse complement.
GCGCCAACGATTCCCCCGTCGAGCTGGCGGCACTCGCCAGCCTGAGCCGGGCGATTCTCAACCTTCACGAGACCATCACTCGATACTGATCCTTTTCAACGCTCGCCGCTATGTCTTCATTTTCCAATTACCTCGCCGAGATCAATCGCCGGTCCTTCCTCAAACAATCGCTCTCCAGCTTGGGGGTCGTCGCGCTAGGAGACCTCCTGAGCACCGATTCGCTTGGTAGCCAAGGCGACATTCCCGGTAGTTTCGAAGGACTGCACCACCCAGCGAAGGTCAAACGCATCATCCATCTGTGCATGGCCGGAGGGCCCTCCCACCTGGAAACGTTCGACTACAAACCTGCCCTGGAAAAAAGTCACGGCGAAGCAATGCCAGAGTCCTTTACCGCGGGGGAGCAAATCGCCCAGCTCCAGGGTACCGAGCTCAAGATCAAAGGCCCCACCTTTCCATTTTCCCGATATGGGAAAAGCGGCATGGAGATCTCCGACCGGTTTCCCCACATTGGAGGTATAGCCGACGACATCGCCGTGATTCGCTCCATGTACACCGAGCAGATCAACCACGATCCCGCTCACACGTTCATGAATACGGGGTCCATCATTCCCGGTCGCCCGAGCATGGGAGCTTGGACGCACTACGGCCTAGGCAGCCTTTCGAATGATCTTCCTGGATACGTAGTGCTCACTTCCGAAGGCGGCGGCCAAGCCCAACCAATATCCGCCCGCCAATGGCACAATGGATTTCTGCCCAGCAAGCACCAAGGCGTCGAGCTGCAGTCGAAGGGAGACCCCGTTTACTATGTGGGCAATCCCGACGGGATCAGCCGGGGTTCTCAAGGGGACCTTGTGGAAACAATCAACTCATTGAATGGCCACCTTGCCACCAATCGACACGATCCGGAGATCGCCACTCGCATCGCCCAGTACGAACTCGCCTATCAGATGCAGGCCTCCGTGCCCGACCTCGCCGACTTCTCTCAAGAGCCGCAGAACGTGCTCGATCTCTACGGTTGCACGCCCGGCGATGGCACCTATGCCTCGAATTGCCTCATGGCGCGACGGCTCGCCGAACGCGGCGTGCGCTTCATCCAGCTCTATCATCGCGGCTGGGATCACCACAGCAATTTGGAGAAAAACTTCACATCCACTTCTGCCCTCACGGACCAGCCCACCGCTGCTCTCATCAAAGACCTCAAGATGCGGGGCATGCTCGATGAAACGCTCATTATCTGGGGAGGCGAATTCGGTCGCACCCCCATGAGCCAAGGCAATACAGGCGACGGACGCGATCATCACATAAAAGGATTCTCCATCTTCCTCGCCGGCGGAGGTATTAAAGGAGGCACCGTTTATGGTTCAACCGATGAATTTGGATACGCCGCCGAAGAAAACCCAACAGCCGTCCACGATCTCCATGCGACCATGCAGCATCTACTCGGAATCGACCACAAGCGCCTCACCTACAAATTCCAAGGGCGCGACTTCCGACTCACCGACGTCCACGGACACGTCATCAAAGGAATACTGTCCTAAATTATTAGATACGATTTCAAAGAGTCGGACATTCGCTAGTTTGTTTCGTTAAGCGTTGGGCAAGAGAGTAAAACGGGCATGACTGCTCGCCTTCCGGTCTAGGGTGACGGTTGTATCGCACCCACGCTCCTTATTGAGGCGTCCAATGAGATAGTCGGAAAAATCCGCTTTCCCTACTTTATAGTCCTCGATCGCGCCGCGCACGCAGTCATGCGATTCGAGCCGAAGCTCAATCGTATGGCTTAGCTGCTCAAGCAGCTTGGAAACATCAGACTTCGCGTATTCATAACCGCGCGACAAAACCCACACAAACTCGCAAAGAACGATGCACGATATCCAGCCAGGGCTCTTGGAGCTGCAATGCTTCTCCAGGTAGGCGTCTACGCGTTTCCATTGGCGTTCATCATCACGCGTCACGTAGCGGACCAGAATATTCGTGTCCAATCCTATCATTCGCTTCTTGGACTACGGTTGCGTATCGCGGCATCCATTTCGTCCAAACTGAGTTTCCTTTTGGCGGGAGGTAGGATTTTCGCTAGCGAGGAAAGACTGTTAGATATCGGCTTCCCGACGATTTCGCCATTTTCGGTAACCACGAAATCCAGCTTGTCTCCCGTTTTTATCTTCAATGCTTTTCGAACGGAAATAGGCAACGTTATCTGCCCCTTACTTGTAATAGTCGCAATCATATCTTACTTTTGTTTTTCTCCTTACTAACAGGTAAGGAGAAAGACTGTCAATGCTATAGAACCCGATCCCGCCAACTCCCCACCCGCGTCACCTTGAGCCGTTTCAGTTCAGACCAAAGCCTTCGATCCTACCCAAAGGCAGTCGGGCCTTTCGCTCAATGGGAGGCCTACGGTCCCGAAGGCACCATCACCGATGACACGCTCTTCAAGCTGATATTCTTCAACACGCTCAAAGCGAACAAAGGCAAACTCACCCAAAAACGCTTTGCCCAAGCAGTCCTCGACTTCAGAGGAACGCTCCCTCCAGCGTATCAGAAACACTATGACACGGAGGTACGGAGAAAAAGGTGGGCAACAAATTGCAGTCGAATCAACCGTAGGGGCGTCGCTTGCGGCGACCGCGTATGTAACTCAATTAACCTCATAAGGTGGCGCGAGGCGTCCCGACTCGCGATTTAGAGAGGGAACGAGCAAACGAGTCGGGACGCCACGTTCCACCTTGAAGCTTGTATTCTAATCCTCCGTACCTCCGTATCCTCCGTGGTTTGAAAATTCATCACACATTTCTATCCTCATTTTTAGAGGGCTTTTGAGTTCAGACCAAATCAAGACGTTAGTAACTGAGCCTCCCACCTTATGAGACTACGGGAGAAACCAAAGCCCATAAGCCCAACAAAGGCAGATTAAAAATAGCCGCAAAAAGGCGCCAAAAAGCGCAAAACGTGTTCAGTTGAAAACAATGCTCAATCAAGAGCTGAGCTTCTAAAATCTATCGTGTAGATATCTGTATTCGTTTTGCGCCTCTTGCGCCTTTTTGCGGCCAATTATTTCCCTACTCATCATTATTTAATTGGAATCTTTCCCGGCATTCACGAACGTCACCGAAAGTTCTGTTTCCCCACAACTCTTTCCAAGTATGCAATCATCCCAATCCCGTAGAAAATTCATAACCACATCCGGCGCTCTTGCCTCAACCGCTCTCATTGCTGGCTGCGCTAGCGAGACCAAAGCCTCAAAAGCCATGCCATCGTTCCGCTACTGCCTCAACACGAGCACCATTCGCGAGAAGAACATCGGTATCGAAGCGGAAGTCGACGTCGCTGCCGACGCAGGTTACTCGGGAATCGAGCCTTGGATTCGCACGCTCAGAGCTTACATGAAAACGGGCGGCAAGCTCAGCGACCTCAAGAAACGCATCGACGATCGCGGTCTTCAGGTCGAAAGCGCCATCGGTTTCGCCAACTGGATTGTAGACGATCCAGCCAAACGATCGGAAGCCCTCGAGGATGCCAAAAGCGATATGGACATCCTCGCCCAACTTGGCGGCAGTCGCATCGCCGCTCCCCCAGCGGGAGCGACCAAGGGAGCCGTATTGGATCTTGAAATCGTAGCGGAACGCTACCGCGCCTTGCTGGAGGTCGGCCGCGCCACCGGCGTCACCCCGATGCTCGAAGTCTGGGGACACTCCGTGAATCTTCATCGCCTCGGCCAAACGCTCTTCGCAACCGCTGAGAGCTCTCACCCGAATGCCTGCATGCTGCTCGATATTTATCACATCTTCAAAGGCGGCTCCACATACGACGGACTCTCCCTACTTGGCCCTCAAGCGATGCCAGTCCTTCATATGAACGACTTCCCAGCCACTCCTTCACGCGTGGAAATGAACGACAGCCATCGCGTTATGCCCGGCGACGGCGTCGCCGATTTCGGAACGATCATGAAGCAGCTCCAGACCGTGAACCCCAACATGGTATTCTCGCTCGAACTCTTTAATCGCGACTACTGGAAACAAGATCCCCTCAAAGTAGCCCAACTCGGCATCGAGAAAATGAAAACCCTGGTCGCCAAGAACCTAGGGTAAGATTCTTTACCCACAGATTTACATAAGAGAGAAAAGACGGATCGCGGTCCACGCTTAGCGCATACGCGTCAACTTAACTCTATTTGAAAGAATTATTGCAGACTCCACACCGAATTCTCGGTGTAGCTACCTCGACACGTCGGGGTGGTTTTTAGACGATTTCAGTTAAGTTGACGCGTATGCACTTAGCGGGACCGCTCCTACAGATTAGAGGCAGAGCGATTTCCGACTTTTTGAACAAGCTCTAAGGTATTTTTTGTAAATACCAGTGTACTGCAATCTGATTTTTAAGTATACCTATGATCCGCCTTTCTCGTAGGCGAAGTTGAAGACCGCCGCTCCATGGACAGAATACCTCTCAGCATCCGTTTACTCGCCGTCTGCGCTGCATCGACCGGGACCTACGCCAATGTCCCCAGCCCGGAAGACAGCGCTTATTTCGAATCCGAAATTCGACCCATCCTAGTCGATAACTGCTACAAGTGCCACTCAGCAGAATCCGAGAAACTCAAGGGTGGATTCCGTATCGATTCCCAACCAGGAGTCCTTCGCGGAGGCGACAGTGGCCCTTCAATCACACCAGGGGACGCGAGCCAAAGCCGATTGATCCAAATGGTCGAACGCCATCCGGACTTCGAAGCCATGCCTCCCAAGTCCAAAATCAACCAGTCGGAAATCGACGCGCTCATTTCCTGGATCAATCGCGGCGCTCCGGATCCACGACTCGAAGAACCGGAAGGCAAAACCGCCGAACCCGAATTCAATTTAGAAGAACGCAAGAAGTGGTGGTCTCTCCAGCCCGTAGAAAAACCTGCAGTCCCTGAGGTTAAACAAGGCAATTGGCCGAACAATGAATACGATCATTTCATTCTCTCGAAACTTGAAGAGAAAAGCTGGAAACCAGCCGACCCCGCAGAACGCGCCACGCTCCTCCGACGCTTAAGCTTCGACCTAATCGGACTCGCCCCTACGCCTCAGGAACTCGAGACCTTTCTAAAAGACACCTCTGCCAACACCTACGCCAAGCAAGTCGATCGCCTTCTCTCCTCCCCGCATTACGGCGAAAAATGGGCCCGCCACTGGATGGATATCGTTCGTTTTGCCGAAACCAAAGCATTCGAGGCCGACTACACCATGGCCTACGCGTATCGGTATCGCGACTATTTGATCCGTGCCTTTAATGCAGATATTCCTTTCGACCAGTTCGTCCAAGAATCCCTAGCCGGCGATCTCATCGAATCACCACGCTTCGATCCCGAAACCGGAAACAACGAGTCGATCATGGGCCCCGGTTACATCTACCTTACGGACGGACAACACGGTCCTCCCGACGTCCACGAAGATGAAGCGCGGATTTTCGATGGTATGATCGACGTCACCAGCAAAGCCTTTCTTGGCCTCACTGTCGCCTGTGCCCGCTGCCACGACCACAAGTTCGACGCCATCACCACCGCTGACTACTACTCTTTCTACGGTATGCTCCGCAGTTCTCGTCTCAGCTATGCCAATACAGTCCCTCAAAACCTTCAGCAAAAAGTCGAATCTCAACTGAAAACAAAAAAGAAGCGGCTGCGTTCCCTCGTATTCGATGGGAGCAAAGAAGATGCCGACAAAGTCATCAACTACCTCGCAGCTCAAAAACGCCTTCTCGATGACCCAAAACTGCAAACGGCGCTCGAGGAACTAAAAGCCAATACTTCAAAAAAGAAAAATAAGAACGCGCCCGACCCTGAAGACAAACTTCAAGCTATCCTTGAGCAATTCAGCGCCCCGTTTGCTAACGAAAAAAATCTCGACCCAAATGTCCTCGCTAACTGGCTCCGCTTAGCCGTTTCCCCAGAACAACAGGATCGCTGGCCGGAACTAAAACCGCTCTTTCGGAATTCCGATCGTAAAGAACAGAAAACCAAACCCAAGGAAGCGCTTAGCCAAAGCTTCGATGCGATCACTCAGTCTCTCGCCAATTGGAAAACACAAGGCCTCGCCTTCGAGGACTCGTCTCACAAACCGGGCGACCTGATTCTCAGCGCCAAAGGCGATCAAGCCGTTCAAGGTTTTATCGGCAATACACGAGCAGCCGGCCGATACTCCGCTCGTGTCACCGGCGCCATTCGATCGCCCGATTTCATAATCGACGGAAAACCCATCGAACTGCAAGCGAAGGGGCAATTCGGAGCCGTTCGTCTAATCGTTCGCAACTACGAACTAACAGGCCGCGGACCGACCACTGCGAAACTCTACGCCCCTATCAATGACAATCATTGGCAAACCATTCATTTTGAAACCTATCTTTGGGAAGGCCAAACCGCCTACCTGGAAGTAACGCAAAACGCCCAGGCAACGCATTCCTTTAAACCGAAGGATACGTATCCCGAATTCAACGACGACGCCTATATCTCCTTTCGGTTCGAGAACAATTCATCCGCAGACACCTATTGGAACGAAACTCCAAACGGAAGCGACTCGGCCATAGCGAGCTCAATCCATGATCTTTGGAATAAAGGTAGACGCGGCTCTCTCGACGACGCTGAATCCGATCTTCTAAGTGCGCTCTTCGGAGCAGGATTGCTTCAGGCAAACGTCGAACGCAGCCCAAGACTAAAGTCCGCCCTAGACCAATACCGCGTGCTAGCGCAGCAAATCCCGACTCCCATTTACACTCGCAGTCTCGTTGACGGTGATACTCACGATGAACCCGTCTATATCCAAGGCAGTCATAACAACCTAAGCCAAGACCCAAACCCACGACACTTCCTCGACGGACTAGACGGCCCCAATCTCAAAGGCAGTGGAAGTGGGCGCCTCGAATGGGCTCGCTACGTAACGACCGACGAAAACCCCCTCACCGCTCGCGTTCTCGT
>JAPKDW010000120.1 GCA_028822375.1 Opitutaceae bacterium | reverse complement strand
TTTGAACTCCCACGAATAACACGAATTTTCACGAATTAGAACCATCGGATTCGTGCTCATTCGTGCGATTCGTGGGCAAAAAATTGCATTGAAATCCATATGAACCATGTCCAATAAATCGATACACTTAATCCTCTTTCCTCTTTCCCTGTTCCTCTTTGGAGCAGCGGGACTTTTTGCAGCGAAACCCAACGTCATCTTCTTCGCGGTGGATGACATGAACGATTGGTCGGAGCCGCTCGGTTCGACCATGGCCAAGACACCTAACCTGGACCGTCTAGCTGAGATGGGCGTTACATTTACCAATGCTCATACGGCCGGGATTTATTGCGCTCCTTCGCGAGCGGCCATCTTTACCGGTCGCTATGCTTCGACGACCGGTTGCTATAGCGATCACGTTTACTTCTACGATCACCCGGAATACCGTCCCTTGCAGGTCGCTTTCAAGGAAGGCGGTTATGGCGTCTATGGAACCGGCAAGCTGTTTCACCATCCCGCAGGAGGCGTTGATTTGCGTGGTTGGGATGAGTTCTACGTGCGGACGCAAACGCAAAAGCAATCCGGTTGGCCTATGGACGGATGGGAGCACGGAGCGCCGCTTCCCGATGCGTATCCAAGTAGTAAGTTCAATCAGATAAATCCAAAGTGGGCAGGAAAGCCGTTTATGGAAGGTGGACCGATTCCCAACGAAAAAGAGCAATCGATTACCGATACCATTCGAACTAACTGGGCCTGCGATGTTTTGGAAAAGAGTCATGATAAGCCGTTCTTCCTCGCTCTCGGCCTATACGCCCCGCACTTCCCCAACTACGCGCCGCAACGCTTTTTCGATATGTATCCGATCGAATCCATCCGTCGACCCGAATGGAAGGACGACGACATAGACGACCTGCCAGAACCCGTGCGCAAGAAATTCGCCGCGCGGAGAAAGGGGATTCACGACAAGCTCCTCGAACTTGAGATTGTAGAATCCACCCTGCAGGCGTATCTGGCCTCGATTTCCTATGCGGATTCGTTGTTGGGCCAAGTGCTCGATACCCTGGAAGACAGTCCCCATGCGGACAATACGATTATCGTATTCTGGAGCGATCACGGCTACGGGCACGGCGAAAAAGGAAATTGGGGCAAGCATACGCTCTGGCAGCGTACCTCGAATGTTCCGTTTCTGTGGGCAGGTCCTGGCATCAAGGTGGGAGCTAAGACCGAATATACGGCGACGCTTATCGATATGTACCCGACCTTGGCTAGCATGTGTAATTTGACCGAGGATCCGGAGCATGACGGACAGTCATTGGCATCGGTACTGAAAAACCCCAGCCAAGGTGGGTCTCGTAGCGTTTTGCTGCCCCACGATCATCCTGGAAGTTACGCTATCATCAATCGCGATTGGCGTTACATCTACTACAAGGACGGAACGGAAGAGCTTTACGACTTGAAAACGGATTTTCATGAATGGAACAATTTGGCAGGGAATATTGAATACGCAGGAATCAAGAAAGAGCTAAAGGCTCAGGCTCCTGAGACCTTTGCGCCGGAAGCCACTTCCAAGAAAACGCTCAAAATGGTCACGGACGGCGATTCTTTCCGCTGGATTTCGAAGTAGAAAAATTAAACGTTTGTAGGAGCGGGTTTATCCCGCGATATTACAGATTCGAAAAGAAACAACGAAAAATCGCGGGGTAAACCCGCTCCTACGATTTGCTAGCGCAGAAAACGTCCGCTTCCCCGCTGACGGAAGTGGTCCTGCTAGGATGATTGGCCATCCGGAGCGGCAAACGAATTGAATACGATGCCGAGAATATGCGCATCACCAATCATCCTGAGTTGAATCGCTTCATTAAGGAACCAGTTCGTAAAGGATGGAGCTACGGCGAAGATCTTTGGTAGAATTCGTCGGACCATAGCTTGCACCGTGACGCGTAGCATTATGATTGATTTCTTAGAGCGTAGCTCGCGTCTCAAAGGTCGTTGTCTCGTACGGCTTCCAACTTCGCCACCATCCTTGCCTTGAATGTTTCGACTTGTGGTGCGTATTCAGGATTCAAAGCCAAATTAGTATACTGATCGGGATCTTTATTGATGTCGAAAAGCTCGATTCCGCCGGAGGCGTCTTCTTCGTATTGAATGTAAGCCCAGTCGTCGGTCCGTAGAAGAAAGCCTTTCCGCATCGGCGCCACGCTGAACGCTGTATCGCGAACGGTGTATTCAGGATTCTCGAACACGGGCGAGATGTCTTTGCCTTGCAAGCGATCTTGAGCTGGCAGTCCGCACAGTTTCGCTACGGTGGGGTAGAGATCTAGCAATTCGGTTAGCGAGTGGCATACTGCCGGCTCTTGGCCTGGTACGCGAATGATTAGCGGGACGCCTGACGATTGATCGAGGAGGCTAACCTTGGCCCAGAAGTCGTGTTCGCCCAAGTGGTAGCCATGGTCGCTGGTGAAGATGACGATGGTGTTGTCTTCCTGGCCGGACTCTTTCAAGGCATCCAGTACCTTGCCTACTTGCCGGTCCATGAATGCGACCGAGGCATAGTAGCCGCCCACGGCTTTCTTCTGGCGGCGTATATCCATTTTCATGTTTACGCTGGTCTTGTAGTTAATTCCTGGTTTCGGGATATCATCCCAGTCGTCATCCCGTTTTTCAGGCAAGACCATGTCGCTGTAGGGCAGATAGTCATCGTAGTATTCGCGGGGGGCGACGAAGGGCACGTGAGGGCGGACGAAACCGACTGCGATAAAGAACGGTTCGTCTTTGTGCTTTCCGATCAGCTCCACGGCTTTGGCGGCTGTCTTGCCATCGGAGTGAACCATATCGTCTCCGTCAGCTTCGACTACGACAAACGTATTGCCGCCTTTCACGGGTAGGGTGCCGTCAGGATTTCCTTCCAAGGTTTCGCCGGTTCCGGGAGCGGTCCATTCGGGACCTGGGCTGTTGAATCGTTCGGTCCACGAAGCTTCGTCATCAGCACCATGACCTCCTTCTTCGATTCCGCCGGGAACGCCCATGTGGAAAATCTTGCTGACGCGGGCGGCATAGTAGCCGTTGTCCTTAAAATGCTCGGACCACATGGCTCGGTCGCCGATTTGCGGGCGAGGATTCTTGTACCCCAGAGAACCTGTCGCGTGTGGATAGTAGCCCGACATGAACGAGGCCCGCGAAGGTCCGCAGTAGGTCCCCTGGCAATAAGCCCGCGTAAAGAGGGTTCCCGTCTCGGCCAGCGTGTCGATGTTGGGCGTTTTGCAAACCGTGTTGCCGTAACATGAGAGGGCTGTTGGCGTCAGGTCATCGGAAATGATGAACAGTACATTGAAGGGCTTGGATTGCTCTGCATGCGTTAGTGCCGCGCAGATAAGCGCAAGCAGAGAGCAAAGGTAGAGTAGGGGCTTAGGGGAATGATTCATAGGAAGACGATGCTTCCTAGAGAATCTCATATTGGTTCGAAGGCGAGCGCATTTACGTTCTGCCTGTTTGGCGTTGAAGGGGCTGGTTTATTTACGCCGTGACGTAGCCCGATCGCTTCGACCTGGGGCTCTTTGGATTTCTGGATCTTCTTTGTACCAATTTTTAGATTTCCTGCTATTGCATTGGTAAGACTCCTGTAGAAGGCGTCTTGACCCTCTTCGTTGTTTTGCTATTTCTTCGCCATGAAGTTACCCCGCTCAGCTAGTCGTTTCATCTGCGTTTGCCTGCTTGCCTGCCCGTTCGCGCTTGATGCTGATTCCTTGCCGGGTCCTATCCCCAATTTCATCGACCAACACTGCGCTGACTGCCACGACGATATAGAGAAAAAGGGTGATTTGGATTTATGGACCCTCGCGGAGCAACCTGTGACTCCGGACACGCTTCAGTCCTGGATCAAAGCCCACGACCGGGCCCAGTCCGGGGAAATGCCTCCCAAAAAAAAGAAGCGCCCTAAAAAGGGTCACTTAAACACGTTTCTGAAACTCGTTTCGAATGAGATCATCGAAACAGAGGAACAGATGCTAGCCGATACGGGCCGGTCAATCAAACGGCGACTAAACCGCTATGAATATGAGAACTCGCTGCGTGACCTGCTTTCTCTTCCCTATTTGGAAATCAAGGGCTCGTTGCCCGAGGATCCGACCGCACACGGCTACAACAAAGTAGGAGAGGCCCTGGATGTATCCCATGTCCAAGTGGCCCGCTACCTGCGCACAGCCGAATACGCTTTGAGGGAGGCTGTGATTCCCCAAGTGGAAAAACCGGAACCAATTCAGCAACGGTACTATACCTGGCAGCAACCCGGATTCAGAAAAGGCGCTGGGCCCGATATAAGGAAAACATTCCCGGTGGTGGGGCTTGAATTACGTCCCGATTTAATGACCCGGCGTGTCCGCGAGACTGGTGAGTGGATTCGTCCGGACTTGGGGGCGAATTCAGACTCCGACCGTAAGGAGCAGGAGGCAGTGATCATGCTCATGAGTACCTATGAGCCGGCCGAGATTCAGTTCAACGAATTTCGAGCGCCGGTTTCGGGTCCTTACCGGCTCAGGTTTTCTGGATACACGGTTTGGATGGCCCCCGATTTTTCAAACCTTACAAAAGGAAGACGGACAGAACCAGTCACCATTTACTCCGACACTTCACCTCGGATATTGCGACGATTGGGTGCCTTTGATTTTGCGCCGGAACCCTCCGTCCATGAACTCGAAGTCTGGCTGAAAGCAGGGGAAACCATTCGACCTGATGCCTCTCGGCTGGTCCGGTCGCGACCGCCCAACTTTAAGAATCCTTTGTTGGAAGAGGATGGCATGCCGGGCGTGGCTTTTCAATGGATGGAAGTTGAAGGCCCTCTGTTTGAATCCTGGCCACCGCCTAACCATAAACTGCTGTTTGGAGATCTTGACGTAGCGACGGTTTATGACGAAATCGAAGATACCTTCGATCCCAATGATTTTTACGACCTCGACGATCCAGTGAACGAAGCGGCCGAGGCGCTCATGAATAGCGTATCCGGAAATAATGGACAAGTTGTTGTGCTTAGCCGTCAACCAGCGCAAAACGCGGAACGTTTGCTAAACAACTTCATCGAACAGGCTTACCGACACCCGGTAAACGAAGCCGACCGTGACCGATTTCTGAGGTTGATTCTCGATACGCTTGATAAGGGGCATAGTTTCATGGATGCCATGATCGCTGGTTACACAGCCGTGCTCGCTTCCCCGGGCTACCTTTATCATCAGGCGTCCCTGGGACCGCTCGATGGTTATGCGCTTGCGGAACGCTTGGCCTATTTTCTTTGGAACTCGCCCCCGGACGAGGAACTTCTCAGACTCGCGGCAAGTGGAGAGATTCTCCATCCCTATATCAAGAGCCAACAAGTGGAGCGTTTGCTCGCCGACGCTAGATCTCGCCGATTCGCCGACGCCTTTCTTGATTACTGGTTGGATCTACGGTACCTGGCTGCCAGCGGTCCCGACACCGAACTGTATCCCGAATACCAGTTGGACGATGCTCTGGTGGAGTCCATCCCCGAAGAAACACAGCTCTATTTCCTGGAACTCATTAAGGGAAACCTGGGCATCAGTCATGTGGTCGACTCGGATTTCATTATCATTAACGAACGCTTGGCGACCCTCTATGACATTGAGGACGTTCGGGGCGCTCATTTTCGACCGGTTGAACTTTGTGAAGATAGCCCAAGGGGCGGACTGATGACTCAAGCGAGTATTCTTAAAGTAACTGCCAACGGCACCAGTTCTTCCCCGGTCACCCGGGGTGCATGGATCATGGAGCGGATTCTCGGTGATCACATTCCTCCACCGCCGCCGACGGTCCAGGCGATCGAATCGGATATCCGCGGGGCCAAGACTATTCGGGAGCAGTTGGCGCTTCATCGTTCCGAGGAAAGCTGCAACGTCTGCCATGTGAAAATCGATCCTTCTGGTTTCGCCCTGGAAAATTTCGATGTCATGGGTAGTTGGCGTGACCGTTACCGGACGACTGGCAAGGGCCAGGGAGAGCTGGTTCCAGGTTTCGGACATGACGGGCTTGTCAATCGCTACCGTATCGGTCTGCCAGTCGACGCCTCTGGCAAGCTTCCCGACGGCAGAACGTTTAATGACATTCGTGAATTGAAGAATCTCCTTTTAACCGACGAGAAGCAGCTGGCCCGCAATTTTGTGGAGCAACTCACTATCTACGCAACCGGAGCTCCCAATCGCTTTTCCGATCGGCAAAAAATTGATGCCATTTTGGAAATAAGCAGCCGCAAAAATTATGGCGTTCGCTCCCTCATTCACGAACTTGTCAAAAGCGATCTATTCCTATACAAATAAATCCTGAAGTATGAAAAATTCGACCAAATCATCTCTCGATGTGCCGTTCGTGTCTACGCAGCGAGCGTTATCACGTCGCAAATTCATACGTAATGCTGGTGTTGCTTTAGCCCTGCCCCTGCTCGATGCCATGCGACCCGCCTTCGCAGGATACACCGCCAAAGCATCGGCTGCCGGGCAGTCTACTCCGCGCCGGATGCTGGCCATTTGCAATAACCTCGGTCTGCTCCCTGAGCACTTTTTCCCTCAAGAAACGGGACTGGGGTATCAGCTTTCTCCTTATCTGAATATCCTGGGCGACCACCGTAACGATTTTACCGTCTTCAGCGGAGTATCGCATCCCGATGTGGATGGAGGACACCCGGCTGATAATTGCTTTCTTACCGCAGCTCCCCATCCGGGAAGCGGTGGTTTCAGGAATACTATTTCGCTCGACCAATTAATGGCTGAATACATTGGCCACCAAACCCGTTTTCCTTCGTTCACTTTGGGAGTTAATGTTAGTCAGGGGATTCGCAGCCTCTCATGGACTGAGTCCGGAGTCATGATTCCCTGTGAGGAATCGGTGACCGATGCGTTCAAGCGTATGTTTTTTCAGGGTACGGCTGATGATACCGATGAGCAGGTTCGCAAACTTGAGTTGGGTCAAAGCATTCTGGATACCGTGGCCGGCCAGGCCAAGTCCCTGCAACGGGACCTGGGGAGCAATGACAAGGAAAGGCTCGATCAATACTTTACCAGCGTTCGCGACCTGGAAAAACGGATGGAAGCATCCAAGGAGTGGGAGTATCGGCCCAAGCCAAAAGTAAACGCGCCCGTCCCGCTCGACCCCAATAGTCCCAGCGACTATATGGAAAAGGTGCGATTGATGTATGAAATTTCCAAATTGGCGTTCCAGACCGACTCGACCCGGACCATCTCGCTTCTCCTCGACAGTGTGAATTCGCCTGCAATCGAAATCGATGGAGAAACCGTAAGCGACGGCTACCACAACCTTTCGCACCATGGAAAGTCCGAGGAAAAACTAGGACAGCTGGAGGTCATCGATAAATGGCATATGAAGCTTCTGGCAGACCTGCTTGAGGACCTGAAAGACTTTGAAGAAGACGGAGAGCCGTTGTTGGATCGCACGATGATTCTCTACGGATCCAACCTGGGCAACGCGCACGCTCACACCACCTTGAACCTGCCGACCTTGTTTGCCGGAGGAGGCTTCAAGCACGGGCAACATTTGGCATTCGATACCGAGCGCAATTATCCGCTGCCGAATCTCTACGTATCCATGCTGCAAAGAATGGGCATCGAGACTGATAAGTTTGCTTCGGCTACGGGAACAATGCGTGGCCTGGAATTCACTTAACCGTTTCTCATGAGAGGTACTAGCCCACGATGGCATTGGACAAAGACTCGTTAGCTTCGCTCGCCGCACGCATGTTGTCCGACTATGACAACGCGACGCCGGGAACCGCCTTCGCCGAAGGCTTACGTCTCGAATTGCCAGACGCCTGGCGACTGCAATCGGCTGTTACTCGTTTGCGAGAAGCTCGCGGTGAGAAGGTAATCGGTTTCAAAGTAGGCTGCGTGTGCCCCGGCAACCAGAAGAGGATGGGTGTACAGCATCCGGTTTGGGGCCGGCTTTGGGAGTTGGAGCGGCACCAAGATGGCGCGACCTTAACGAAGGCCAACTACGCAAACATCTCCATTGAAGCTGAGTTTGGGATCATACTCGCTCGCCCAGTGACCGGCGATATGTCCTTGGACGAAGTCGAATCCTGTGTGCATGCCGTGTACCCGCTACTCGAGCTGCACAATCTGGCTATGCGCGGTGAGCCACCGCACGGGCATGAGCTTGTAGCGAACAACTGCATCAACTGTGGCGTCGTGCTTGGCGCACCAGTCACGGATTTCAGTCATTCGCGGGCTACCGATCTGAAATTGGTTTACGACGGTACGGTGGTCGAACAATGGGAAGCGCTCGCATGGCCAGGCGACATCCTCGCTGCGGTCAACTGGCTGGCCGGAAATCTATCGGAACATGGGATTGCGCTTCAGTCTGGTGATCTGCTTCTCACAGGAGCATGGGGGCCGCCCATACCCGTAGAAAACCACACTCGGGTTGAGGTGACGTCTTCCGCCTTTGGGAACGTGTCCGCCACCTTTACATAGCCGACTTGGCTACATGCCGCGTTCCCGCGTTGATATGCGAAAGGTACGCCGTGACGTAGAGGATTTCCGGTTTTTCTTTGTACCAATTTTTCGAACTCCTGCTATTGCATTGGTAAGAGCCTGTTTAGTAAGTTCCGCCCGAGCAGTTGAAGTGAGTTTTTCGAATCAAATTGCAGCTTTCGAACTGAGGAATACCCGGAGGGTATTGTGAAATGAGAAAATGCGGTTTGAACGGAAAGGACACGAAAATGCGAAATGGTTGATTTATTAAACAGGCTCTAAAACTCCCGTCGAAGGCGTTTTGACCCTTTCCCTGTATTGCTATTTCTTTCCCCATGAATGATTCCGAGTCAGCCGCTGAATCCTCCCGTCGTGAATTGATGGGGTTGCTGTCTCGTCATCAACGTAAGATATTCGCCTACATCTACACCCTGGTGCCAAACCGGGCGGATGCCGATGACCTGCTTCAGGAAACCTGTCTCACGATCTACGAGAAGTTCGACACGTTCGAGCCCGGCACAGACTTTGTGGCCTGGGCCAATCGGATTGCCTGGTGGAAAGTGCGGCAGTCTAGGCAGAAATTCGCTCGCTCCAAGGTTATTTTCGACGAGGCGGTGATGGAGTCCGTGTCCCGCACCGCGATCGCGCTGGCTCCTGAACTCGACCAGCGGCACGTGGCCCTCGAGCACTGCCTGGGGAAGCTGAACGATCGAGATCGAATCATGATCCTGACCCGCTACGAGCGAGGTCACGGGGTCGCCGAAGCCGCCTCCCAGTCGGGCCGCAGTTTGAATGCTGCCTACAAAGCGCTCGCCCGGCTTCGCAACCTTCTTTTTGACTGTGTCACCAACCGCTTGGAACGGGAGAGCGCTGTATCCAGCTAAACCCTTGCGGCGTCCATTTAAGCTCCTTCAATCCGATGAAAGAAGAATCTACAATCCCGCTCAATGACAGCGAAACCTTGAAGCTGAACGCGCTTTGCGATCAGCTGGTGGAGGGAACGCTTGAAGCGGAAGCGCATGCCGAGCTTGAGCAATGGCTCGAGCGCAGTGAGGCCGCCCGCGAGCATTACGTCCGCAGGATGCAACTCTCCGCGAGTCTTTGCGATTACGCCTCGGAGTTTCAAGGCGCCGAAGAGGGGACGCCTCTGATACCCAGCCGCTCACTGTCGACGGGCTGGACGCTGGCGGCAGCGGCCGCGTTGGTGTTCGGCGCTTTCATTGCGGTCAAGAGCGGTTTCCTCGCTCCAGCGAACGAAACCGGCGCTTCCGTCGCCCGGGTGCTGGCTTCGGTGGAAGCCGAATGGGAAGGCGGCGGCGTTGAGCCCGGATCGTCCCTTCAAGCGGATAGCTATCATCTCCTTAGCGGTACGGCTGATCTGGAATTGGGGGAGGGCGTTAAGCTCAGTCTTCGAGGTCCGGCCACGTTTGAATTGGTCAACGAGAATCGCGTTCATCTAACGAGCGGCAAGTTGGTCGCCCGGATCCCCGAACAAGCTCTTGGTTTTCTGGTGACGACTCCGCAAAGCGAGGTAGTCGATTTGGGGACCGAGTTTGGGCTGGAAGTCAACGAGGCAGGCCATACCGATGTCCACGTAATCGATGGATTGGTCGAAGTTTATGAGCGAAGGAATCTGGATGAATCGGTGGTAAAGGGGGTTCCCTTCGCTGGGATCAAGATTGAGGAAGGGCAGGCCCGCCGCCTCGAAACAGAGGAGGGCTTTCGCTTGGAGGAGATTACCTTCCATAATCGGCAGCAGATTTTGGGGAACCGACGTTTCGATAATTTAGGACTCAGTTTGCTGCGCGGCAGCGTCCGGGTGAAGGACAGAGTTTCCGATTCCGATCTGAACACTCCCACCAGCGGACAAGCTCGAATCGACGTTATCCCGGAGAAGAGCGGCGTTTTGTTAGAAGAGGATACGGCAGTCACGATTCGCGAGCCGGGCAACTACCGCTATTTCGCAGCCACCGATCAAAGGATCCCAGCCGGCACGAAAGTTGATAGTTACCTGCTTCATTTCCGATCGGTCGAGGGTGAGCCCATTCGGGGCGTCATCAAGTTCGACCGGGCTATCGTCGGCTTGATTTGCGAAGCGGGTCAACTGGCCACAACGGATGCCCTTGGGGAACTCCAAGGCGTTAACTTCCCTGCTTCTACAAGCGGTTTTCGAGGACTCGAACCTCATACTTCCCTACAAGTTCAGAATCTTCCCTCTGTTGACGAGTGGGGGGGGATGTCTGCGGATGAAGTCACGCTATCCCAGGACAAGACCACTTTGGGGCTGCGGGTAAATGTCCGACCTAATCAGGGAGTGGATCAACTGAGAGTCCTCATTTTAAGCAAAGACTAATCAACTCAGGCATCGACAGTCCTGACCACCGCCAGCGAAAACTTCACATTTGAATCTCAATTGAAACCACTAATATGAAATTGAAAATATTGACTATCGTTGCCGCGATTCTAGCCGGCAGTCCTGCTCAATCCGCCGAATTGGACAGCTATGGCGGCTTCACCGATGTGAAGGGCGAGAAGACCGGTTTCTTTCACACGGAGAAGATCGACGGCCGTTGGATGCTGGTCACGCCCGAGGGGCACGGCTTCTGGGGAATCGGAATGAGCCATCCGGTGACGGGTTGGACTCAGGGTGCGGTTACCTTTACTTACGATGGCGATCAGGAAGCCTGGTTTCGCGATACGATTAAGCGTATGCGTGATCTTGGATACAATTGCGTATGGAGTGGACCCTACTGTCCTGAACGAGCGCGATCGGGCTATGTTGACAAGAGATTGGCTGAGAAAGTGTTTAGGGAAGCGGACATGCCTTATGGCTATCCAGTGGCTTTGATCAAACACTTCGTTGAACTTAAACCGGGGGAGAAGCGTCCCGATGTATTCAGCAATGAATACAAGAAATTTGTTCAAGAAGAAGTCAGGCAGCATGTGACTCCCATTAAAGATGATCCCTGGATCATAGGATACTATTATGGGTACGCCGCTTTCGATCGCGACTGGTTGTGGATCAATGACATGCTGGAGCGAAACGGAAGTCCGGGTCGTGAACGCTTGATGTCGGTGCTGGAAGATCGCTACCAAGGAAACGTTAAATCACTGAACAAAGTCTACGGCACTAGCTTCAAATCCTTCAAAGACTTTAAAGCAAACGGGAAGCTCGAATATCCTAACTGGGTAACGATGCATAAAGCGGGTAGGGCGCCGATGCCCAAAGCCGCTGGCTCGCAGAACATCTATGATGATGCTGGAGCATTACTGGCAGAAATTGTTGAGCAGGTGTACCAATTGGGGTATACTGAAATACGTAAATTAGACAAAAACCATATGATATTGGGATCCTATGTGAAGGAAGCGACCTACACGGAAGAGATCTGGCATCGTATCGCACCCTATATCGACGTGTTGTCTCCTCAGCACGTGAGTAACGTTTTTCCGATTAGTCCGATGGTTGAGGCCCTTGAAATGCCCGCCATCATCAGCGATCAGCCCTATGGAAATGTATATTCCGATCATCTCCTGACGCAACGAGCGGCTCACGGACCGGTTCCCGATCATGTCGATCGACACCTGCTCTATGATCTCTTGACAGAACGCATATCGGTGGATCCTGACGTGATCGGCGCGAATATGTGCGCCTGCATGTTTGACCAATCCCATTGGGAAAAAGCCTATGAACGCGGCCAGCCCGGATTTTGGACGATCGATGGTGAGCCTAAAACTCACCTTATAAAAACGGTCCAAGGGTCAAATGGCCGCGCATTGGAAACCGTATTGGAAATCAACATTTTGAGACAACACATATTTTCCGATC
>JAPKDW010000416.1 GCA_028822375.1 Opitutaceae bacterium | reverse complement strand
CTCGTATTGGTGCGAAATGGCTTGGACCATTGAATATATCCCTTCTCGTTCACCTCCAGCTTTCCTCCGAGAAAACTGGTGTTGGGCGTATGGCCAATGGCAACAAACATCCCCCCCACCGTCAATTCACGAGTAGAGCCATCTTGCGTACTTTTTAACCTAAGTCCCGTAACCAGATTTCCATCTCCCAGAACTTCGTCCACTACGGAATTCCAAATCACTTCGATCTTCGGATGCTTCAGCGCCCTCTCTTGCATGATTTTGGAAGCCCGCATCTGATCTCGCCGAACGATCATGTAGACCTTCACCGCAGATTTCAGATTGGCCAGATAGGTTGCCTCTTCGACGGCTGAGTCGCCCGCTCCAACCACGGCCAGCGGTTTCGCATGAAACGTGGGAAGTGCACCGTCGCAGACAGCACAGGCACTGACGCCCTTATTCTTGTACTCTTCCTCGGATTCTAAACCGAGATAATTAGCTCGCGCCCCGGTCGCAACAATGATCGTATGCGCTTCAACTGGATCGCCCTTGGCAGGAATTACCTTGTAAGGCCTCGAAGAAAGATCGATATCAACAATGTCGTCTTCGACAACACGCGTGTCAAAATTAAGCGCCTGCTGTTTCATCAACTCCATCAATTCAATTCCTTGCACGGCATAGTGCGGAGCGATGTCGTCGAGAGAATTGCGGTTTTTTGGATCCTTGGAATGCTCGGGAATTGGCGGAAGATTCCAATGCCGGTCTTTGGAAACCGCACTCTCGACAAATCCGCGAATGTTACCGAAGGGAAATCCTGGGTAATTCTCGACTTCCGTTGTGTAGGCTAATTGCCCAAGGGGAATCATCTCAGGCCTATAGGTGCCCTCAAAAACCAGCGGTGAAAGACTCGCTCTTGCAGCATATATTGCCGCCGACCAACCAGCAGGACCACTCCCAATGATAACGACTTTTTCAGCCAATGCATTTCCTCCGAAAAAACTGCCGAAGTGCCGTGAGTCATTAAACCTTCGACAGTCCTGGCCTTTTGTGTTTGCTTAAAAGGGTTTATTTGAAAGCGAAATTATAAGGCTAAATCGCCTCCGATGGGAGTAGCTTAATCAAAGTTTGACACGAAGGCCTAGGTGCAAGCCACACTGCCTATTCCACCGCTTCGCATCCGGATTCAGCGGAGAATGAGAAAGCGCAACCCTCAATTCTTACTGCCTAACAGATGCCTCGTTGCTTTCCTCGGTTGGCGATCCTCCGTTGGCGATCCGCACTATTATGGTAAAATCATGATTCCATTACCCCCACCGCAGGACCAGCATGCTTACTTTCCTCATCGCCATCGGTTCGTTTGCTGGTTTTATTATCGCGTACAACACTTATGGGCGGTGGATTGCCAATAGAATATTTAACCTAGATCCAGACGCTTCTGTTCCAAGTTGCGACTTGGAAGACGGAATCGACTTTGTTCCATCGAAACGTTCGATTGTTTTTGGCCACCACTTCACCAGCATCGCTGGTACCGGTCCGATCGTTGGCCCCGCCATTGCGGTTTTCTGGGGGTGGCTTCCAGCGCTAGTCTGGGTGGTTTTCGGCAGTATTTTCATCGGCGCGGTGCATGACTTTGGCGCTTTGGTCGTCAGCCTTCGCAATCGCGGTCAGACCGTTGGTGAAATTGCGGGCCGACTCATTTCTCCACGGACCAAACTACTTTTTCTATTCGCCCTCTTTTTTGCATTGACGGTCGTTCTCGCTATTTTTGGCTTGGTCATCGCCGTCATTTTCAAAACTTACCCGGAATCTGTCTTGGCAGTCTGGGTCTCATTACCAATCGCAATCGTTTTTGGCATCATGATGAGAAAAGGTTCCGAACAATTAATACCGATGTCCGCAATTTCGCTTGTGCTCATTTACCTAGCGATATACGTCGGAGCCTACCACTACCCAATTACACTTCCAGTCAGTAACCCAGTCGTGGCTTGGACGATCATTCTTCTAATCTATTGTGCGATCGCTTCCGTGCTTCCAGTCTCGTGGCTACTCCAACCGAGAGACTACATTAACAGTCACCAATTATTCGTGGCGCTTTTCCTTCTCGTCGTTGGACTGATCATTGCGAGTCTCACTGGAAAGGCTGACTTGATGGCGTCAACGCCGGCAATCACCCAGGAACTTCCCAAAAACACGCCTCCTATCTGGCCGTTTCTCTTTATTACCATCGCCTGCGGCGCCATTAGTGGTTTTCATTGCCTAGTCAGTAGTGGCACCAGCAGCAAACAACTCGCCAACGAAAAAGACGCCCTCTCCATCGGATACGGGGCCATGCTTTTAGAAGGAGCCTTGGCC
>JAPKDW010000415.1 GCA_028822375.1 Opitutaceae bacterium | reverse complement strand
CCAACCTTGACGCCAAGGTGAGTATCGAAAACCGTGTATTCACTACCGCTAGACATGTGTTCGCTAATAAAGCAATGCAGCTTGCGGTGACAGTGAATACGGCCGTCGGGGAGGGCGACGACATAGGAATTGTAGAGCTCTCCATTGGGAGCTTTTTCTATGAGCCCAGTGCCTATTAAAAGGTTATATTCTTTGGCGAGACGCTTGATGCGTTTGACCGATGGTCCACTCTCGATGTTTTCGGACAGGGCTTCGACCTGATCGCGACTCAGGTTGCGCACGTGCCAATACCCCGTTATACACATCTCTGGGAAGGCGAGTATGTCGACTCCATCCTTTGCCGCTTGCTTGCAGAAATTGTCGATCTGCTGGAGGTTATAATCCTTATCGTTTGGACGATGATTGAACTGTACCGAAGCGGCCTTAATCATAGAACGGAAAAGGTAGCGGTTGGATTCACTCTATTGCAAGGCTACAGCGGCACAGGTCTGAGGCTAGGTACTCAAATATGCATTTCCTTTCAAGACCGTTGCAATAGGTACTAGTAATCACGATGACAAGAATCCATCCATACCATAAAAATTGGTAACCTTACCATTTTTTATGGTAACAATAGTATGGGTGAGTGGTTGGTGTTGGTCTGGGCGTTTATTCTGACGGGTGGAGATTGGTTGCTAGGTTTCGACTCCAGTTAGCGAAGGTCGTTTTTCTGAGGCTCCAGGCTTCTTTGCCTTTGTAGCGAGATGGGAGAAGCTCATCGGGTAGGAAGGGGTCCATTTCGAAGGCCGCGTTCCAGAGGTTCGATTCGGTTTCGAACCATGAGAGGGGCTGTTGGGAAGAGGCTGGCGGGTTGTTTGATAGGAACTGGATATGTTTGCTGTAGTTCAAGTTGATCTTTTTGAACGGCCAGGCTTTGGATACGTATTCTTCATTCGTTAGTCTGCCGATCGGCGAGCTTTCTTGGAATAGTACGGAATGCGGATCAATCTTTAGTTCTTCGATCTCATTGGTCCAGGTAGCGTATTTTCGGTTAGTAATCCAAAGGCTTCCCTGAAGGTGTCCAAATCGATGCTTTTTCAGCCAGTTGTTGAGGTGGTTCCGCTCTCGACGGTACGATTGGGGTAGGTCGAAGGAGATACTTCGCCATTTCCCGTCCCAATCTTGGGACCAAGAACGTTCGGGGTCGATGTCGTCGAGAATGGTTTGTTTACCTTCGTTGGTCAGTTGGGCGATCCACTTTCCGGAAGCTCGCTTGTCGCCTAGAGAAATCAGGCCCTTTTCCGACATTGAGGTTAAGTGACGACTGGCGTTTCGGTCCGAGGACCATCCGATACTGCCGTAGATTAAGGATTTAGGGTTCGCTGCGAAAGCTAAGCTATCGATGCCGGATAGCAGTAGGATTTCAAGGAACCGTTTCGATTTCCGAGTAAGGCCCATAATGAATAGAAGAGATTGGATTTTAAAATATAGGACTTCATCAACTTTGCGCCATAAAAAATGGTAAGCTTACCATTTTTTATGGTAGGGGCTTTTTTTGGTTTTTTGGCTGTTTTTGGCGTGCGGTGGAGTGGGTGCTAATTTTCGATTTTTTTGATTGAAAGCTCTGCGACGGCTAGGCCCATTTCGCCGGCTACGGAGTAGAAGAGATAAGATCGGCCGGCGTCTTCGAAGATCGCGGGATCTCGTAGTTGTTGGACTTTGATTCCACCGCCTTTTCTGGAAGGTTTAAGTGAAAATTGGATACCTTCGTATTTGGTGGTTGGACGTAAGATTTCGACGGGTTCGCTTGCCGTCCACTGATTGAAGTCGCCGGTCATTGAAACGGTGCTCATTAGGATGCGTTCGGGGGCGTCGGCCTTTCTGGTATAGAAGACGAGGAGGGTGTCTCCGCGAGTCACGACTGCGCAGTGACGGATGCGTACGTCATCGCGTTTGCCGTATTGGTCATCGATTGTAATGGGTGCGATGAGCGCTTTTTCGGCAATGCTCCAATCTTTGTCGGGATGAATGGATCGGTTTAGAAATCCATGAGTATCGATTGCGTAGAAGGTGTCGCGATGCGAGAATACGCGAAAGTAAGCTTCGCCGATGACGGTTTTGGACGCTGTGAAGCGAATGCCGTCTTCGGATGTTGCGAATGCGGTTTTCTGATTATCTCTTTCCCGCGAGCCGTGGTAATACATGCGGATTTTCTGCGAGGCGTGATCGATGTGGACATCGGGGGATGCTATGTGGCCGATGAAGGCGGGCGATTCTTCGAGTTTTAGCGTGCCTGGTTCGTAGACGGTCCATGGTCCTGTCACGGCGTTGGCATAGGCTAGTCGAATAAATTTTCCGTCGTGGT
>JAPKDW010000119.1 GCA_028822375.1 Opitutaceae bacterium | reverse complement strand
CCAAATCATCAATAAGTACTCCCGTATAGCCGTCATATCGCTTAAGAATAAACGGTTTGTCTCCGCGAACCTTCAAAGCCGCATTCACTCCGGCCATCAGGCCTTGACACGCTGCTTCCTCGTAACCCGACGTTCCGTTGATCTGACCGGCAAAAAAGAGGTTTTCCACCTTCTTTGACTCCAAATTCGGATATATCTGGGTCGGCGGAGCAAAATCGTACTCAACAGCATAGGCAGGACGCAACAAGTGAGCTTTCTCCAATCCTGGAATTGAAGCGATCATTTCCAACTGAGTATCGAACGGCAAGCTCGTGGAAAGGCCATTAATGTAGTATTCATTCGTATTCCGACCTTCAGGCTCAATAAAGAGCATGTGCCGCGGCCGTCCTTCGAATCTTACGAATTTGTCTTCGATACTCGGACAATAACGCGGTCCAGTTCCTTCAATCTCTCCACCATACATCGCCGATAAGTGAAGGTTTCGCATTACAATATCCGCCGTTTCTTGCGTTGTATACGTAATCCAGCACGAAACTTGATCAGATCCAGGCTGCCAACCGGCGAGCGTTTCATCAAATTGTTCCACGTGGAACAATTCAGGATTTTCTCGCGTATCGTAGAACCCGAAGAGCGTTGGATTCGAATCGCCTCGTTGTTCTTCTAGTTTTGAAAAATCGATCGATCGACCGAGAAGACGCGGCGGCGTACCCGTTTTCAATCGTTCAAGCTCAATACCGGCTTCCAAAAAGCTATGCGAAAGCGTTTTTGCCGAATAATCGCCCATACGGCCGCCTTCATTCTTGTTTTTTCCGATATGCATCAAGCCACGCAAAAACGTTCCTGTCGTGATAACTAACGATTTCCCAAAGAACTCCACATCGATGTTCGTGCGGCAACCAACCACAGCATCACCCTTATAAATCAATCCAGTGACCGTCGCTTGGAACACGTCCAAGTTTTCTTGATGCTCCAGTACGTGTTTCATCCGAAGAGCATACACCTTTTTATCGCACTGAGCACGAGGGGACTGGACTGCAGCTCCTTTCGAACCATTCAGCAAACGAAATTGAATTGCCGAAACATCAGCATTCACAGCCATCTCACCACCCAAAGCATCGATTTCCCGAACAATATGGCCCTTGGCCACGCCACCGATGGCCGGATTGCAGCTCATTGAAGCAATCGTATCAATATTGCCACTTAAGATAAGCGTGCGAGCTCCCATTCGCGCTGCAGCCAAGGCCGCTTCGCAGCCAGCGTGTCCCGCGCCGCAAACAATTACATCATAGGGCTCTCCAGTATTCATGGCCGCAGATACATACGCGAAGGGCAGGGGACCTCAAGCGTGAAAGTCTCACGGTCTCGTGTCGCTAACAATTACGCACTTTTCTACAGTCGACTCGGCGACTCCCTACGAATGTAAACAAATCGTAAATACCAATTAAGTGCCTAACAAAAAACTACTTACCAATGCAAAAAGATGAGAACAAGACGTCTAACACTGCCTCATTATCTATGCGTCCAAGAATCGTTCCGATCGCATCCAGGGCTCCACGCATATCGCTGGCTATCAATTCAACCGCGTCATCCGTCTCGAATTTCGCCAAGGCCCCCGACAGACAGTCTTTCAATTCGGCCAAAGCAGCATTGTGCCGAGCGTTGACCAAAATCAGATCATCCTCGTCGCTTGAAAAGTGAGAATCGATCAAATCAATCAAAGACGATTTCAATTCATCTAATCCTTCCCCCGTTAAGGCCGAGAATGCTACCTCGCGATAGATATCAATCGAATGGGTAACCGGCAAAAACTTCCCCAAGTCAACTTTGTTACGAATAACAATACAGTTTAAAGGTTTGAGCCGCTGAGCGATCGACTCCGGCAATTCAGGGCAGGGGAGGGAGCAATCTTCAACCAAAAGGAAAATGTCCGCCTCCTCAGCAAGCTCGATTGTGCGGCGAATGCCTTCGCGTTCGATCCCGCTTTCTGCCTCCCGAAGTCCTGCTGTATCCAATAACTGTATACTATGAGATCCCAGAATAACGCGTTCTCTCAAAAAATCGCGCGTCGTCCCTGGTTCTTCGCTCACGATCGCTCGCTCGAATCCCAAAAGCTGATTCAAGAGAGAACTCTTGCCGGCATTAGGCTCGCCCAAGATTAACGTCTTCACTCCGTCTCTCAAAAAAGCTGCATACTTACTACTATCAATCAAACGGGAGCAAAATTGTATGAGTTCCTGAATACCATTCACATGAGCCGCTTTCTGTTCAGGCGGCAAATCTTCCTCCGGGAAATCGATATAGGCTTCAATCGCCGCAATACTTCTAAGCAGCTTATCCTTGAGCTCTCCCAATTGCCTACCGAAAGCCCCTCTTAGTTGATTATTAGCGGCTTGGATCGCCTTATCGCTTCGCGCCTGAATCAATTCCATGACCGCCTCGGCCTGGGTCAAATCCATCCGACCATTCAAGAATGCGCGCCTCGAAAATTCTCCTGGGTCTGCTTGTCGACAATCGCGTGCGAGAAGATCTTCCAATATTTTCGCCGCAATCAGAGGATTACCGTGACACATAATCTCGAGCGTGTCTTCGCCGGTAAATGATTTAGGCTCCCGATAAAGACAATAAACTACGTCGTCGAGAAGATCGCCATCAATCGAGTAATACGACCCATGATAGGATTGACGGGGTAGGGCAGGGCGCTTGCGACGGAATATCGCATCGCAAAGATTACCGCATTGCGAACCGCTCGCTCTGAGCATAGCAATCGCGCTCTCACCTTTGGGTGTAGAAACTGCAGCTATCGTATCAATATTTTCCATACAACTAATTCAGAATGTCACTCCTCGCAAATATACAAACTTGACTAAGACGAATCTTTTCGCTTCTCCGCGATCTCAGCGTTTCCTCAAACCTTTGGAAGAAGAAGCCTATCATCGCAAGCCCGTAAAGGTGGAACAATCGATCGTACCTATCCCTACAAATAAAAAAGGACCGCCGAAGCGGTCCCTTAAAAATACTCTTCCGAAAACGGCTACTCCGTCTTAGCAGCTTCCAACTCTTTCTCGTCAGCTGGCTTCGGATTAACGATCTCGATAACTCCTTTCGCAATACGTTCGGCTATCTCAGGATTTTCCGACAAAAATGACTTAGCCGCTTCGCGACCCTGTCCCACCAATTCTCCTTCATAGGAAATCCAGGCACCCTTCTTCTCCAAAATCTTATGTTCAACTCCGAGATCCACGATTGAACCCATCCGAGAAATCCCCTCGTCGTACATGATATCGAACTCGCAAGAGGTAAACGGCGGAGCGACCTTGTTTTTGACGATCTTCACGCGCGTCCGATTTCCGGTTACGACGCCGGCTGTATCCTTGATTTGTCCAATCCGGCGAATATCCATTCGGATCGAAGAAAAGAATTTCAACGCACGTCCGCCAGGAGTTGTTTCGGGGCTACCGAACATCACGCCAATTTTTTCCCGTATCTGATTGGTGAACATACAGATACATCCCGTCTTATTGACGATTCCGGTCAAACGACGCATCGCCTGACTCATCAAGCGAGCTTGCGAACCAACTGTCGCATCGCCCATTTGACCGTCCAATTCCGCTCGAGAAACCAAAGCAGCAACCGAGTCGATAATGATCACGTCGATCGCATTCGAACGAATCAAGGCTTCCGTAATATTCAAAGCGTCCTCCCCGCAATCCGGCTGCGACACGAGCAATTCGTCGACATTCACTCCCAGCTTACGAGCATACTTCGGATCCAACGCGTGCTCTACATCGATAAAGGCCGCAATTCCACCCTTGCGCTGAGCTTCCGCGATTACACCCAAACAAAGCGTCGTCTTACCCGACGATTCCGGACCGTAGATTTCACAAATACGACCCCGCGGCAAACCTCCTACTCCAAGAATCAAATCCACCGAGAGCGATCCGGTGGAAATCGTTTCCACCTGCATACTTGTCTTACTACCCAAGCGCATGATCGATCCCTCGCCAAATTGCTTGGTGATCGCGGACATCGCCATCTCTACGTTCTTTTCTTTGTTTTCGTTTGAAGGGAGGGGACTGTGTTTACCTTTTGCCATTAGCGTTAGAAATGAGTGTTTAAGTGTTTCGAGTGATTCGAACTCCAATCTGAGTCCGAGCTTTTGCGGGTGCAAGAATAAGCTCCCTAACAATCACGATAATACGAGACCGCATCAGACATTGGCTGTCATAGGGTAGCTTTTTCGGTGCAATCATAGGATTTTTCCCTTAGGACCCCTTTAGAAACCACCTCAAAGCGAAAAATTCTTGCAAGACTATAGCTCCAGCGGTTGAACATAACGGATCTATACCTTAAATTAGGCATAGAATCAGCTAACACGAAAACACTATGAAAATAAAAGCATACTTGAAACCACAGTGCGGTTGGAGCATGGGCGTTCGCGCTATCATGACTAAATACGATCTCGAGTATGAAGATATCGACATCATTAACAGCCAGGAAAACTATGCTGAGATGGTAACGAAGTCAGGCCAGCCACTCTCTCCATGCGTAGAGATTGACGGCATTATGCAGGCAGATGTCAGCGGAGAAGAAGTCGAAGCGTACATGCTGAAGAACAAACTCGTTGGTGGCTCTGCCAGAGAAGCCGGGTCCCCGACAGACCGAGGCTGCTCGGACGAAGAGCACGAACGCATGCGCGAAGGGCAATCGCAGCCCGTTCGCTTTTTCTAATTAAGATCAAGCATTTCGAGCATTCAAACTCGTCGGAAGGCCGGATCGATCATCCGGCCTTCGTGATCTTCTGGCGACGCCAGTCCACAACTATCAGCAACCACTTTATTAACTATGAGTTCCATTATTCCATCTCCTCTCTATAAAAAGGAATACGAGCATGACGCGTGCGGCGTCGGCTTTCTCGCCAATATCAATGGCATCAAGTCCCACGACTTGCTCAAAAAAGCGATTCAAGCGCTCAAAAGCCTCGCCCACCGAGGAGCCGTCGACGCCGATGCGATCACTGGCGATGGCGCTGGCGTCCTCACACAGATTCCTTATCCTCTCTTCCGCGAGTTTCTCGAAGAAAAGGGTAAAAAACTTTACAGCGACGAAGATCTAGGTGTCGGAGTAATTTTTCTCCCGAAAGATGACGAATACGCGCAGGCCCGCGCCAAGAAAGTCGTCGAAAACGCAATCAAAGGCGAAGGACTCAGCGTGCTCGGCTGGCGCGACGTGCCGGTAGACGACAGCTGCCTTGGTCAAAAAGCGAAAGAAACCCAGCCACGTATCGTTCAGGTCTTGATCGCCAAGACTGATGACCTCGATGTCACCGCTTACGAACGTAAGCTTTTCCTCGCTCAAAAAATGGCCGAGCGTCAAGCGATGGACGACAAGATCGAAGAGTTCTACATCTGTTCGTTCTCGAATCGTACTATTATATACAAGGGCATGCTCAATTCGCCCCAGATGCGTCCTTACTTCAAGGACCTCAAAAACCAGAAATACGAAACTGCTTTCGCGATCTTCCATCAACG
This sequence comes from Opitutaceae bacterium, assembly GCA_028822375.1. Lineage (GTDB taxonomy): Bacteria > Verrucomicrobiota > Verrucomicrobiia > Opitutales > Opitutaceae > Pelagisphaera. Next base: position 6,955 of record JAPKDW010000119.1, on the reverse strand, counting down.
CTACTCGACAAACACATTCCCGTTCTGGCACCTCGCCCAGCCATTCCGCATGATGGCCCACAATGGCGAAATCAACACCATCCGCGGAAACCGCAATTTGATGCGGGCTCGCGAACGTTCCAATGTTCATGGCGTTTGGGGCGATCGTTTTTCAGATCTTCGTCCAATCATTCAGCCAGATCTTTCTGACTCGGCTAGCTTCGACAACGCCCTCCAACTCATCACTCTCGGCGGCCGTAGCGCTTTGCAATCGGCCATGATGATGATGCCGCCGGCATGGGAGAACAATGAACAGCTCAGCAAAGAACTCCGCGGCTTCTACGAATATCACGCTTGCATGCTCGAGCCTTGGGACGGCCCCGCAGCGATCGCGTTCACTGACGGGCGATACGTCGCCGCTTCGCTTGACCGCAATGGACTTCGACCAGCTCGCTACAAGATCTACGACGACGGCACCGTTCTGCTCGCTTCCGAGCTCGGCTTGATCGACGAAACCGACCTAAAAACCGTTCGTTCAGGTCGTTTAGGACCGGGCAAAATGATCGCCATCGATCTCGAGGGTAAGCGCTTTCTCGAAAACGATGAAATCAAAGAAACCATCGGCAATAAACCGAAGTTCAAAAAGTGGTGCGCCGATCACCTGACCGATATCCAGGAATTTTCGAAGAACTCAACTAGCGAACCTGCTAGGTCGAAAGACGAAGACATGCTGCAACAGCTCGCCTTCGGATACGACAAAGACGAATTCAACGTCATACTGAAGCCAATGGCTCAAACCGGTATGGAAGCGAGTGGTTCGATGGGCGACGACACGCCTTTGGCATTTATCAGCCATCGCCCGCGTCTTCTCTACAACTATTTCAAGCAGCTCTTCGCTCAAGTAACCAATCCTCCGATCGACTCCATTCGCGAACGATCGGTGATGTCCGTAAACATGTTCCTCGGTGGACGCCTGGGACTTTTCGAAGATATGCCGCAAAGCGCCGGATTGGTAAAAACCCAATCGCCGCTTCTCTTCAACAACGAGGTCGATTCCCTTTTCGACGTTCCGCACCTCAAAGATCGCGTCGTTCGTTTAGACGTCACCTACGACGCATCCGCTGGAGCCGCCGGTCTGCAAAACGCAGTCAAGGCGCTCAAAGCCCGATCGGTATCGACCGTCGAAAGCAAGTCCGCCAAAGTGCTCATTCTTACAGACAGAGCCGTTAGCAAAGACCGTGTCGCTATACCGATGCTTCTCGCCGTTGGCGCCGTTCACCAAATATTGGTCAAAGCCGGACTTCGCATGAAGTGCGATCTCGTCGTTGAAACCGGCGAAGCTCGCGACGTTCACCAATTCGCCTGTTTGCTCGGTTTTGGCGCTAACGCCATCAACCCGCACATTGCATTGGCAGTGATGAAGAATTTCGCCGACAGCGGCGAACTCGAAGGGGTCGACGCCAACCAGGCATACGCTAACTACCGTGGAGCCATCGAAAAAGGTCTGCTTAAGATCATGGCGAAAATGGGCATCAGCACTTTATTAAGCTACTGCCGAGCTCAGATATTCGAAGCGATCGGACTTTCTCAATCGCTCGTCGACGAATGCTTCTTCGGAACGCCTACTCCCATCGGTGGAATTGGATACGAAGAAATCGGAAACGACCTCATGACTCGCCACCAAATGGCTTACGGCGAAGAAGAACCAGCTTTCTCCAGCGCCGGTTATTTCAAAGTCGTTCGCAGAGGTGGCGAATTCCACGCTTGGAATCCAAAGGTAGTCGGCGGCATGCACCGCTTTCTAAAGAAAGGACAACCTGAAGATTTTGCTAAGTACAAAAACGAGGCCGACAATCATCAGCCTTACGCGATTAAGGACTTGCTCAAAATCAAGCTGCCCGAAGAAAACGGCGTTAGAATAGAACAAGTCGAACCAATCGAAGACATCCGTCGCCGCTTCACAACCGCTGCGATGTCACTTGGAGCTCTATCGCCGGAATGTCACGAAACTCTGGCAATCGCGATGAATCGGATCGGCGGCAAATCGAATTCCGGAGAAGGTGGAGAAGACCCGCGTCGCTACTCGTTACTCGAAAATGGAGATAACGCTTCTTCGGCAATCAAGCAGGTTGCTTCTGGACGTTTCGGCGTGACCGCCGAATACCTCTCTACTGCGAAGGAAATCGAAATCAAGATGGCTCAAGGCGCGAAGCCAGGCGAGGGTGGTCAACTACCCGGACACAAGGTTTCGCCAATGATCGCTCGTCTACGTTTCAGCGTTCCAGGCGTTACACTAATTTCGCCGCCGCCTCACCACGACATCTACTCGATCGAGGATTTAGCTCAGCTCATTTTCGATCTGAAGGAAGTTAATCCAAGAGCCAAGGTTTGCGTCAAACTCGTATCCAGTTCTGGTGTTGGAACAGTCGCTGCTGGTGTCGCAAAGGCATATGCCGATGTCATTCTTATTTCAGGACATGACGGAGGAACAGGGGCATCGCCACTCTCATCGATCAAGCATGCAGGATCCTCGTGGGAAATCGGTCTCGCCGAAACCCATCAAGTTCTCATGATGAACGGTCTCCGAAATCGTGTTACGCTTCGTACCGATGGTGGGATGAAGACTGGTCGCGATATCATTATCGCCGCAATTCTCGGTGCTGAAGAATACAATTTCGGAACTGCAGCCATGATTGCCGCTAGTTGCGCGATGTTCCGTGTTTGTCACTTGAATACATGTCCCGTTGGCGTAGCAACTCAAAGAGAAGACCTTCGAGCAAAGTACAAGGGCACTCCGGAAAATGTAATCAACTACTTCAACGCTGTCGCCGAAGATGTACGTGCATACATGGCAAAGCTTGGCTTCCGAAAATTGGACGACCTGATCGGTCGGGTAGACCTACTCGAGCAAATCGATGATCCGGAAAACCCGAAGACCCGCATGGTAAACCTCAGCGGATTGCTTCACGACCCCGATCCAAGTGGCGAATCTCCACGTATCCATACGCGTCCGCGCAACGAACGCCTAGGATTCGAAGGATGTATCGATCAAACCATTATCCAAGAATCTAAGGACGTTATCTCTGGACGCGTTGCGTCATTCCGCGGCAAATACAAAGTTGGCAACACCGACCGTTGTCTAGGAACACATTTGTCAGGAGAAGTCGCATACATCCGTGGTAGCAATCACTTGCCTCCCGCATCAATCGATCTCAAATTCATCGGTACCGCTGGACAAAGTTTTGGAACATTCCTCTCGCCAGGTATCCGGATGCAGCTTTTCGGCGAAGCCAATGATTACGTCGGCAAGGGAATGAGCGGTGGAGAAATCATCGTTCGTCCAAAGGAAGAAGAAACCTTCGTCTGGAAGGATAACATCATAGTTGGAAACACCTGTCTCTACGGATCAACTGGTGGACACCTGTTTGCAGCTGGCTGCGCTGGCGAACGTTTCGGCGTTCGAAATAGCGGAGCGGTCGCAGTAGTGGAAGGCCTAGGCGATCATGCATGCGAATACATGACTGGCGGATTGATCGTATCGCTCGGTAAAACCGGTTCGAACTTCGGCGCGGGAATGAGCGGTGGACTCGCCTTCATCTACGATGAAGACAAATCTTTCGAAAATCTCTTCAATCCCGAATTGATCGGAATCGAACGGTTGGGCGAAAACGCGGAAATCGATGCTTTGAAAAAAGTAGTCGAAGCTCATGCCACGGCGACCCAAAGCCCGTATGCGAAAGCGCTTCTCGAAAACTGGGAGAATACGGTAAGCAAATTCTGGAAAGCCGTACCACATCCAGCTACGCCGGAAACGCCTAAAAACGTTCTCAAACTTGAAACGCTAAATATTCCCGCATACGCGTAAGCGATATTCTAAACTCTTTAACAAAGCGTCTTTCCAGTAACGGAAAGGCGCTTTTTTGAGCCTAACAACGAGACAGGCCTATCAATTTATTTCCGTTCGTTCGTATCCAGAAATTCCTTCAATCGCTTTGCCGTCTTAGGCCCAATCCCCTCAACCGTAGTCAATTCGTCTAGACTCCCTCGTCTCAGTTTTTCGATACTCTTAAATCGCTCCATCAGAAGAAGCTTTTTCTTTGGACCCAATCCGGAAAAATCATCCAGTAAACTCTCGCTAATCTTTCGACTCCGCAAGTCCGCGCTGAACGTATTCGCAAATCGATGCGCTTCGTCACGCATTCTCTGCAAAAGTTGCAACCCTTCATTCCTCAAGGGCAACCGCAAGGGTTCTCGCTCGTCTGGAAAAATAATCGTCTCATGTTTCTTCGCTAAACCGATAACCAAAGGGGGATCCAGGTCCTGGAGAAGAAATGACTTAATCGCAGCGCCAACCTGACCTCGTCCACCGTCGATCACTACAAGATGCGGAAACGCTTTCTCTTCATCGAACAAGCGGCGATAGCGCCTTCCTACAACTTCTTCCATCGATCGATAATCATCGTTGCCCTCGAATCGTTTAATTTTGTAGCGGCGATATTGTTGCTTGTTGGGACGACCATTTTCGAAATGTACCATCGATGCCACTACGAAGGTTCCGGAAATATGAGATATATCGAAACATTCCATACGAGTAGGTAGAACGTTCAATTCCAGTTCCTTCTGCAAACTCTTCAATGCGTCTAATGTATCCGTCTTAACACGTACGTCGCGTTCAAATTTTCGCGTCTTTTTTAGCGATGCCTCCAGGGCAAAAACGATATCCCTCAGTTCAGCAGCTTTTTCAAAGTGCTTTTTCTCAGCTGCAACCGCCATTTTTTCTTTTAAGTCGGCTAACCATTCGCGTGATTTCCCTTCGAGAAAAGAACAGGCCTCATTTATCCTCAACAGGTACTCCTCGCGCGTCACGATATTATCGAAACCATACAACTCCGCTCGCACGTCCTCATAAAGTCGATACTTGCCACCTTCTAGAGTCTTCGGATTTGAATCACTCAACAAAACGCCAAACTGCCTACGCATTTCAGCCAGGGTTTTCCGAATATGCTGAGCATGCGGAAACGGACCGAAATAACGCGCTCCATCTTCTTTCTTAAACCGAGCTAGAGTGAACCGCGGAAGCACTCGCGTTTGATCTACTCGAACGAGAAGAAAACGTTTATCGTCTGTAAAATCCGTATTGTACTTCGGCCGCCATTTCTTGATGAGGTGTCCCTCTAGAATCAAAGCCTCTGGCTCGGATTTCACTTCGATTATCTCAAAGTCACGGATCATTTCAACCAAAGCCCTAATCTTCGGCTGACGAGTAAATGCCCGAGAAGGCTGGAAGTAGGTCGATACCCGCTTTTTCAAGCTCTTTGCCTTACCCACGTAAATCACGGAACCCAATCGATCCTTCATGAGATACACTCCAGGTGTCTCAGGCAGTCTTCGGACTCTTTCTTTCAAAATACTCGACGCGGCCATTGGCTTTTTTACTAAACTTACCCTAGTTTTCCATCAAGCCAAGACAGGCCTTATCAATATTTTCCGCAATTTTTCAATGATCGCTCCTAAAAAATTCATGCTTATCACCTTGGGTGAAGAACTCCTCCTCGGACTTACCCGAAATGGACACCTCACTTACATTGGCGATCAACTGAGACAACGTGGAGTGACTCTCCATAGCAACTACACCATTTCCGACGAGGGCGACGACATTCTCGACCAATTTGAATTTTGCTGGAAACGAGCGGATGTCCTAATAACTACAGGTGGACTGGGTCCAACCGTAGACGATCGCACGAAGGAAGCGGTGGCTGAAGCTCTCGGAGAAAACCTAGTATTCGACGATGGTGTTCTCGATGCCATCAAAGAGCGGTTCGAGCGAATCGGTAAACCGATGAGCGACAACAACCGCAAGCAAGCCTTTCGTCCTGAAAGCGCGGAAATCATACCCAACTCTCGAGGTACTGCTCCAGGACTTTGGCTGAACAAAGGAGGGAAGATACTTATCATGCTGCCTGGTCCTCCCAATGAACTCGAACCGATGTTTGCCAATCAAGTTATACCAAAACTTGAAGCTCTCCAATGCATCGAAGATCAGGAAAACTATCTTCAGCTAAGAACAATTGGAGTAGGGGAGTCACAGTTGGAAACTGATTTTCAACCTCTCTTTGATAAGTACGAAGGTCTCCAAGTTGCCTATTGCGCCCATCAAGGTCAGGTTGATTTTCGTATTAGCTATCCCGGTACGGAAAATCGGATGGACCAACTTCTCGAAATCGCCGAAACCTGCAAAAAGCAACTCGGCGATCAATTTCTCAGCTTAGGTCACCACTCCGTTTCGGAAGTCATTTCCAATATGCTCAAAGCGCGAAGCAAAAAGCTTGCTCTAGCTGAAAGCTGCACGGGCGGCCTTATCGCGAATACGTTTACTGACATCCCTGGATCATCGGAATTTTTCCTTGGTGGAATTGTAAGTTACAATAATAACGCCAAACAAGATCTACTAGACGTCCCCGAAGAAATGATACAGCAGCATACGGAAGTTAGCCAAGAAGTTGCTATTGCAATGGCTAGTGGAGCCGCCGAGAAATTCGAATCCGACTACGCATTAAGCGTTACCGGTTACGCTGGTCCAACTGGAGGAACACCTGAAAACCCTGTCGGTACAGTTTACATCGGACTTCATTCTCCACGGGGAATTTGGGCCAAACGTTTTCAATGGAAAGCTTCACGAGCATCCATTAAAACCCGTGCGCTAAACGCAGCATTAGACCTTCTCCGGCGAGAATTAATTGCCGCGAATATTTCGGATGCCGATGCCAATCTAGATATTCGCAAAGAAGCCAAGAGCATTTTGCGATCATTGAGCTAGGTCTATTCGTTAAACCTATTCAATAAACGTAGGGTCCTTTTTTAGGCCTAAGTGATTGCCAAGCTGGAATCTCTACTTTTTTCTACGGTCCCATAACTTCACAATGGAAACTCGAAACGCAGCGAGAGACACTTTAAATCGTCCCCTTAGAGATCTAAG
>JAPKDW010000414.1 GCA_028822375.1 Opitutaceae bacterium | reverse complement strand
CGCATTCCTTCCAAAATGCTTAAGCAAAAACTTTCATACTCCGACGAAAAAACGGTGAAATCAGAAGCCGCGTAGTAATCATCAACCTCATACACGTCATCAACGACGATCACGCGATCGGCTAGGTTGCGACGCTCAATATCCGGCAAAATCCGCGATGAATCGCCACCCGCCAATATCAGCAATTTTCCTCCATGATCAGTAGCCGTAGCTCCAAACCCTTCCAAGAGTAAATCTACTCGTTTTATCAATCGAAGATTCGATGCGTGAATCGCCAAAGGTTCGTCGCCAATATTCAATGACGCCCGAATATCCTCCCGAGAGCGTAAAACCGTTTTCGGCTCGAAGAAATTCGGGATTACATCGATCTCTTTTTTCAACTGAAAAAGCGCCAATGTACGTTGCTTCAAGTTCTCGGAAACGCAGGTAACCTTATTCGACGTCTCAAGAACATGCTGCAACAACGAACGGTACTCCGGCATCGCGCCAAGATAAACGATATCCGTCCCGTGCAGCGTCGTCACTACAGGTGGAGCTGCAACTCCTATCAATTCCCTAGCAATCCAAGCGGCGGCGGCATGCGGAATCGCGTAGTGAGCATGAATCACGTCAATTTTGTGATGAGAGCACACCTCCGCAATTCGCGTCGCCAGAGGCAATGTATGATCTGGGCTTTTGAAAAGCGGAAATTCGACCGGAGTCGACTCGCAAAAATGAACCCTCGGATAATCGTCCTGCATCCTAAATGGCGGGCGCTCGGATATAATGAAAACTTCATGACCCAAATCCGCCAAACGATGACCCAATTCCGTAGCCAATATACCACTACCACCAACGGTCGGATGACAAAGTAAAGCGACTCTTAATAGTTTACCCATCGTCAAATCCCTATAATCGAGGACTCTTCAATGATCCCAGATCCGCCGACGAAGCGACAAGTAAAGGCCCTTCCGAATAAAGTCGCAAAGCAGACCCAATCCCCATCTGAATTCCCAATGTCCGAGCCCGCGAAAGCTGAAGGTCGATATATTCCAGATTACTTGTCTGACTAGAATGGCACTGCATCAACGCTTTCCACTTTTCAACCTGCGACGACACATCCACCAAGATAGGCGTCAAACCATCCGTCCCCAGCGCTTCGCTCGAAATATCGTAAAATAGTAAAACCTCTACGGAGTGGGGATCCACATCTTCGAGTCCGGGCGTTTTGCCGTAACGCGCCAATCGGTGCGCATCGCGAACGATTCGACTCGTTTCGCGGTGATCCGGATGTTGATTCAAATGACCAGACGGCGCGAGAATTAGGTCAGGGCATAATCGGCGAATCATCTTGGCGACAAGCAAAGTCGTATCCAAGTCCGCCCGTATTCGCGTGTCGCCGGCAGTCGATGGAAAATGAATATCTGCTCCCAACATCTCGGCAGCATCTCGGGCTTCATTCTCACGCATCGAACGATCGCCATGAGTTCCCGCTTCACCGCGCGACAAAACAGCCAAATTCAAATGCGCTCCCCGTTCTGCCGCATCTAAAAGCAAGGCTCCACAACCGAACTCAATATCGTCAGGATGGGCTCCAAAGGCTAAAATTCGTTTACCATTCATGTTCGCATTCCGCATAGGCCTCTCCTGATCGATCGATGAAGTCGCGCTGGAGGTACTCAATCTCCGGAGCATCTTCCTTATTTAAATACTGAATTTCCCCCTCACCCGCAACATAGTGCGTACAATGAATGACAGACTGCATCCAACGCAATCGCGTATCTCGGGTTGGACTGATTTGCGATTTGCTAGGCTTATCTGCTTCGACCTCGATGTATCGGTCTCCTCCCTTGTAGAGAGAGTAGCCGCCATTGCGATACCGAGCGCGGACGATCTCTCCTTCGTAAGGCGTATCCACAAAATAGTCATCCACATCAATCGCTTTTTCGCGAAAGCTCGGGTCGCTCGACCGAACAACTTCCACACCATCAAATAGCCCCATCTTCCGGTACATCTCGATGCAGAATTCGGTAACGTTATCCGTCTCTACCGAATCGAATAGGTCTACCAATTCCCGATTCACCAAATTCGGCAAACAGCGACGTGTCTTTTCCTTCCAGCCAGGACGGATCGTTTTACAATAAAGCGGCGAGTAGCGTTTCTGGATCGCATTGCTCACTTCGAAATTGATCTTTTCGACCTTACTCGAATGGCGATTCGTCAGGGCAACATTCGTTTCCCTGGAATCATGATCGCTATCATGAAGAAAGAAAACAATTTTCCCTCCGATCTCGGACTGCAGACGTCGAGCCGTCTTGATCTTCGCAAACACAAAACGATTCGGAAATATCCCGCAAGGCTGTTGGCCCAAGCAAATAATCGGATTAGAC
>JAPKDW010000413.1 GCA_028822375.1 Opitutaceae bacterium | reverse complement strand
TGTGTGGATTGACGGGTCAGCGACCCATCCTACAGAGGTTGGAATGCTTCGGCTTTTTGATAGGGACGACAGGCTCGGTCCTTCCTACCTATAAGAATGCCCCGCTTGCGCGAAGCGAAAGGTCGAGAGCTCTTGACTCGGCGTAGTTCGAAGAACGAAGACGGCTACTCCGTGTGTTATTTATGTAAAAAACAGGATAAAATACCTAAATGACTTGAATGAGTAGTTTTACTAATCACTATTCTTAAGTGTGCACATAGCCAAATGATTACGATTTCAAGACAATTTTTCCCGCGCCTATTTCGGAAGGGTTTATTGTTCGTCGCCTATTCGGTCATCTTTTCGGTATCGTTGATTTTGGCCTTCGAATTCCGGGATAGTTTTCGAATTTCAGAAGTAACGGCTCAATTGGTGCGGGATAGTTTGTTTTGGGTAGTTGGGATTAAGTTGCTCAGCTTGACGTGTTTCAGACAATTTCGAGGGCTTTTGAGTTATTTCCGTTTGCCCGATGTTTACCGTCTCGCGGCAGCGTTGGCCCTTCCAGGAGCATTCTTATTGACCGCTTCATTCTATTCGAACTACGGGTTGTTGGCATCTAGGTCGGCAATCCTTCTCGATTTTTTCCTTTCGCTCAGTTTGTTATGTATCTTCAGAACGTCTTTGAGGATTGTTCGCGAGAGAAGCGAGGGGTATTCCCCATTGGGCACGAATACGGAAAAGCAATTAGTAGCTATTTATGGGGCAGGCGAGACAGGGTCGGCCTTAGCGACCCATTTGATGGCGAAACGAGGACGGCCGATGAAGCCAGTTCTCTTTATGGATGACGACGAATCCAAGTGGAATAAGCAAATCCATGGGGTCACAGTGCTGCCACCTAAAGAAGGATTCGAGCGGATTAAAAGTAAGCGAATCGCGAAAATCGTGGTAGCGATGCCGAGCGCGTCTTCTTCTAAGCTTCGAGAGATTACCGAAAAGGCGGAGCGGATCGGAGTGGCCATTGAAATAGTGCCTTCTTGGGAAGAGTTGGTTTCTGGCAAGAAGAAGATCGATAGACTTCGACCGGTTAGAATTGAGGATTTACTCGGGCGAAATGCTATAAACCTACATTCCACCCATGTCTTTTCTATGCTGAATGGCAAAGTGGTTCTGGTTACCGGCGCCGGGGGAACGATCGGCGGAGAGCTTTGTCGCCAGATTGCTCAATGCGAGCCAAGCATGTTGATCATGGTCGAGAGAGCGGAGTTCCTGTTGTTTCAGATCGAGCAAACGATTCGCTCTGAATTTCCGGACGTTCCTTCGCATGCGTTCATTGGCGACGTGACCGATACCGCGCGAATGGACTTTTTGTTGGGAGGTTTTCTGCCACAGGTCATTTTCCATGCGGCTGCTCACAAACACGTGCCAATGATGGAGCATCAGCCTGGTGAAGCCATTCGCAATAACACTTTCGGGACGGTTAATTTGGCGGATTTAGCTATTAAGCATGAAGTGGAGCGCTTTGTTCTCATCTCGTCGGATAAAGCCGTTAATCCGACTAACGTCATGGGCGTTACAAAACGCCTCGCCGAGATCGTTGTTCAGGCGCTTCAGCAACGATCGGATAGCACGCAGTTCATGGCGGTTCGTTTTGGAAACGTTCTGGGTTCGTCTGGTAGCGTTATACCGACTTTTCGAAAGCAAATTGAAAATGGGGGTCCAGTGACCGTTACCCATCCGGATATAACGCGCTACTTTATGACGGTAGCTGAGGCTGTGGGTCTTGTGCTCGATTGCTCGTCGGATGCTAAGGGCGGCGAGATCTTCGTTTTGGATATGGGAAAACCAATGAAGGTTTTCGACCTGGCTAAGAAAATGATCGTGTTAAGTGGATTGAAAGCGGGCGAAGATATCGAAATCAAATTCACAGGGCTACGACCCGGCGAAAAGCTCTACGAAGAGTTACAGCATGATCGGGAGACCTTAGAGATAACGCACCACGAGAAGGTATTCCGCTTTACAGGCCATACATCTAAAGAAAAGGAAGTGCGTCGATTCCTGAAAGAGCTGGCGCCATTGTTAAGGACTTCAGATTACAATTCGCTCAAGCGGAAAGTAAAAACCTTTGTTCCCGAATACATGCCGGATTTTTCGGCGCCGACATGGGCCCATCAGCATGAAGATGTGGCAACTGCTTACCGAAAGGATGCAGTCCCAGTCGAAGGTGAAAACGTAGTAGCGTTTGACCAACGGAGAGCGTAATCAAGCGCCGCGTGTCGCCTTAGCGAGGCTACCTACAGAACAATAAGATTTATGGTGTCGTTTAGGATTACGTGAAAACTAAATATCGCGGACCGCTCCTATAGCTTGACAACATCAGGTTTTGTCAGAATTGGCG
>JAPKDW010000118.1 GCA_028822375.1 Opitutaceae bacterium | reverse complement strand
CCCAACCCTAACCTCCGCCCTCACCCCAACCGACAATACCATCGTCAGTCGTTATCTTGGTAATTAAGCTAGCGCGTTTTTCAGCCCATCCCATAGACCAGCCAAACGGCTCGTCGATTGGACTTTCGATCAAGAAAGTCTCTATACTTTCGATTTTCATAAAATAGTTTTAGACTTAATCAATGACGATCGTTTTAGGAAAGCCTGGATGTTGTTCACGCGCTGCCTCGTCTCGAAGTTCACCATACACTGGCCAACTTTCAAAGGTCACTTCACGATCTTCCGTATTGAACTCCACCATACCATAACCAAGTCCGGCATTACGCATGAAATCTAAGGTAGCCCTACCTTCACCCACGTAATCGTCTTCAATCAAAAAACTATAGGGATTAGCCGCCGCCCAGATAGTCACCTTGTTCCCCCATCCATCCAAGAACCGACCAGTGTACTCCGGCATTCCAGGAAGTAAGTTCTGCGGCTCGACATCAGGACGCCAAGCGCGGTGAGTCGCGGTCGAAACCGCCGGCAAGGTGAAAGACCATCCAGAGTCTTCCCAGTCGTCCACGCCCTGCTGAACGAGCGTAGCAAAATGCAGATCTCCGTGGATCATGACCGCTCCCGTTTCACGAATCGTTTCCAAAGCGCGATTGCGACCTGACTGAGGCCAACCATTCGAATCGAAATCGGCCACCATCAAATGATGCGGCTGACAATAGGGCGACTGAGACAAAACCGCTCTTAGCGAGGCATCATTCCGTCCCCATTCTTCGATAAAGTCCAACTGGCGCTTGCCCAGCAAAGTCAAACTTGGCCGATCAAGTTTTCGCGTATCGAAATTCGTTTCGTTGATCGTATCGAGATTGGAAAGGTTCCGTCCGCCTCGCATTGCGAACAAAGGCTCCATCGCATCGATAACATCTCCCGGAGCCGATTTGAATTTGCGATCATTAACCAAAGCGAAACTGACTTCGCCAATATCTAAACTCGTATAGTACGTTCCGATACCTCGAGCAACCGGAGTGGCATCGTAAGGATCGGGGTGATGCCCCATCTGGGTATGCTCGACCATCTTCACCCAAGTAGGATGCATTCGATACCCGCCAAAGCAGCGATTTTCATTTGCTTCCTGGTCTCCCGGCATCGCCACTCCCCCCTTCCCCCAAAGGTCATTCGAGTAAACATCATGATCATCCGGAATCATAACGGTCGGCCTATCTTTCATCAATTCTCGAAAGCTTAAACCCGTATACCAAAACTTACCCAAATAGTTCAAAGCCGAACGCGGAATGTCCGCTTCTGTATTCGCGAACGAAATACCATAACCTCCACAAGGCTCGTAAATTTGATCGCCCGAGAAATATACTAGGTCCGGATCCTGAGCAACGAGGTTCTCCTCGAGAAATCGATTGGGAAACAACTCCGAATTCGAACACGAAAGTCCTGCGAGAGAGACTTTCTGCTGATTAGCCGAATTTGGACGAACAAGCCCACCCCAGGTAGCCAACTGATCGCCATCAACACTATTCCAACGATACGCGACGCGATATTCTCGTTCAGTATTCTGATTCCAATCCTCAACTCGAAAAAGAGCGGTTCTAGAAATCGGATTAATCGAACTTTCAGCCATCGTCGCCCACTTGGAATTCGTTTTCACCTGTAATACGGCGGTATCATTAGCCTCGGCCTCCAGTGGCACGAAAAACGCGAGCATTTTTAGAACGTTTCGATGAACGGTGTACTGGGTCCAGAGAATCGGTTCATAGGTTTGCTCAAGATTCGCTACAACCTTCTCTCCCCGAACATCCCAATCGGAAAACCAAAACGTCTGATGATCGATATCCGAATTATCCTTACGGCTCAACCTCGGTACCTCAACTGGATGGCAAGCCAACGCTACATTGCCTCCAAGTCGCTCGCGCCGTATCGTCCCTGCAAATGTTTCGATTTCACCGTTTTTCAGCTGCACAGCAAGTTCGACTTCAACCGTTTTCCCGGAATGATGAACCGCAAGCTCAAGACTGGCATCTTTCAAAGAGTTTAAGGGAATTAGCTTTTCGGAAAACCGTGAACCTATACGCAAGCGTCCTTTCGTTGTAATTCCCACTTCAACGGGCGGCTCCTTCATTAAATCTTCGGCATTCCACCCTGCTATGTCATGAAGAATATTCGATCGATAATTATTCCGATGCCCCATTGCTCCGAACTTAAAACCTGCAAAGATCTCTTGCTCCGTCGAAACCTCTCCTCGCTCCATCAATCCCAAATTAACCGACATACGAAAATCGCCATCGGTTTCCTTGAGCTGATGCGTGAGAGAATGCAACTCATTCACCCAGCCCCCATGCGTACATTCCAGACGACCATCCGACAATTGCCAGTTCATCAACGGATTGGTCCAGTACTCAGGACCAATCCAAGCGCGTGTCACGTCCTCTTGAATGCGAGGAAGATTCTGGCCATCGATTTTGAAACAAAATAGTCCAACAATCGAAAGGCATATTAAGAGTCGTTTTTTTAAATAATTAAATATAATAATTTCAAAATTTCGGTAATTCGCTACGCCGAGAATTCGGCGTGGAACCTGTATTAATTCCCTGCCCCTGCGGCTCCTCAAACCTGCACCCTCTTCCGAATCCAGCTCAATACCACTGGAGCCAGAAATGCGGCTGCCAATATCAGGACCAGCACCGCGCAAATCGGCCTCGTGAAAAACGGGGTCAGATCGCCTTCCGTCTTGATTAATCCCGTCCGTAGATTCTCTTCCACCATGGGACCGAGGATCAATCCGAGGATCAAAGGGGCCAATGGAGCTTTTTGAGACTCAAGGTAGAATCCGACCAATCCGAACCCAGCGACCAAATACACGTCAAAAAGGCTGTTCCGTAAAGAATACGCTCCTACTACCGAGAAAACCAAGACTGCCACCATCACAACGTTTCGAGGCAATCGCAATATCCACCCAAACGTTTTAAGCCCAATATAACCACAGGGGAGAAGCAGAAACTGCGTTATCAAAGCGATCAGAAAGATTGAATGCACTTGTTCTGGATTTTGCTGAAAGATAAGCGGCCCAGGTTTAATCTCATACATCATAAACGCACCCAGAACGATGGCCGTAACCGCATCCCCTGGAATGCCAAAAACCAAAGCGGGTATCCAAGCTCCCCCTACTGCAGCGTTGTTAGCGCTCGTTGGAGCAATGACTCCCGCAATCGCCCCCTTTCCAAACGACTCCTTGTCCTTGGACGTTCGCTGCTCCATTCCGTAAGCCGCCCAAGCGGCGATATCCGCGCCTGCTCCTGGTAGAGCCCCAATCACCGTACCGGCAACCGAAGATTTGAGAACCGTGAGCTTCTTGCTCCAAATTGTTTTCAATACCTCCCAGATCGAGTCCTTCGAAGCCGTGGTTTTGATTGCAGACTCGCTCGTCGACGGACTACTCAAAACCGATCGAATCACTTCCGACACGCCGAAGAGCCCAATCATCACGGGAATAAATCCGAAACCGCTCATTAACTCAGCATTTCCGAACGTAAAACGTTGGGCTCCGCTAACGATATCCAATCCAACCGTCGCCAGGAGAATCCCTAATCCTGCCGAAATCAATCCCCTGAGCGTATTTCCGGAACTGACTACAGCGCTCATACTCAATCCGAATATGGCCAACCAAAAATATTCGAAGTTAGAAAAGCGAAGCGCGAACCGAGCCAATTGCGGCGCAATGAGAATCAGCAAGCCCACGCCAATCAATCCGCCTATAGACGAGCAAAACAGATCGATCATAAGAGCGAATCCTCCTCTGCCCTGTTTGGCTAACTGGTGCCCATCCAGGGTTGCTGCCGCTGACGCCGGAGTCCCCGGAATACGAAGATAGGTCGCCGGAATATCACCTGCAAAAATCGCCGTAAAGCTCACCCCAATGATCATTGCCAGCCCTGTATTGGGATCAGGCATATAGAAACTAACCGGCACAATCAACGCGACCGCCATTGTAGCGGTTAAGCCAGGCGTCGCTCCGACAAAGATGCCAAACAGCATCGCTAGTAGCCAAGGAACCAATACATGAAACTGAAGTAAATCCGAAATCATATCCTAATCAAAATGGTAACCCGAAAATACCGCTAGGCAGTGGTACATGAAACAACATCCCGAAAAGGAGATTCACGACTAGCGTCAAAGCAACGGAAACCGACAAGGCCATCTTCCAGGGAATTTTCAAAAGCATCATCATTGCAGTCGCAAATACCAAAGTACCTAAAGTAAATCCCACATAGGGCATCGCCAAAATATAAACGAGAAACAAACCCATAAGAGCTCCCGCTCGGAGGCGCTTGTTTTTTACATCCAAGGCAGAACTCTCATCAACGAGACCAATGGCTTCTCCCGATTGGGTTTTCACCTTCCAGTTTGCGTAAATTTCAATAGCTCCACCAAAGGCGATTAAGATCGAAAGCCCCACAGGAAAAAGCATTGGCCCAGGATCGGAATTGTTACCGAATCCGAGCTCTCTAATATCTCTCGAAAAATACAATACAATCAGAGCGAATACGATTAAAACGTATCCAAGCGAACCGCTTCTATTTTTCCCCAAACTCGACTCGCTCATTACCTCGCGTAACCCGTCGCTTCGATTACCGTTTTCCACTGAGCGTCCTGTTCCTCTAAAAACGTAGCGAACGCCTCGTTGGATTTCAGTTCAACATTAAATCCATTCTTCCTCATAAACTCTCCGTAGGCTTCAGACTCCACAATCTTGATACAAACGTCGCTGATCTTCTTTACGATATCAGGCGGAGTACCCTTGGGCGCGACAATGCCCCGCCAGCCTACCGCCGACCAATTCACGCCTTCGTCAATTGCAGTTGGCAGATTTGGGTAAGCACTCAGGCGCTCAGGAGCCATAACAACCAAAGCCCTTAACTGGCCCGCTTCAATCTGAGAAATCGCTTCCGGAACGCTACAGCAAACCGCATCAACATGGCCCCCAAGCAATTCTACAATCGACGGCGCTGATCCTTTACTCGGAATCCAACGAACTGCGTCGACCGCCAAGCCAGCCTCCAATTGAAAACCAGCTCGAGCCAAATCCCAGGCGCCGCCAGTCGCAGTGCCCGACATGGTCAACTTTCCAGGGTTCGCCTCGATGTATCCAATTAAATCCTTCAACGATTTCCACGGAGAATCGCTTCGCACTATTATCGCCGCCGCATCCGCGTTTAGTTCAGCGACAGGTTCATAGTCTTTCCAAGTCAGGTGCGAGATCCCCATCCAATGCATCGTGCTGAGCTCGAAGGTTGCCATCGTCAGAGTATGTCCATCCGGCTTGGCCAAGGCGCCCGCAGAGTGCCCTACCGCCCCACTGCCACCGGTTTGATTGACCACGACAAATGGCTTACCTAGTTCTTTTTGCAGCTGATCCGCCATAAAACGAGCCAATCGATCAGTCCCTCCACCGGGTGCCCAAGGACATATAATCGAGCCACTTTTGCTAGGATAGTCAGCAGCAGAGCCGACCACCGAGGCAGACTTAGGCTGGCATGCGACCAGCAATGAAGCAGCTGCAATCGATAACGTTATTAGAACGTTCGTATTCAATTTTCCGATCATCATATTAAAGCATTCACGAGGTATTCAAAATGTAGCGCCCGGTCTTTCCACATCGGCCATATTTATTGAAGGCGTCACCGACAAGTCGAGGGCAATGTCTGAACGATTGCATCGTTCAGTGGCCGCTCGGAGATCGGCCGCTACCACAATTAGCAACGAAGCATTTAACCGAAGGCAATAGAGTTCAAAAAGCATCATTCAAATAATCCCTTGAACCCGTTTGCCAGTAATGCTGCAATTTCAGCATCCACTTCTCGTAGCCGACAATCGCGTCGGTTCGGGTCGCCCACTGGTGCCATTCACGCGCTAGCTCGATTACCAGGTCATAGTTCTGAGAAGCGATATCATTTTGCTCGAGGGGATCCTTCTCTATGTCGTAGAGCTCCCAGTCGTGATGCGCTTGTCCATCAGTCGATGTGAAGTTTTTCGATACGAGTTTGTATTTGCCTCTAAACAAAGCTCGATTCGCCTCGTGTTCGAAGAACAGGCCGCGATCCTCAATCTCTTCACCTTCAAAAGCGGGGATTAAGCTGATCCCTTCCATAGGCAGGATCGTATTCGACCCATAGGTTTTCGGATACTCGACATTCGCCCCGTCCGCGATTGTCGCCATGAAATCGATTACATGCCCACGCTGCGATTCCGTTTCCCCTGCTCGCTCGATTCCTTTCGGCCAATGAGCAATCAGCGGCGTATGGATTCCACCTTCGTGATTGAAATGCTTGTACAGCCTGAAAGGCGTATTCCCCACAGCAGCCCAAGGTGAGCCCTCGTGATGTTTCGTTCCAGGCTGCCCCATATTGGCAAGCGCTTTCCCCTTGAGAGGACCATCTCTTCCATCCGGTCCGCCTTCGTAATTCGCTCCATTGTCCGAGAGAAAGAATATCAAGGTGTTCTCCAGCTCGCCCATCAACTCCAACTGAGCGATCGTCCTACCAATGCCTTGATCCATTTGGTCGACCATCGCGGCAAATGTCGCCATACGACGGGCCTGATCCGCTTTCTCTACCTTGCTCAGAGAATTCCATTTCCGAATTTTAGTCGGCACTGGATGTTCATCATGCCAAGCTGGCGAGTCCGAAAACGGCGGGACAGATTTGTAGTTCGCGTACAACCCCCGCTCCTTCATCGCATTCCAGCGAGCCTCGCGAATCTTGTCCCAACCTTGCTCGTATCGTGAGACGTATTTGTCTATCAAATGCTTGGGAGCCTGAATGGGCGCATGCGGCGCTTGATAAGCCAGATAGAGGAAAAAGGGGCTATCACCTTCTTGTTTCTCGTGATGCTGCAAGAACCTGACCGCATGATCCGAAGTGGCATCGGTTGCATGAAATTCACCGTCCGCGTAAGTGATGGGTTTAACTTCTGGAGATTCCAGAACGTACAACGGAGGTTCCCAATAATCGCCGCAGCAACCTTCATAAGCGTAGGAATGATCAAAACCTCTTGCGGGTGGCAAGCGTTCGGGCGTATTGCCCAAATGCCATTTCCCCGACATGTAAGTCGCGTATCCATTTTCCGCCAGCAGCTCGGAGAGGAAGATATTGTTCCCAGGCTCCACAGGCTCCAGCTCGTAAACGCCCACCTGATGGCTATAAAGCCCGGTCATGATACTGGCTCTCGTCGGCCCACAACGCGCGCAATTGTAGAATTGAGTGAAGATCAAACCACCATTCGCAAGGCGATCGATATTAGGAGTCTCGATTTCACCTCCCTGAAAACCAAGATCCGAATAACCTAAATCATCAGCAAGGATGATCAGAATGTTTGGCCTCTCGCCAGCATACGCCACGCTTAAGAGAGAGAGGGCAAAAAAATGGAAAACGGAGGAACGATTAAACATCAGGGCAAAAAAGGGTATGGGAAAAACCATACCCCTCCATCCGGTAACATCAACTCAAACGTTTCTTAAAACGAATGGTTCCCGTACCTCGCGACGCAAAATCCTAAACGCTCACCGTCGACGAATTGAGAATCGCATCGATCCGAACCAATTCCTCATCCGAAAAAATCGTATTCTTAACAGCGCCCAAATTGTCAGCGATCTGCTTCGTCGAACTTGCGCCGATGATTACGGAAGTCACTGTTTTGCGACGCAGCACCCAGGCCAACGCCATTTGAGCCAAAGTCTGTCCACGCTCCTTGGCGACTTCGTTCAACGCCAACGCCAATTCGCGTTTAGCATTCACCTCATCGGCATCCAGGAATGGACTGTGTTCGGAACGCGCACGTGAATTCGCTGGCACGTCTTTAAAATAGCGATCTGTAAGGATGCCTTGTTCCAACGGACTGAAAGCCACGCTCCCCATTCCAAGTTCATCGAGCGTATCCAAAAGTTCATCTTCGACCCAGCGATCCAACATATTGTAACGCGGTTGATGAACCAAGCAACGAATCCCCCGCTTCGCCAATTCATCGTAAGCCGCTCGAGTTTGACTGGCCGAATAATTCGATATCCCCACGTACAGGGCCTTGCCTGAACGGACGGCATACTCCAAAGCATCCATCGCCTCTTCGATCGGAGTATCTGGATCAGGACGGTGCGAATAGAAAATATCCACGTATTCGAGACCCATTCGCTTCAAACTCTGATCCAGACTGGCCACCCCATGTTTCTTCGAGCCCCACTCCCCATACGGACCATCCCACATCAAGTAGCCTGCCTTGGAAGTGATGATCATCTCGTCGCGATGGTTGGCGAAGTCCTCTTTTAAAATTTTGCCGAAATTCGCCTCAGCCGACCCCGGCGCGGGTCCGTAATTATTGGCTAGGTCAAAATGCGTAATTCCTTCGTTAAATGAATAGCGAATCAGATCTCGAGCATTCTCGAAACTGTCGACGCTCCCGAAGTTATGCCACAATCCCAATGAAATAGGAGGCAGTTTTAGACCGCTATTCCCACAACGGTTGTATTCGATTTTTTCGTATCGGTCGTTTGGAGGGTTGTATGTCATGATAGTGTATTCAAAGGATTAATAAAAATGGGGATTAAGACAATGTAGGAGCGGGTTTACCCCGCGATAGCGTAGATTTGAATGGAATAGAACAAGAAGAATCGCGGGATAAACCCGCTCCTACAATTTGAACGCGAAATTGACTTTTTCTCATCAAAAGTTAGCGGACCAAAACACTAAAGATCAAAGGTCGTGCCTACATTGCGGTTACGATAGGCGGAAGGGCTTTCGCCCAAGGCCTGCCGAAACTGCCTCGAAAAGAAAGAACTGCTTCCAAAGCCACAATGATAAGCGATATGAGTCATGCTGTTACTCCCGTCTTTAAGCATCTCGCACGCCTCGTGAATCCTTAGTTTGTTAATATAGGAAACCGGAGTCGTTTCATAAATCTTTCGGAATTTACGCTGCAAATGACTCACCGAAAGGTTGGCAATGCCTGCTAAATCCTCGACTCGAAGAGCCTCGCGATAATTTTTTTGAATATAGGACGCGACCTTCGCCATTTGAGTCAGCGGTAAAATCGTATCCTTTTTTTCACGACCGTACAAACGACACACGAACGTAACTAACAAGTGAAACCCGCTTGTAATCACCAATCGCCGTCCTTCAATCTGATTTCCGTATTCAACTTTTAAATTCGTGATCAAGTTCGTCGCGTAAGCAAGGTCCTTAGGCGAAAGATGCAAACGCTCCTGGAATCGGTCGACGCTTCGCGTACGCGGCTGCAATTCGAAGAGGGCTTGATAGCCCATCATTTCTTCCAATTCCTTTCGCCCACAAAGAAACTGTTCCGGATCGAACATGATATTGCAGAGGCTCAACCCTTGGGCGTTTTTGAACCCGTGCTTCCGGTCGCCGCTTATGACGAATACGTCCCCATTCTCCAATTCATGCTCTTCTATTTCCGTAACGTGGGTCGCTCGTCCGCTCAAAACAAAGACCAGCTCTGAATATTCGTGGGCGTGCATCTTAAAATCTCCATCATGCTGCACGAATGCGATTCGAAACCGAAAGTCCTGCTCCGGCATATCTTCCACATACGAGCCGTAACATTTGCGCTCGTGTTGACGTCCCTCCGCAAACTCGAGCGCCGTTCCCACTACCTCATTGAAATTCAGAGAATCCGAAAGCATCGCTGCGAAGAAAATGGAGCAGATTAATGAACGTCAACCCTCATGCTCATATAATTAAAGATTTTTGTCTATTTTTCCAACAACTCCCGTAAAAACAAGCAATAGCGATGCGTTTATTATGAAAGTTTATGCAGTGAATTTAGTAGAATCTTGCAATTCAAATGTCTATAATCCATCTCTGTTGTCTATCGTTATCTTCCATCGTCTCCCATGAAAGCACCCTTGATCAAAGCCTTTCGAATTATCCAGTTTA
The DNA here is from genome assembly GCA_028822375.1 of Opitutaceae bacterium. Lineage (GTDB taxonomy): Bacteria > Verrucomicrobiota > Verrucomicrobiia > Opitutales > Opitutaceae > Pelagisphaera. The sequence continues at coordinate 2,657 of JAPKDW010000118.1, read as the reverse complement.
GCCACCTAACTCTAGTAGCTTGCCTTCTGTCGATAGTCCTGTGCCCGACTGGCTCGTTAGCCCAAGACGATGACTTTACAGACGGCGAGAAGCTCTTCGCTCTAGAAGTTATGCCCATATTGGCTGACAAATGCTTTTCGTGCCATGGAGACGACCCCGAGGAAATCGAAGGCGAGCTCGATCTTACGAGCTTAGAATCCATGCTCAAAGGTGGAGAATTCTTCGACGATGTGCTCATCCCGGGCGACGCGGAGTTCAGCTTCATAATGGAGGCAATTCGATGGGAAGATCCGGATTTCGAGATGCCGCCCAAAGAAAATGACCGGCTAACTGAAGAACAGACTTGGGCGCTCCGCGATTGGATCAATGCCGGGGCTCCATGGATCGAGGAAGACCGTATCGCCGCCATACGCGAAAAACACGCCGAAGGCGTCATCGTGCAAACCAGCGGCGCCCTGTCCGAAGAATGGGCCAATCGACGCTACCAGGAAGAGAATCTCTGGGCCTACCAACCGATTGCCAACCCCGCTATCCCTGAGACATCCGCCAAAGCCGATAATCCGATCGACGCGTTTATCTATGAACGTCTTGAAGAATATGGAATTCCCGCAGCGCCATTAGCGGGCCGGCGAACCTTGATTCGCCGCGCCACCTTCGACCTTATCGGCTTGCCGCCCACTCCCAAGGAAGTGAAAAGCTTCGTCCGAGACCGCCGACCCGACCTAGAAGCGTTTCAGATCGTAGTCGACCGGTTGCTAGCCGACTCCCGATATGGCGAACAATGGGGAAGGCACTGGCTCGATGTCGTACGCTACGCAGACTCATCGGGATACTCCAATGACTACGAGCGCCCCAGCGCCTGGCGGTACCGCGACTACGTAATTCGCTCTTTCAACCAGGACAAGCCTTTCGACCAATTCACTATCGAACAAATCGCGGGCGACGAATGGGACCCCGACAACCCGGAAATGATACTTGCGACTGGATTTCTCCGCATGGGCCCCTGGGAACACACATCCATGTCGGTCGAACGCGAAACGCGTCAGCAATTCCTCGACGACGTTACGGATATCGTAGGCCAGACCTTCCTTTCCCACCCTTTACAGTGCGCCAGTTGCCACGACCACAAGTTTGATCCGATTCCCACCAAAGACTACTACCGGATCCAAGCCGTCTTCAACACGACGCAATTTGCGGACCGCGAGATCCCCTTTCAAGACTACGAACATCTCGTTGATCTCGATGAAAAAGAGGTCATGGCGAAGCGGATAAGCTATTTCGCTGAAATGCGGGACACGCTCAACCAAAAGCAGAAGGCGGCCCAGGATCAATGGTGCATCGAAAACGGTCTTCCCGTGGGAACGCGCAGGGAACTCGCCGCCCAAGGAATTCCCGATGAAAAACTGCCTCCCCGCAACATTGGCTTAAGCTTTGAAGAGCTTGGCATCGTAAAGGTCGGGGCAAAGAATGTCTCTCGCTCCCAGTTCGAAATGAATAAATTCGAGCCTTATGCCATGTCGGTCTACACGGGCCCTTCGCCCAATAATGGCCCCAAATCGGGGACCATGCTGACGATGCCAAAGGACCCTAGAAAAGGCGGCAAATTCGAGAGTTCCCACATCTTAAACGGAGGCGATCCCTTCGGTCCCGGGGAAGAGGTGACTCCCGGGGTTTTCAGTGCCCTGCCCGGTTCCAATGACACCATCGAAGCCACTCCCTGGAATACGATCCCCAAGTCTCCCGAAGGCCGTCGCCTGGCGTTCGCCAAGTGGCTAGCCAGTTCAGATAATGTCCTAGTCCCACGTTCTATCGTTAACCGGATCTGGAGTTACCATTTCGCTCGAGGAATCGCAGGCAACCCCAACAACTTCGGAGCTATGGCGAGCAAGCCGACCCATCCGGAACTCCTTGATTTCCTGGCAACGCGATTCATCGAAAACGGTTGGTCGATCAAGGACCTCCATCGGCGGATCATGTCTTCTGAAACCTACCGGCGATCCACGGAACACGCAAATCGCGATCTGATCGCAGAAAAGGATCCGCTAGGCGAGATGTACGCGGTATTCAGACAAAGGAGCCTCAGCGCAGAGGAACTGCGCGATAGCATGCTGTTTGTATCCGGCGAATTGAGCCCAACGATAGGAGGTCTTCCTGCCCGTCCGGAAATCAATATGGACGTTGCCTTGCAGCCCCGCCAAGTAATGGGTTCATTCGCGGCTTCCTACGAACCCTCTCGGACGCCGGAACTCAGAAACCGCCGCTCCGTTTACGCCAAGAAAATCCGCGGTCTCCGCAACCCCTTCATGGAGGTGTTCAACCAACCGAGTCCCGACGAATCTTGCGAATTTCGTCAGACCTCCACCGTGACGCCTCAAGTATTCAGTCTCTTTAATAGCGAAGACGCGCTTAAGCGTTCAGTGGCTACCGCGATAGATCTTCTCGAGCAAAATCCAAGCCGCAAGAAAGCGATCGAAGATCTGTTTCAGCGCTCCTATGGACGCAAGCCCGATCGAAGTGAAGTTAAACGTTGCCTCGATCATTGGAAGAACATGGAGAAGCGACACCAAACCTTAGAATTTGAGCCAAGACAACTTCCGCGAGAAATCGAACGATCAGCAGTCGAGGAAATGACCGGAGCGCCTTTCACTTTTAAAGAA
>JAPKDW010000412.1 GCA_028822375.1 Opitutaceae bacterium | reverse complement strand
CGCCGAGACTTCGGCGTGGGATCTGCAATAATTCTTTCAAATAGAGTTAAGTTGAGGCCAATGGCCCAGGCGGGTAGCATGATGAATTACACATGAGAATCATCATGCTGCCGACAAAGGAGGCATCATCCAGCGAAGCGTATCCTATTAATTTAGAACGCAAATCACCCCTCTAGCTGAAGGCCCAGGTAAACATGATCAAAACGCTTCCCATCGATCTCAGCAACTTCTGGCAACCTTCCCCACTCCTTGAAACCATACTTTGTAAGCAGATGGATACTCGGAGCATTCGATTCTAACAAGATCCCAAACAAAATCCGTATCCCTAAAGCCGGACATTTTGCCAAAGCATGCTCGATCAACTCAGACGCAACACCTTGGCCGCGATGTTTTGCCGAAACATAATAGCTAATTTCGCATGACCCAGCCACAGCTGGCCGACCGGAGCGGTAAGCGCTAATGCTGCACCAACCAACCACACCGTCATTCACGGTTTTCACAAAAATTGGAAAACGCTCATCTTGGTGTTCAACCAACCATGACTTTCGAGACTCGATCGTGACATATTCAGTATCCGCCGTCGACACCCTCGTATCAACCGCCTCGTTATAGATCCGAATAAGATCGGGCCAATCTTGTTTAGTTGCGATTTGAATACACATATCAGGGTAATGGGAGGACAATACTAAAGACTCGGATCCTTGCAAGAACGGTACGTAAACTCTACCAGATTCGAATTACTTATCATTTTATTGAATACGCTTCATTTTAAATTCCAGCTCCCTCCGTACAACGTGGACGACGTAGATCTTTTGCCCTTCGATCCTGTAACACATGAGAATCGGATTAATCGTCAACTTTCGGTAGAGCGTACCTTTTAGCTCACTGCGACGAGTTCCCGATTCCGAAAACGTTCCTAGTTCCTAGTTGCTAGTTGCTAGTTGCTCAACCTTATCGAAAACGCTTCGAACAATAAAGGGCGCTTCTCAGCTTGCTGAGCATTCGCCCTTTATTGTTAGCCGAATGGAATGCTTCTCCAAATTATAGATATACTCGAATTGATCTTTTTATTCCGCCTCGGACTGGGTTCGTCATTTTAGAGGCTAGGATAACAATGGAAAATACTAAGTTTAGATCATCTCAGTCTGTTTGCTTACTTTCTTCCGGTGTTGCTGCGTTGGGCACGCGGCTTGAAATTGGGCTTCCGCTCTTGATTCGGTTTCCGATCTTGATTCGGCTTTCGCTTCTGATTCGGCTTCTGATCTTGATTCGGCCTTTCGCTGGGTTCACGCTTTTCGACACGAGTCCGTTTCCTAGGAACGGCAGGTTCTCTTGGAGCAGGCAGCTCTAAAGTCGAAAGCGGGGTTTCTCCAATTTCTTTTTTTCCGACTTCAGTAGTGAAGTAGGCTCCAAAAGTGAGTTTTCGGAAAAGGAGAAAGAAGGCCGCCGCTGATTCGTAGATTGGTTTAGCGGTGATCGGATTGCTGATGTCGATACAGATGGCGGCTTGGTGAATCTCGCTCAGCTTAGTGAAGCCTTTCTTGAAGCGTTTCCGGGATTCTTTCTTGATCCACTTTAGACCTGCGAGAATGATTAAGCGGTCTTTTTGCTGCAGAGCATAGGGGGCGCTGATCCACTCGTCGATGAAATCGGGGATGTGGAGATCGCTAGCGCTTGGTTTTCCATCGCTACTGGGGAGAATGATATCGGCGAGAGTGGCGACGAGAGGGAATTGGGATTTGTTTAAAGTGCGGTCCCAGAGATCCTTTCTCGGCGTGTTGAGCTTAGGGTCGGAGGCACTGAATTCCTCGGGAGACGTGTCTGCGTTTAAAAAAGGAATCGTTGAAGACGCGGTGAGCATCCAGGTGATGGTGGAGCGACGGGTGGCTCGAGTAGAATTTTTTTGAATGCTCATGAGTGTTTAGTGGCGTTTGGCGTTATTTCAGCAAGGTGTCCAAGCTTTTTGCGAATATGGACTGAAGAAGTCCATCCGTCAGTTTGAGGATACTGTTTCCTTGGGTTCTGCAATCCCAGCTTCTAATATATTTATTCTTAATCGCTAACGCCAAAGTCAGACGACTGAGACTGGGTTGATCGTTTGGAGTAAAGTTGGGTTCATTTCGAGTCTGGGGTAATCTAAGAAGGGGCGCTGAGTCTCAGTTGTCTGCACTGCCTGGTTGAACGAAGCGCCCTTTATTGTTTGGTTGAGTAAACATCCCGGACAAACTCTCAATTATGAAAAAGGTAGTGGCCGCTCGGAGATCGGCCGCTACCCAAAACAGCACCGAAGCCACCGACAAGTCGGGGTCTTCGACAATCTTCGAGGTAATTACCCGAACTGAATAAAACGGAGTTACAAAGCATCCCAAAACAAATCAACCTCACCCAAAAA
>JAPKDW010000411.1 GCA_028822375.1 Opitutaceae bacterium | reverse complement strand
TCTCATTTGCACGCCTTAGTGCTTCACGCTTAAACTCTTTGCTGTACCGTTTTCTTCGGGTCATGGTGCACCTCCAAAGATCAATATAGACCTTTATGAAGGTGTCCACTAAACCTGAGCAAGACCACAAAGCAGACATTCGAGAAACATGCCTTTGAAGGGGTAAAAACCAGATGCAGACATCCTAGTGCTACGATCCTCGCTTCTCTTTGTTTCCTTCCTACTGGTTTCCTGCTCCCCCGGTGATAGGTCCGATGCCGAATCAGAACTCGATTCACGGATAATCCGGATCGAAAACGGACTTATCTCCAGTTTGCAGATCAAGGGCCAACCGCAAGAATATTTCAACCTAGATGAGCGCCTGGAGGAACTTGGCATACCTGGACTCAGTGTGGCTTTTTCTTCCAATGGCGAAGTTGAGTGGGCACAAGCGTATGGCATGGCAGACAAGAGCGAAAACAAGCCAATGACGACAGGTTCTTATCTTCTAGCGGGCTCTATAAGCAAGCCCGTCGCTGCCATTCGATCGCTGCAACTCGTCGAAGATGAGGTCTTCACTCTGGACGAAGACGTAAACCACTATCTGACTTCATGGCAGGTGCCGAACAACGAATTCACTACGACGGAAAATGTAACCTTGCGGCGGATACTCAGTCATACAGCTGGCCTAACCGTATGGGGGTTTCCGGGTTACGACAAAGGAGACGAGGTCCCGAGCGTTGTTGACGTTCTTGATGGGAAGGGCAACACCGATCCTGTTCGCGTGTTCAGACAACCCGGGGAGGCCTGGCAATATTCCGGTGGTGGTTACACGATTATGCAGCTGGCGATTGAGGACACTGAGGATCTCGGTTTCGCCCAAAGCATGAAAGAAAACGTACTGGATCGAATGCGTATGCCTGGAAGCACGTATGAGAATCCTCTACCGGTCGCGCTGCATGGGATTGCAGCGACTGGCTATAGGGCGAACGGAGACGAGGTTGAGGGTAAATGGCCCATCTATCCTGAGATGGCTGCGGCCGGCCTATGGACGACGCCTAGTGAGCTTATTCAGTATGGGATCGAAATCCAAAGAATTCTGCAAAGCGGCCAAGACGGGGTTCTGTCCTATAAGACCGTGTCTGAAATGCTTGATGCTGAGAGCGATACTCATGGTCTGGGTCCTTCTGTTCAGGACCACACATTTGGTCACGGAGGTGCCGACGAAGGTTTCCGGGCTCAATTATTCGCGTGGAAAGACCAACCATATGCAGTGGTTGTAATGGTCAATTCTGATAACGGCAAGATAATTCGTGAGCTACTTTTATCAGTTGCAAACGAGTACGGCTTGCCAGGTATCGAGCCTGTGGTCAGGGAAATTATCGAACTCGAGCAGGAGTCGCTGAATAAGTTCGTGGGCCAATACGAGCTTGAACAGGTTGGAGTGTTCGATATTTCCGTCGATGGCAATCGACTGAAACTCTCTGGCGTAGTTTTCGACTACACGGATTGGCTGTATCCGCAGTCGGACCAGGTGTTTTTTGGATCAGAAACCGGTTCGTTATTCACTTTTGATGTGCAAGATGGTGTCCCCGTCGGTTTCGAGTCACAGGGTGGACGAGCGGTCCGTTTGGGCGACTCATTTCCAGCCAACTAACGTCTGCTTCTGGCCGAAAGCGGAAGTCGATTTCTTCTAAATTTCGATGATTTGAACGACCGGTATCGGGTAAAGCAGACTTCGTGCCACTGGTTCCACAACGCTCAAGAAAATAGCGGATATCCATAGCTCCTAATGGCTGGCTTACCCCCGGAAGCAGCCGTTGGGGTAAACCGAGCGAAATAGTCTGCTTGTGACCCAACGCAAACGTTGACCTGAGCCGGGAGAATCGAGTGCTGGTTGACCCTTGCCCGCATTGCGAGACGTTGACTTAATAGCAATCGTTGAAATTGCCTTCAAATCTCCAGGAGGGACATGACACCAATGATCCGCATACTGCTCTTCGCAATTGCAATGTCATTTGCGACCGCGCTTGCTCAAGATCAATCGAACCGCGAGTTTCTTCGGCACCTAAATGAGGAGGAAAAGCGCGAACTCCGGGATCGGTATGCGCTGGATATTGCAAAACTTGAGTACTTTGCAAAGCCGGGCAGGATTGATATTTATGATTTCAATACTGCTGTACTGGAGAAAAAGGGCGACACCTTCACGTTTACACCGTTTGGAGGGTCATCGCTAGAGATACTGAGTCACCGGATGTAGCGAGGCCCGGATGGCAATCGAGGTGTCGCTAGGTAGCGCGGAACGGCGCAGGTGCCCAACTCGAGCAGTACATTTGCAGTTAAATGGCGATTCCGTGTTCAGTGGATTGACTCCGAACGGAATATCAGATCTCCCGATCCGAATCGGGAGATCACA
>JAPKDW010000410.1 GCA_028822375.1 Opitutaceae bacterium | reverse complement strand
GTAGGCGTTGTTTTTTCGGGATTCGTTTTGGACGTTAAAGTCTCGAGGATTGAGATTGGGATTGCGGGTCTGATTGTTAGAGCCTGAACGTCGTGCGAGACTGAAGATGAGGATTGTATGATCGATTAAAACTGTTCTAATCGAGCTCGTTACGTATGGCCATGACACAATCTGAAAAAGAAATCTTCATGAAAGCGGCTCTCGACGAGGCGCGTAAGGGATGGGGCCGGACTCATCCGCAGCCTATGATCGGCGCGGTTTTGGTCGAAAATGGGAAAATCGTCGCTCGCGAGCATGTCTCTCAATCGGGTTCAAGAGGGCCTGAAGCGCGTTTGTTCGAATCGTTGGGACGCAAGCCGGTGGGCGAGGCGAGCCTTTTTCTGACGCTCGAGCCCGGGTCGTCTTCGAATCGTTTGGATTCCGGTGTTAAGGCGATCGTCGAATCGGGAGTGCGACATGTATTGATAGGGGCCTGCGATCCCGTAGCGGATCATGAGAACAAAGGAAGCGACGCGCTGAAGGAAATGGGGATTGAGGTGGAACGCCGGATTCTGATTGATGACTGCGAAGATTTGAATCTGATCTTCAATCACTGGGTCAACAAGCGCTCTCCGATGTTGGCGGTGAAATCCGCTACTACCTTGGATGGAAAGATCGCTTGTCGAACGGGAGAGTCGAAATGGATTACAGGCGAAGAGGCTCGGCAAAACGTGATGCTGTGGCGTCGTTTGTTTCCGGCGATTGGGGTGGGAGCCGGCACCGTGATCAAAGATGGACCGCGCTTAACGAGTCGGATTGACGGCGAAGAAGAATGGTGTGGCGTAAGGTTCGTTATGGACGGTTTATTGCGCACTGCGATGGAGCGTTACTTGCCTTCGGTTTATACGGACGATCATCGGGACAATACGATCGTGGTCACTACGGATGCAGCTGGCACCGGATATATTCGTCGTTTGGAAACGGAGGGAGTGAACGTATGGGTCTTGCCGGCGGAAAACATGAAGGTGCCGTTTTCGAAGTTTAAAAAGAAGTGCTACGATGTCGGGATTAACGGAATCTATTTCGAAGGAGGCAGTAAACTGACGAGCGAGCTTCTGCATATGCGGGAGTTGGATTATCATTTCAACTACCGGGCCCCCATCTTGTTGGGAGATGATAAGGCGAAACCAGTGTATAGAGGTATGCGAATTGAGAAATTGTCCCAGGCGATTCGTCTCGATCGAGTACGCAATGAAGTGTATGGGGATGATCAATTGATGCGGGGGTTCGTATCGTATCCGTCACGCTTGGACGTAGATGAGACTGTATTTAGCAACGAGTAATCTCCATAAGATCGAGGAGTTGGCGGCGATGTTAGCGGCAGCAGGTCTCGATGTCGAAGTCCACACGGCTGAGGCTGTTGGAGGAATGCCTGAGGTGGTTGAAGATCAGAATACGTTTTCGGGGAATGCTTTGAAGAAGGCACGGGCTTTGGCGGCGCTTTTACCGGAGGATGGCCTTGCCTTGGCCGATGATAGTGGAATTTGTATTGAGGCGTTCAATGGCGCTCCAGGAGTATATTCGGCTCGCTATGCAGGCGAAAACGCGACGGACGAAGAGAATCTCGAGAAATTGATTCGAGAATTGGGAAATGTGCCGAACGGCAAGCGAGGCGGGAGTTTTGAGTGTCATTTGGCGGTTGTGGCTCCACACGGTGAAGAGCGCCTCTTTATTGGCGAGATATTCGGTACGATCTTGAGAGAGCGGCGAGGGGAGAGTGGTTTTGGCTATGACCCTGTTTTTTTGCCTTTGGGAAAGGAGCGTACAACTGCAGAGATGACTTCAGAGGAGAAAGCGGCTATTAGTCACCGTGGCAACGCGATGCGTCAATTTTTAGAATGGATGCGGGATACTAAGATACAGGGAGGCGCGTAAACGGATTCAGTAATAGTACGGTTTTACCTTGAGGCGCATAAGATTGGTGAATTTCTAATCGATTGTAATTAAATTTACAAAAACCCATATTGATTCATTACGATGAACAAGGAACTGAAACTCGCTATTTATCGAATGAGATAGGTATGCGGAAACCTGAGCCTCGGGTATTCGAATTTATCCTCGATCAGCATAAGTGTGAACCTTCCCAGGCAGTATATTTCGATGATCTAAAGGAGAATGTCTATATAGCCAATCGCCTGGGAATCGAAGCAGTCTTATTTGATGATGATTCGAAAGCCAAGCTTTGGTGGAAACGTTGGCAAGCAGCTGTTTACGAATCGGTTTCGACGAACTGATCAATGTTTGAAGATGGGGAAACTCAATTTGTTTCCGAAGTGAATCCAAAAAAAGACCTGCAGCCCTAGACTGTAGACCCGTAACGATTACCGCTAGGAATTTCTTTTTCATATTAGTTTGTAGTTTGATTAGTTAA
>JAPKDW010000117.1 GCA_028822375.1 Opitutaceae bacterium | reverse complement strand
GCCGAAGACGAAGCAAAAGAAGAGAAAAAGGCTGCGGAAAGCGCAGAATAATCCTCTCATCGGATTCCAATTAATTTCAAAGGCCAGAGCGAATCGCTCTGGCCTTTTTTTTCGACCAAATTTTAAACCAGACAACGTATGAAGATTCTCATTACTAACGACGACGGCATCGACTCCCCTTTTCTCAAACCGCTCGCTGAAACCTTTGCCAAGAGCCATCACGTCACCGTCGTCGCGCCAATCGACGAACAAAGTTGGATCGGCAAAGCCATGAGCCGACGAGGCACCGTCGAATTGCTGACTCGTTCAGATTTCCCGTGCTCCGCATACAGTTTGTCCGGAACGCCCAGCGATTGTGTCAACATCGCCCTAGCCCACCTGTGTCCATCTCGACCGGACCTGGTCGTTTCAGGTATAAACATCGGTCACAATGCTGGCCTAAGCTTCATCGCCTCATCCGGCACCATCGGTGGCGCCCTAGAAGCCTCTCTTCAAAACATACCCGCGATCGCCGCTTCCATGTACCTCGACCCAGAGGCATTTCATGCCGTTAGCCAACGCAGCCAAGAGCTCTCCAGAGAACTCCAAGCCCATCTCGATCACGCGACTCGTATTTTAGAAATCTTCGCATCAACGTTTATCGAAGATCAAAACCCAAAGTACGGCCAAGTACACAGCTTGAATTTCCCAAACCGATCTCTCGACCAAGCAAGCATTCGAAAAGCGCGAGCTGCACGCACGCTTTCCAGTTCCCTTTTCGAACGAGACGGCGATCAATTCAACTTCGCCTACAAACCACTCGAAACACTTGACGACGATGATTGCCCGACCGATCGCAATCTCGTCCACCAAGGCCAGATAACCCACACGATCATCGACTACTCAAGCATCGATCAAAAATCGTGTGAATAGGAATTGGAACAATGAAAAATGGGGAATCCTAGAACCTTTAAAATCACTACGTTGTAACCTTAAAGATCGAATCAGATTCCTTCCTAGTACATCATCTTGCAAGTTTCATACATGTAGATCATTGCAACGACCATTGAGAATTCGATAGCTCGCTCGCTTCCATATTTTGAATAGCCATGAAACCAACACAAAAACCGAATCGCCCATTCTTTTCCTCCGGGCCTTGTTCGAAACGACCTGGCTGGTCACTCGCAAGCCTGGAAAACGCGCTCGTTGGCCGATCGCATCGCGCTAAACCCGCTAAGGCTCGCATCGAAGAAGTCATCGAACGATCGAAGTCGATCCTCGGGGTTCCAGAAGGCTACGTTTGCGGCATCGTACCCGCATCCGACACCGGTGCAGTTGAATTAGCCTTGTGGTCTCTCCTTGGCCAACGTGGCGTAGACATGCTTGCTTGGGAATCGTTTGGCTCCGGCTGGGTCTCCGACGTGCAAAAGCAGCTCAAGCTCGACAACGTCAACACGCTCACCGCTGACTACGGCAAGCTCCCCGATCTTTCATCGGTGAATTTCAAGAACGATGTCGTCTTCACTTGGAACGGTACGACTTCAGGAGTCAAAGTCGCCAGTGGTGATTGGATCCCCGCAGACCGTGAAGGTCTGACAATCTGCGATGCCACATCTGCCGCATTCGCAATGGAACTACCCTGGGACAAACTCGACGTAGTCACTTGGTCCTGGCAAAAAGTCATGGGAGGCGAAGGTGCTCATGGAATGATCGCGCTCAGCCCGCGCGCAATCGAACGCCTCGAAAACTACACTCCTTCCTGGCCGCTACCGAAAATCTTTCGCCTCACCAAAGGTGGCAAGCTCATCAAAGGCATCTTCGAAGGAGCGACCATTAATACCGTCTCTATGCTTTGCATCGAAGACGCAGTTGATGGTCTGCGTTGGGCCGAGGAAATCGGCGGACTACCCGCTCTGATCGAACGCTCCAGCGCAAATCTGAAAGCAGTCGAATCTTGGGTCGAACAATCGGACTGGGTAGACTTCCTCGCCGAAAACACCGAGGAACGCTCCAACACTTCGATTTGCTTGAAAATCGTCGATCCTTGGTATCAAGAACTTTCAGCGGAAGACCAAGCGGCCAAGGCAAAGCAACTCGTCGCCCTCGTCTCCAAAGAAGAAGTAGCCTACGATTTCGGTTCCTACCGCGACGCACCATCGGGCATTCGCCTTTGGGGCGGGGCAACGGTTGACGCGAGCGACACCGAAGCCTTGCTTCCTTGGCTGGACTGGGCCTACCAAGAAATTAAGAACGCTTAACGATTTCTGGATTTGGTAGCGGCCGATCTCCGAGCGGCTATTGCAGAGCAAGCAGATGACCCCTCGGAGATCGGTCGCTACCTTTGTCTTATTACTTCCCCAAAATCGGTTTTTTGTCCCACGGTAATCGCACCGTAATCGGCTTCTGCTTCCAAACCTCATAGGGCTCGAAAATCTTCCCAGGGTTGAGAATTCCTTTGGGATCCAAAGCCTTCTTAATCGCCAACATTGCGGCGACCTCAGCTTCGTTTTTCGCTATTCGAAGAAATGGCGACTTCGCGAGTCCGATCCCATGTTCGCCTGAGATCATTCCGCCAAGATCCACAACCATCTTCATGAGGTCTCCCACGGCGCCTTCCGCGCGCTTCAGCTCTTCAGCATCTTCGCGGTGAAACATTATGTTTACATGGAAATTTCCATCTGCCGCGTGACCGAATGTCGGCATCGGCAAATTCCAACGTTTTTGTAGACGCTTAAGCTGATCGGAAAACTTCAACTGACTCTCCAAAGGCACCACAATGTCTTCGTTTATCTTCGCATTGCCCAAAGAGAACATCGCTCCGCTGCACTTGCGCCTCACCTCCCACAAATTATCAGCTGCCTTCTCGCTGCGAGCCTCCTTAAAGGCCAAAGCCAAGCGATCCGCCCAAACCCGAACCTTTCGCTTTGCTGATCTAAGATCGCTTGGACTGCCATCGAACTCAATCAACAGAAGCGGCTTTCCACCCACTTCCTTAAAAAGCCGCACGCCCGCAATGTCCTCGGCGCAATGAACCGAGTTAACATCCAAGTACTCGAGAATCGAAGGTGCCAAACCTTCGCCCAACAACGATTTCACTGCCGACAATGCCTTACGCTCAGTCTCAAAAGCAGCCACGCAAGTCCACCGACCCTCGGGCTTAGGAATCAGACGTAGCACCGCTTTCGTGACAACGCCCAACGTACCTTCACTGCCAATCCAAAGGTCGCGAACGTTGTAGCCCGTGGCATACTTCTTGTATTCGCCTCCCCATGACACTTTTTCTCCAGTCGGCAAATAACCTTCCAGAGCCAAAACGAAATCGCGTGTTACCCCATACTTCGCGCAACGCATTCCGCCCGCATTACAGGCAACATTGCCGCCAATCGTGCAATATTTAAGCGATGATGGATCTGGCGGATAAAACAGTCCCTCCGCATCCGCCGCCGCCTGAATATCTGAAACCACAGCTCCCGGCTGAACCACTGCCATCGCCTTCTCCTTGCGAATCGCAATACGCTTCATGAGCGACATATCTAAAACCCAGCCCCCACAAACCGGACTAGCCGAACCGGTCAGCGACGTTCCCGCCCCTCGCGCCGTCACCGGCACATTATGAGCATTCGCCAACTTCAGCGCAACTCCGACATCCGCATCCGCTCGCGCTCGAATCAACGCATCGTATTCAAACGAGAGCTTACTGCTATCGAATGATGCCATGAATTTCCGATCACCCTCCAGCAATACTTTCCGAGAACCCAATTGATCCCGGAGCGCTTTAGTCGCTTTCGCAAAAGTCTTTCTCTTTTTCATAATCAAGAAGACCGTTGGTATAAACGTTTCTCAAGCAATGCTACAAGCAATTCCCAAATCCGCCCAACAATTGCCTCCAACTAACGCCCGATATGAAAACTAACCGCGGCGCTTTTTTCGAATCGACGCTATGACGTCCTCAATTTCACTCATTCCCAAAGCTTTCAGAAAAGCAAAATAAACCAAAGCTCCCAATGGAATCAAAACGAGCAGAACGATGGCAGAACGCCATGATCCAAAATCGAATTGCCCCAATCTCAAAGCTCCAAACCACAAGACAATGCCCATCAAAACACTTCCCGCAGCGCATTTCAAAATACTCGGAAGCACTGATCGCAGTCGCAAATTCATTCCCTTCCGACCTAACCCGAAATGCAAGTAAATCGCCTGTGCTACGATCGCAATATTGCTCGCGATAACCAAAGCTTCGATACGACCCATCCAACTCAGCAAACCTATGCTCAAGGTAAGATTTAGCGCCAACGCAATCGTTGAGCTCTTAACCGGCGTCTTCACATCCTTGAGCGAATAATAAGCGCGCGCTTCGATAGAGACGAATGAATAGAACGGCATTCCAATCGCGCAAATAATCAATATCGGCGTTAAGGACAAAGTATCCGCTTCCGTGAATTCGCCCCGCTGAAAAAGCGTCTCGATAATTTCAGGCGCCAGAAAAGAAAGGCCAACCGCAGCCGGCAGCGCCATCATCATCGCCAAGGATATTCCATTTCGATAAGTTGTCGCGAAGTCCTCATTCCGACCGGAAGCCGATGCCTTCGCGAGCGCAGGAAAAACCACCGTCGAAATCGCTATCACAAACATTCCCATCGGCAACTCGACTAATCGATTCGCAAGGTTAATCAAAGCGGCCCCCGAGTCATTGAAATCCAACGCCAAGACGCGTGAAATCATCACGTTTATTTGATGAGCAGCCATCCCGTAAACTCCAGGAAGCGTAAGAAGAAGCACAGCCTTCAATCTTGGCGATACACTGAAGTCAATTTCTGGACGCCAGCCTTCGCGCATCAAAGCCACTGACGGAGCGATCAATTGCAATGTCCCTCCGATCATGACACCCGCGCAGAGAAAATTCATCTTCTCCCGAGCATCCCCTCCCCATAGCCAACCGCCGACCCCCAACAAGATCAAAATACTGCAGTTCAACCACACTGCCGTCATCGCTGGGACTGCAAATCGCCCAAGTAAATTCAACGCAGCAGACACAACCGCCGCTAAACAAATAAACAATATGTAAGGAAAAACCAATTTCGCTAATCCCGCAGCCAATATCCAATTATCCGATACCGCCGTTCGTTCAATATATTCGAAACAAACATAAGCGACTCCGATCAAAACCAAACATATTACAATTAGCCAAGATAGGGTCTTATTGATCAATCGGAACACCGCTTCCTTTCCCTGCTCTTTCAACTCTTCCGAAAGGTGAGGCATTAAAGCCGCCGCCAACGCTCCTTCGCCCAGCAAGCGTCGAAATAAATTGGGTAGTGTAAAAGCCGTCGTAAACGCCGAATGCAACAGACTCGTTCCGAATACCGAAGTCATTAATATATCCCGAAAAAGCCCGAATACCCGCGACAGCGTTGTCATCGCGGAAACCAGACCGATTCGAGAGAGCATTTTCGACATTGCCTAAATCACAGCCAAAGACCGCCGCCGAGCAAGACATTTGGCTCAACAATTGCTTTGGCAATAATCCTATCGTTCCGAATTTCCAACAAAACGCATCCCTACCATTGACACTAATCCCATCCGACCTAGTTAACTAAGCCCGAAAAGCCCTATCCATCCAAACACGCAAAATTGCCCCTGCGAAAGAACAAAGCCCTCGACTAGCTGACTAAGCAGTCGCCCAACTCGCATAAAATGAACTTGATCGAAACACTGATAGGTAAACTTCAGAATCACCCGAAACGATTCGTATTTACCGATGGAGAGGACGCCCGAGTCCTCCAAGCCGCCCGTCAAATCGTCACCCGCCAAATGGGTGTTCCTATGTTGATCGGCGACCGCTCTCGGATTAAGGATAAAGCGGCTAAACTCGGCATCATAACCAAAGGTATTCGAATCATCGAACCCGAGCGCAGCAGCGAACTCGATCAATTTGCACAGGACCTGAAAGCCCTTCCAAAATACGCGGACCTTTCCGACGAAGAGGCCCGTCAGTCCGTGCTTGATCCAAACGTATTCGCGACCCTCATGCTCAAACGTAAGCAGGCGAACGCTCTTATAGCCGGCGCAACCGACAAAGCATCAAGCGCTTTACGCCCTCTTTTTCAAATAATCGGAACCCAAGAAGGCGTCAAAACGGCATCGTCTCTCCTCGTAATTGAGATGGAAGCGAAGAATGTCGGTCTCGACGGCGCCTTGTTTATGGGCGATTGCGGAGTCATTCCCGAACCGACGGAAGAGCAGCTCGCAGATATTGCAGTAACCACCGCCTCGCTCGCTCATCATCTCACGGACGCCCGCCCGAAAGTAGCCATGCTTAGCTACTCCACTCACGGAAATCCGCGCCATGCGCCGATCGCCAAAATCCAGGCCGCCACAAAACGTGCTCGCGAAAAAGCGGCGCAATGGAACTTGGAAGCCGACATCGAAGGCGATATTCAAATCGATGCCGCCCTCGATCGAGCAACCGCTCACGTGAAAGGCATAGAAGATAGTCCCGTTGCTGGCGACGCGAACGTTCTTATTTTTCCCGACCTCAATAGCGGGAACATCGCATCGAAACTTATCCATATCCTTTCCGGAGCCAACAAATACGGACAGATCATCATGGGGCTTGAACAACCCGCCGCAGAAATTAGCCGCGGGGCTACGGCTCACGATATTCTCGGGGCCGCCGCCATCGTCGGTTGCCAAGCCATTAATCACCGCCTTCTATTTGGGCGCTAAAGCGAACGCCGACCACTATTCATAGCCAATGCTTTGACGCAGAAGCGACCTGCCGAATATGACGCAATCTTCTCTCAAAACTCGACCGGACAATACCAAGACACACCGAATATTCGTTGCGGCTACTCGCATGAACGACGGTAAGACAACAACCTGTCTAGGCCTTTTCGGAGCGCTTCAACAAACTTACAAAAGAGTCGGATTCATAAAACCAGTCGGCCAGCGTTTCGTCGAAATAGATGGTCAATTAATCGACGAAGATTCGGTATTGCTGGAAAAAACTTACAAGGTCGAAACGCCCATCGCGAGTATGAGTCCTATCGCGATCGACGGTTTGTTCACGAAACGCTACCTGGACAATCCCGTCGAAACCGGTGCGGAAATAACCCACAAAGTCTGCAACGCATTCGACCGGGCATCTTGGGAAAAAGACTTAACTATTATCGAAGGAAGCGGTCACGCGGGCGTCGGCTCCGTGTTCAATATGTCGAATGCCCGAGTAGCAAAAACGCTCGGAGCTAAAGCCATCATCGTCAGCCGAGGCGGAATAGGACGCCCAATTGACGAAATCGCGCTAAACAAAGCTCTCTTCGACAAAGAAGGCGTAGAGGTCATCGGAGCGATCATCAACAAAGTCCAAATCGAAAAAATGGACTACATCCGCAAGTACACTAGCCTCGCGCTCGACAGCCTAGGCATTCCGCTTCTAGGCCTACTTCCAGCCGAAAAGATACTCACCTCCCCTAACCTGCGCCAAATCTTCGAAAGAGCCGATGGCGAGTGGCTGCATAAAGTAGACAACACTGCATCGCGGCGTATCAGCAATATCATCATTGGCGCAATGACCGATCCTGGTTTTTTGGATACAATCACTCCTGGCACGCTACTCATAACGCCTGGCGATCGTGAGGATATTATAATGGCCGCGCTTTCCTATGAAGCGACGTCCCAAGCAGGATCTATTTCCGGAATCGTACTCACTCGCGGAATCACACCCCACCCGCGCCTTGTGAAACGAGTCCAGCAAAGCACGATTCCTGTCATTTTGGCTGAAAACGATAGTTACGTCGTTGCGTCTCGCCTACATGGAATGACCGTGAAAACCCAGCCAGATGACAGCGACAAGATTCCTCTAATCCAACAGATGATCTTAAACAACATCGACCTTAAGGCGCTCGAGAAAGCGTTCTAGAAACGACTAAGCCGCCCCACCCGTCAAAACGACCAACTACAGCACCAGCACGAGTTTGTCCTCGAGCAATTCAACTTCGCGAATTGCGTTCCAAGAATCCACTACATCGACTGGCCAAGGGATTGCTGAGAGTTTGGATAAAAACATATCGCCGACGAAGCTGCCAAGTTCAGGAACCACGAACGAATTCAATACGATACGATCGATCTTCATTTCGATTCCATCTGACCCGGATTCAAAATGGCAGAACGCCTGCAGCATAATTTCGAACCGGTCGGATTTTGGATTAACGACCACCTTCGAATTCATTACGAACGCGTTTTGTTCGACACAAATATTTGGAGCCGAGAATGAAAAATCGGCCGGAGTGCCATCCGCGTTCACTTCTGCGCTCTTAAACTGACCGAGGTATTGATTTAGCTCAGCCTCCGTAAACGGAATCGGACCGGGCGACTTACGGCTCAAGCGACTCAAACGCGAACGCGTCGTTGCCGATTCAGCAGATGCCACCGACCCAACCGAATATTCGGCCGTATAGATTCCCAAACGTTGGATTCCCTGCCCAACACTCCTTGATTTCGTTGGCGTTTCCTTCAACAAAATCACGGCGCCGAGCAACAAGCCAAGCGCTGCACCCGACATTGCCGTGAACAGCATTCCCTGAATAGTCGGTTCTTTCGGTAGTACTCGTCTCATAAACTCCTATCTCTTATCGGCGCTTAGTTCGAAATTCTTGAAAACATAACCCATCAAATAAAAATAAATCACTGCTCCAAAGAAGAATGCGAATGGAAGTAAAAGGCACAGACCTAGCAGTGCGAGCGTCGGCAACCAATAATGCTCAGCCGTCCGCTTCAAAAGCCCCGTAAGTGCCTGGATATTAAAGCAATTCGAGAAATCTCCATTGAGCATGTACAAATAAAGGGCCGAACAACTCAGCGGACCTGCAATAAAGAGCGCCGGGGCGATTGGAATGAAGATGAAATAGGAACCCGCGCTCCAACCTACAGCGAACTTCGCAAAAACCATCAGAGCGATAGGTATTCCTGCAAAGATAAGCACGATCAAAAAGAACTTCAACCCATCGATAAAAAGTCCTTTCCAATCATCCCATTCCGGCAAGACAAAGGCGTTCTGAGCCTTACCCGCTTTAAACATTCTATACAGGTAGCCGCACGCCAAAAAATGAAGGATTGGGATACAGCAAAACAAGACGCCCAGTAGGCACTTGGTAAACCAGTTGCGATCAGACCTCAGTCGTTTAGATACTTGCTCAATTGTCGGCATTCGGATTGCTTGTGTCGATTTTGTATCACAATCGCGCATTTCGCATGGAGTTCAAAGAGAAATTATCAACATACGTCGCCGAAATAGAACTAGCCTTCGAAACGCTCCTACCGCCAGAGGGCACTAGACCTGCACGCATCCATCAAGCTATGAGGTACAGCCTCTCTGCAGGAGGAAAACGTATTCGCCCTGCTCTTGTCCTCGCCGCTTGCGAACGTTTCGATCGTTCTCGAAACGCGATTCCCGCAGCTGTAGCCGTCGAATGCCTCCACACTTACACGCTAATCCATGACGATCTGCCCGCTGTAGACAACTCCCCATTGAGAAGAGGTCGCCCTACCTGTCACATCCAATTCGATGAAGCCACCGCTATTCTCGCTGGCGACGCCCTGCTAACCTACGCGTTCCAATTACTTTCGAGACATTATGCTTCCCCTTCAGACAGAGGTATCGAGCTCATCCGTGCCCTGTCGGAAGCCTCGAGCAGCGAACGGCTAATCGGTGGCCAGATGGAAGACATCCTCGGCGAGCAACGGATCCTCAACCAGGAGGAACTCAATTTCATCCACCTCAACAAGACCTCCGCCCTTATCGAGGCGAGCTTGGAAATGGGCGCGATCATTGGAGGGGCTTCCTCCGAACAAATCGATTCCATCAAATCCTACGGGCGATGCATCGGTCTGGGATTCCAAATCGTAGACGACATTCTCGATGCCACAAGCGACACCCAAACGCTTGGTAAAAGCGTAGGAGTTGACGAAGCCTCCAACAAATCCACCTATGTAGCGCTCCACGGTCTCAAAAAATCGCGTCAATACGCCACCGAACTTGCAAACGAAGCCTACAAAATCTGCGACGATCTCGACATGCCATTTCTCAAGGATCTGGCAATCTATCTGAATCGCCGCACCAACTAAGGCACCAATTCAAATGCCTAAGCCTCGAATATCGTTTATTGTGGCAGTCCACAATTGCTTGGACCTCACCCACGCTATGATTCGATCGCTCGAAGACACCGTCGATCTATCGATACACGAATTGGTCCTTATCGACGATGCTTCCGACTCAGAAACTGCCAATTGGCTGCAAAAACTCGAAGCTCCCTACCGAATCCTTAGAAACGAAACCAATCTCGGTTTTAGCGCATCCAACAACAAAGCGGCGCGTCACGCCACTGGTGACTATTTGGTTTTCCTCAATAACGATCTCGAACTCGCCCCTAACTGGCTCGAACCGATGCTCGAATTGGAACGCACGCTCCCCAAAGTCGGAGCTGTCGGCAATATACAAAAAAACTTCCAAACCGGCCTCGTCGATCACGCCGGCATTTTTTTCGATACGACCGGAATGCCTACTCACGCATGGAAAAACCGGAAAAAACACCCCAAAGGAGATTGGATTAAACGTAGCGCCATCACCGCCGCTTGCCTTCTGATTAAGCGTTCGCTCTTCGAGGAAATGAACGGTTTCGACGAGTCCTACCGCAATGGAATGGAGGACGTCGATCTCTGCGTTCGCCTTCGAAACGCCGGATATCAGCTAATAGTCGCCCACAAAAGCGTTATTCGACACCACATCAGCTGCTCCCCTGGACGGCACGACCACAACGATCGAAATTCGGAACTATTTCGACAGCGATGGTCCAATAGCATGCGTCAAACTGGCATCCACGAATGGCCGAGCGAGTATTTTCACCGCTACGCCCGCTACTGGTGGCGGATAAATCCAGGGTTAGCCTGGAAAGCCCTCAAGATGCTTATCTTTCGACGCTAGAGCCCTCCAAATTCGAATTTCCTTCATTTTTCAGATTAACTAGGCAACAGTCCGCACATCAAACTCTGCTATGATCCGTTCCGTCTTTAAGAAAAAAGCCAGCAATCCCATTCTAAAACGCTGCGCGAATGACGATCACACCCGACTTCGCAAACGCTACGAACTCTGGTACCACATACTGCAAGACCAACGCGGCACCCGCGTAAAAATGGACGGCAAGGAAATGGTAATGCTGGCGAGTAACGAGTACCTTGGCCTCTACGATCATCCGAAAGTCGTTGAAGCTGGCCAAAAAGCGCTCGAAAAATGGGGCGGAGGCACGATGGGCGCTCGCTCAGCAAATGGAGGCCGTAGCTTCCATATTGAACTCGAACAACGCTTAGCAAAATTCTTAGGCAAAGAAGCCTGTCACGTTTCCTCGGCCGGCTACCTATCTTGCATGTCCTCGATCACTGGATTCGCCCAACTAGGAGATGTCGTATTGGTCGACAAGAACATGCATTCGAGCGTCTGGGATGGCATTCGCCTTTCGATGGCCGACGTCGAACGCTTCAGTCACAATAATCCCGACCATTTGCGGTCCTTGCTCGAAGAGCTCGATTCAACCACGGCGAAGATCATCGCGATCGAAGGCGTTTACTCGATGGAAGGCCATATCGGCAAACTGCCCGAAATTCTGGATATCGCTCAGCAATATGAATGCTTCACCGTCATGGATGATGCGCATGGAATCGGTGTACTTGGCGACCAAGGCCGCGGCACTGCAAATCACTTCGGACTCACCGACCGCGTAGACATCATAACCGGTAGTCTTTCCAAATCGCTCGGGAGCACTGGAGGATTCGTCGCCGGTGACGAAGCAGCGATCGAATATCTTCGGACCCGTTCCAAGCAGGTCATTTTCAGCGCAGCTCTTTCTCCCTGCCAAACGGCTTGCGCGATGGCTGCCCTGGACGTCATCGAAACCGAACCCGAATGGCTCGAGCGACTTTGGTCCAATACCAAACGCTACAAAGCCCTACTCGATAATCTCGGACTCGATACTTGGGAAAGCGAAACGCCCGCGATTCCGATCATAATCGGCGACCGCGAAAAAGCCTACCATTTCTGGAAGAACCTGTGTGATAAAGGAGTCTTCACCATTTTCGCAACTGCCCCAGGCGTTCCTCCCGGAAAAGACCTCGTCCGCACCGCTGTTTCAGCGCGGCATACCGACGAAGATTTCGAAATAATCGAGAAAGCT
The DNA here is from genome assembly GCA_028822375.1 of Opitutaceae bacterium. Taxonomy (GTDB): domain Bacteria; phylum Verrucomicrobiota; class Verrucomicrobiia; order Opitutales; family Opitutaceae; genus Pelagisphaera. The sequence goes on along the minus strand of JAPKDW010000117.1, from coordinate 579 downwards.
CTACGCTACGCCGCGAGCAAAATGTAAAGAAACTCTTCGATGCACTAAATAGGTGAATCGTGGATACATTTCGTTTACCTTTAAAATTACAACGTTGTAATCTTGAGAGTTATGAAGTCTGGCCTAGCATAGGCGCTCAAGCGCCTTCGGTCACCATATGATCGATAATATCGCGCGCAGTCTTCTTCCAGCGAGGCAACATCTTGGTTTGAATCCCATCAGTAAGCTCTTGAAGCTTCCTTCGATTCTTAATCAAATTCCGCAATGCGTCGGTCAATGCCTCAACATTGCCTGTCTCAAATAATTCACAGCCACCGAATCGCGAATTCTCGCGGACCGAATGCAAGTTACTGCTCAAAGTCGGGACTCCCTTCCAAAGCGATTCCAGAACCGAAAGCCCGCACCCCTCGGCCAGCGACGGCAGCAAAACCAAATCCGTATTCAGAAATTGCTGCTGCAATGCAGCGTCATCAATCTGGCCATGCAGGCTTACTTGATAACCCGCTTTCGCAGCATCCTTAAGAACTCGCGCTATATCTTTTCCGAAATAGGGATTGGTTCTCCCAACAATGTGAAGAT
>JAPKDW010000116.1 GCA_028822375.1 Opitutaceae bacterium | reverse complement strand
GGAACCATACAGCTTAAGCCCACTAAAAAAGTTAAGTCGTTGTTATTCAACATACAGGTACCGAGGTATTTACCCGGTGGGAATGACGCAAGAGAAGAGTAGAACAGGCTTCCAGCCTGTTGTGCGCTACGGAAACAGGCAGGGGGCCTGTGCAGCTAGCCGATCAATGCGTCGCCGACTCCGCATGGTCTGGAAGTTGGTACTGACTCCTTAGCCGCTCCAGTTGCGTCTTCATCTCGTCAAGCACAGCCGCATATTCCGGATCTCCTGATACGTCCACGAGTTCGTTCGGATCCGTTTTCAGGTCGATCAGCTCCCATCCATCGTTGGAGTAGAAATTGATCAGTTTATACCGCTCGCCACGCACCCCTTCGTGCCGTGGCACTCCGTGCTCCGTCAGATGCTCGTAGTAGTGGTAATAAACATACTTTCGCCATTGGTCCGTATCAGGATCCTCCAAGATCGAAATGAGACTTTCGCCTTGAATTTCCCGAGGAACTTCGAGACCCGCCGCCTCAAGAAAAGTCGGCGCGTAATCGATGTTCTGCAACAACTGAGGAAATCGAGATCCGGAGCTGATTTTTCCCGGCCAGCGAATGAGGAATGGCATGCGCAATGACTCCTCATACATCCAACGTTTATCGTACCAACCATGCTCTCCCAGATAAAACCCTTGATCGCTGCTATAGACTACAATCGTATTTTCCGATAAGCCATTCTCGTCCAGGTAGTTCAAGACACGACCTACATTTTCATCCACAGAATCAATACAACGCAGATAGTTCTTGATATATCTCTGATATTTCCAGCGAACCAGCTCCTTGCCCGTTGGCGGCGAAGCCAGAAAAGCCGCATTGCGAGGCTCAAAATAGGCATTCCACACTGACTGCTGCTTTGGGGTCATTCGAGGATACTCGGGCTCATTGAGCCGACTTTCAAAGTCATTGGCGAATGGTACCCGCTCCTGGAACTTCATATCCCACTGATAGATAAAATGATCTTTGATCGACATTTCATTTCCTGCCAAAGTGTTACTACGACCCGTCCAATCATCGAATAAAGTGGTCGGTTCCGGCACCGGAGCATTATCGTAGTTGTAAAGATGTTTCAGATTAGGGGCCCAGGTGCGGTGAGGAGCCTTCTGCTGACACATCAAGAGGAATGGTTTATCCTTATCGCGCTCATCCAACCACTTGAGGCCCAAGTCGGTCGTGATGTCCGTTATATAACCTTCGTAACGTTTCATATTGTCTTGGCCAGCGCTCGTGTAAAAATCGGGATTGTAGTAGCTTCCTTGCCCCGGAACGACCTCCCAATAGTCGAATCCCGTTGGGTCCGAGTTCAAATGCCACTTGCCCACTAGAGCGGTTGCATAGCCTGACTTTTGCAGAAGTTTTGGAAACGTCATCTGGGACCCATCGAATTTCGTTCCTCCACCGTTCGTATAGAACCCGTTCTGGTGACTGTGTTTGCCTGTCAAAACGCTAGCCCGCGAAGGCCCGCAGATTGAGTTCGAGCAGAATGAGTTGAGAAAGATGCCACCCTCTTCCGCCAGGCGATCAATATTAGGCGTCTTATTGATCTTCGACCCATAAGCCCCTATTGACTGAACCGCATGATCGTCAGAAAATATGAATACAATATTCGGTCGTTTGAATTCCTCGGCGAAACTTGCAAGCGCAGATAACGCTAAAACCAGACCAAGAACTGATCTCCCCAAATTCCGAACGATTTTCTCTAAGCTCTGCATTAAACGAGCTTCGACCTAAGCCGCTTTCCGCTCAAGCCTTTTTCGACGTTAAAACCGTGGACTTTGCCCGCACGCCATTCCAAGCAGTGGCAATAATAATTTCGCCCGGAGCAATGTCTGCCAAACCAACTGGCAAGACTTGCCCTTTGCCACCACTTCGCGTGCCTCTAACGGGTCGCCCATCGCGCGTGGCAAAACGGACATCGGCATTCGCTAGCGTATTAAACGCCCCCAATTTCGAAAGCGCCTTTCGCCCTGTATTCGAAGCGGACGTTTCCAGTGCAGAACCGCCGCGCGGGGCATCTTCCGGGCCATCAATCAAATTCCTCACACGCAATCCAATCGCCGGATCCTCTGCTTGCGGATCGAATTCCATTTCTAGGAAATTCCAATAAAACGGGTCGCCTTTCCCCTGCGGATCGAGCTGTGGATTTCGATGCGTTTTATGGTACAGGGCATGCATTTCTAAATCTCGGCCATCAACGTCCTTCATTCGAGGTCCAAAACCAGGAATAACTGCGCGTCCTCCACTTCGGCCAATCGGCCCAAAGCTGCATTCGATCACATTGTGCTCACGGTTCTTCATGATACTGCCATTGTGCACGTCTCCGTAAACCGTCACTATGCCATCGCGCGAACCCAACAGTTCCAATACGCGATCCGACCCTGCCTTAACCCAACCCGCATAATCAGCAGTCACGCGATCTCGCTGATCGAATTTCATGGGGTGATTCGCGCTTGCAGCCGCACCAGTCCAAACCGTATGCATACCGTTAATACCAGTCAGGCAAATCAGTTTCGACGAATCCGTAGCAATCAATTCCTGCAGCCAAGCGAACTGCTCCTCGCCAAGCAAACTCCGTGTCGGGTCTTTTCGGTCGTAAAGACTCTTAAACGCGCCCCAGCCTGAATCGTCCCACATGTCTACATCCTGAGAGCTACGCCAAAGTCGCGAGTCGAGAATAGCCAAAGTGAAATCGCGATTCGGCATTTTCCAAGCCCGCCATTTTTTGGGATTCGCTACAGGATCAACGGTTTCCGCTCCCGTCACCAAGTGATGCACAATCTGAAAGTTGCGCTTCATATAAGAAGTATCCTGGCCAAGCCCTTCCACTGTTCGAATTGCGATCTGTTCCGGTCCTTTAACGTCGTCCATGCCGTAATCATGGTCGCCTGGATTAATCACGTTCCAATGGCGCATACATTGCCACCGACTTGCCGGGCCGCATATCGAGTTCTTGATGACCTTGTATGCGTCGTCCGTACTAGGCGGATACAGAGCTAGCTCCATATACCAAACATCATCCTCCCAAACCATCACTTGAAAGTTATAATCTTCAAGATGCTGATACGCGCCTTCTGTCGGTTGATCGCGAAACTGCCATTCCGCTCCACCACCTAGAATCCGATATCCATCAGGAGTCTTCTTCTGCAACCCGCTCGTAATTGCATGACAACTGAGTCCGCACAATTTGTAAGGAGCCGCCAGCCGTGGAAGCCGTCCGACATAACCACCGGACTTTGGCACGTCACCAACTAGGCCCGTACCAGCTCCAACTGCCGCAGATCCAATTCGTGGATCCGTCGTTACATTTTGACCATCTTTCCAAACCGTGTAATACAGCGTTTTTCGATTTGGCGAAACCGGCAGCCTTACATCGATAACCGCAGTGTTACGTCTGAAATCATTATTCACGATCGCTCCCGTTCCCGCAATGGGTACCGATGCCCAACCTTTTTTCGGATTCTCCGTATCCGTTACTCGGATTGCGACTTCGGTCCCGTCGCCATCGAAAATACCAACAAATCGAACCGTCCACTTTCCATCCTCTTGTTTCAAGGTCTCACCAAGAGGGTAGCAAACCAAACATTCCGTATGCCCAGCATTGCCCTGTTCGCAATCAATTGCTGAGACATTGAAGGAATTCACTTCGAAATCAATGGTTCCTCTTCCTGCTACGCCGACAAAACCTTCCGTCGCAGACGTCGCCATTTCCTCCTTCAGCCGCACGGATTTTCCGTTTGCGCTCAAAGTCGTTTCAACAGTGCTTTTTCCTTTCGAACTCGGTTTCACAACCAATCGAATTTCAACCTGATCCCCTGTCGACAATCCAGGCGCCTTTGATGTGAAAACTGCTCCTGGAGCCGCTTTGCTTCCAGCTCCTTTTCTAGCGCGAATCAATTCCAAGTTTGGCTGATCCGACCAGACGACTTGATGAGCTTGCACGATCTTGCCGAAACTCTCGAAGATCGATTTCGCGCCGAAAGCGATACCGAAATAGCCATATCCCTTTTGAAACATTTTCCACTCCGACGAATCTCCATCCAGCGGTTCGGTTCGATCTGCTCTGTAGGTGAACTTAGCGCTCACCTCGAACGCACCTTTCAGCTTCCAGTCATTCCGGTAAAGAATTCCGACCGGGAGAGATGGATCGTATTCCGTTTCCATCTTTTTGCCGGCGGTCATCGAATGAAACGGAAAACCCGTTCGTCTAGCTCGGTCGCCAACATTCTTCAAGCGACGACGCAATGCCCCACCTTTGATCTGCCAATATCCGGGATTCAAAGACTCCCATCCTGACCCAATACTCAAGCTGTCAGCATTTCCGAATACATAACGAGCCGCACGCTTTCCACTTTCCGACGCTGCCATAGTTGGAATCGCGCTAGACAAAGTCATTGCGCCAACAGCGCCGGCAGTCGTGCCGATAAAGTCTCGGCGATTGAATTGTTTCGATTGCGGGGTTTTCTCGGGACCAGATTCGATGGACATAGGAAATAAGTATTGGGGTTTTCAAAAAAGGCTCCCCCGGGCAAGTCCCGAGGTATTCAAAAGGTAGCGGCCGATCTTCCCGCTCCAACTATCCCGCCATTCCTTGCATGAGCTTTACGAAGGGAAGAAAAAGCGAGATCGCGATGAGCAAAACGCTCATCGCCAAAAATAGAATTAAAACCGGCTCGATGATAGAAGTGACACTTGAAATGGACGCATCCACTTCTTCGTCGTAGATATCGGCGATCTGACCCAGCATATTCGGCAACTCGCCCGTCTCTTCGCCGACCTCCACCATACTTGAAACCATGGGCGGAAACAATCCCGTCGCAGCGATTGGTCTAGCTAGCGGTTCGCCATCGCGCACGCGATTACGCACCTTATCAATCGCCGACATAATAAACCGATTGCCGATCGAATCCCGAGAATAGTTTAATGCCTCCAATATCGGTACGCCGCTTTCCAATAGCGTACCCAAGGTCCGACAAAACCGGGAAATATACACCTTAGAAAACGTATCCTTCAACAAGGGTGTATTCAGTTTCATGAAACTAAAAAACAAAGCGCCAACCCTTGTTGTTCGAAATACTAGAAACGACACCAATGCCGCCGCCGCAATTCCTCCCACAAGCGGCGCGTGCGACGTTAGCACGCTACTGAGCAACATCACTATTCGAGTCAGTTCCGGCAATTGCTCGCCATTAAGTTGCTTACTAAAAATATCCGCGAATTTTGGAACGACAAAAGTCATCAATCCCAATACGATCAACGACGAAAAACCAGATACCACCAAGGGATAAATCGCCGCTTGAGTAACTTTCGAACGTATCTGGCGCGCCTTATTTAAATAATGCGCCAGTCTTCCTAAAGCCATGTCCAAAGTACCGCTGGCCTCGCCTGCCTTGACCATGTTCATGTAAAGCGTGTCAAATTCCTTGGGAAACTGCGACAAGCCTTCTGAGAACGTATTGCCCGTTCGAATATTATCCAACTGCTGACTCAGCACCCACTTGAACGCCGGGTTTCGCTCTTGAGCCACCAACACTTCCAGGCTCTTGATCAGCGAAAGTCCATTCTGCAACAAAGTGGAAAGTTGCCGGGTAAAGATAGAGATTCCCTTCTCATTTATGGCTGCCCCAAAATAAGCGGGCTTCTTAACAATCTCGCGACTATCCCCCCTAACCTGCAATGCGCCGCCCGAACCGCGTTTCGCTGTTCGCGCCCCCACTTTAGCCGGCTTCACTTTAGTCGGAGTCAGCCCATAGCTTTTTATCTGAGTAGATGCCAAATCCCGATTAGGAGCCTCTACCATTCCGCGGCGTTCCTCGCCCGCGCTATCCACTGCAATAAATTCGAATTTCGGCATAAGTCGATTACGTGTACCGTATCACCTCTTCAATCGATGTGACACCCGTAAAAATGCTTCGCAAGCCATCTTCTCTCAATGCAAGCATACCTTGTTCTATCGCTCTTTCTCGAATCACGCTCGCCGGACGTCCATCCGCAATCAGCTCTCGAATTGGCTCCGTTATTTCCAACATTTCAAAAATCCCCAAACGACCGCTATACCCCGTATCCGCGCAAACCGCACAACCCGCTCCGGCATAGAATTCCTTGTTTTGCAACAATCCAGGATCCAACTCCAATTGATCGATCAGAGCGACCGATGGGATGTACTCCTTGCGGCAATCCAGACACAATCGGCGCAAAAGCCGCTGAGCGAGAATCGCTTCAACCGAGGATGCGATTAGGAACTCTTCAATCCCCATATCCATCAATCGAGTAATCGCACCCGCCGCATCGTTCGTATGCAACGTCGTCAGTACTAGGTGACCCGTCAGCGAAGCTTGAATAGCTATCTGAGCCGTCTCGAGATCGCGAATTTCACCGATCATGATGATATCCGGATCTTGGCGCAAGAAGGCCTTCAAGGCGCCGGCGAACGACAGGTCGATCGACGAATTGATCGCAGTCTGCATTATCCCATCGATCTCGTACTCGATAGGATCCTCCGCCGTCATAATCTTCGATTTCACCTGATTCAATCGTTTCAAGCAGCTATACAAAGTCGTCGTTTTACCCGATCCCGTAGGACCCGTTACGATAAAGATACCATTAGGACGATCGATTACCCGTTCAACCGCTTCCACCACTTCGGTAGGCATTCCAATACTATGCAAATCCAGCGTCGTTGCAGTCTGATCCAATACCCGCAATACGACGCTTTCGCCAAACTGCGTAGGCAAAGTCGAAATACGCAGATCAACCGGGCGTCCGGAAATCGTTAACCGCACCTTTCCATCTTGAGGCACTCGACGCTCTGCAATGTTCAAATTTCCGATTACCTTAATCCGAGAAGTAATCGGTATCGCCAATTCTCTAGGTGGAGGCGACATCTCGTACAATGCTCCATCAATCCGGTAGCGTATTTTAAACTCCGTATCGAAGGGCTCAAAATGAACATCCGACGCCTTGTCCTTAATCGCTTGAGACAAAACCAGATTGACGAATCGAATGATAGGCGTTTCTCCAGCCATATTGAGGAGGTCCTCGACAGACATATCATCGGCTTCGCCGCCCGCATAGTCGACTTCCTCTAGGATTCCCAGATAGTCTGCGTCTCCAAATCGATAATAGACATCCAACAGTTCCTGAACCGTTCGAGGGTCCGCTACTTCGATTCTCGCATCCTTGCCCACTGCAAAGCTCAAATTATCGACAATCTGACTATCGAATGGATCGAGCGCTATAAACAATATCCCCGTATCCATAGACTCGATAGGGACGACACCATACATCCGCGCTAACTTAACATCGATTTCGCCAATCACCTGACTCGGGATTTCCGGAGGTACGTTTGAGCGACGTTCCAAACCAAGATAATTCGCCACTCGATCCAATAGGGCATCTCGATCTACATGGCCTTGGTCGACCAAAAGACTGGCTACAGAATGGCTCAGCTCTTCAGAAGATCTTTTAAGATTCAACAAGATCGCATCCTCCACCAAGTGATAAGTCTGGCAGAGATCGATAATCGCTACATTCCGGGCTTCAAACATATTATCAGTCAGTCATTCGACCTGCAAAATCAGCAAAATTTGTAGCAAATTCCCCAATACGATCGGCGATATCTTCGGAAAGCTGATCTTCATTCCAATCTTCAGCCGAAACATAGACAAATCGCGGCAGTACAAACATCCGAAAATCAAGCATCAGGCTATTCGCAAATGACATCGGAGACATATAGCTCAATTTCCCGCCAGCCGAGCAAAGGAAGCCAGCCACTTTGTCCTTCATGGAATGCCCCGTCAATTCGACGAAATTCTTCAAAGCCGCGTTTACGTTATAAACATAAATTGGCGACGCGAAAACGATGCCATCCGCTTCTTCTACCATGGCTTTTGCTCGAATCGCGTTCTCGTCTCCATAGGCTGCACTCCCATCGCACATGGGTAAATTCGCTTCTCTTAGATCGAGCATCGTGACTTCGAAATCAGCCCCTTTCCATTGCTTCTCCAACTCTTGGGCTAATAGACGCGATTTACTATCTGGATTCAAACTCGAACTGACGATCAATATTTTCATAAAATCAAACAATATTCCCAATGGATTAAACGAATCGAAAAAATCGATTCTCAGAAATCGAATTCCGGAACAGCCGCAACATTGTAATCGATTTTTCGGTACAATTCTCCATCTGCGTAAACTTCCATCTCGTAAGCCCCAACTGGGTCGGATTTATCGAAAACGAAACTTTCGGACAACTCCCACACGAGTTCATCTTTCGATTGAAACACCCGACCATTTTCCAACACCGTGTAATGCTCGTATACCGCTGCAGGAATATTTTCGATCGGTTTCGGAAAGCGCACCTTGAAATAGGCGAAAAATTGAGCCCCGTTTTTTCGCACCATTGAAAAACCATGCTTATAGGACGGATCGGTATGCTTTTCAATTTCCTTGGTTTCCAAGTACACCACCGGCTCCCCTCGCGCTCCTAAAGTCATCAAGCCGAACTTGAATTTGTACGCATCTTTTTTCCCTTGAACGCTCGGTAAAAGCAGGACTAGACCAAGGAGAAATCCCATCAATCGGGCTCTCTTAATGAATCTCGATGAGCTGATTTCAGTTTTCATAGATCGAATATTAAGCAGCTCGTTTCGCGTTTGGCCAGTCTTCATCGCCCCTGCGAGATTACTCTCCGACAAAGAGCTCCTCCAGAATCGCTAATGACCGCTCCATTTCGCCAAATTCGATGTACTCGTCCGTTTTATGAGCTTGAGCAATGTCTCCCGGACCGAAGACGACGGTTGGAACCCCAACACTAGAATAAGCCACTCCATTGGTCATAAACGAGACCTCGCGAAACCCCTTCGTCACTCCATGTTTTCGAGCACTCGCCTCGAGAGCCTGGGGGAACCAATGACTATTGTCCGTATTCAAAGCAGGTCGCTCGAGGAAGCTGGATACGCTCACACCCGATTCCGAGTTCACGATCGATTCAATTCCTTCGCGAGCCGACTCCACCGCTTCATTCACGCCTAATCGGCGATCCAGTTCGATCGAACAGCTATCCGGCACGATATTGAACCCAATGCCCCCTCCTATTTTGCCAACATTCAAACTACCGCGTTCAATAAACGGCAGCGTTTCCTCCTGACTCATCAGAGTGCCGCATCGATTCAATTTCTCTACAATTCGAGCGATCTTATAAATCGCATTCTCCCCCAACTCGGGCGTAGACCCGTGCGCCGCTTTACCACGCGCTTGGATCGAATACCGGCACGCTCCCTTATGCTTGGTCACAATTTCACTGCGAGTTGGCTCTCCAGTCAAAGCTCCTCCAACATTCATGTCACCCACTAATTCCGACAGCTTGAAAGCTCCGTGCTGTTGAGACTCTTCATCCACCGTCGCCGCGAAAAGCAACGCGTATTTCAAATCCGATTCTCTCGCCGCCAAACATTCCGCCAATTGCAAGAAAGTCGCCAGACTCGCCTTTGTATCACACGAGCCGCGACCGTATAATCGACCGTCTTTTTCGACCGGCTCAAACGGATCGCCCATCGCCCAGCCATCCACTCCAACCGTGTCCATATGAGCCTCTATCAGGATGGCCGGTTTATCCGCCGGACCGATGCGAGCCACAACGTTATTTCGTCCCGGAAAGACTTCCTGTAAGCGATAGTCAATGGCTCGCTTCGATAGCCAGTTTTCGACGAACTCCTGGACTTGAAGTTCTCCTGGCCCGCCGTAAACCGGATTAACGCTCGGTATTCGGATCAATGACTTTAGCAATTCGATACTCTCGCTCATATTCAATAACAGACCCTGAACCAAGCATCGCCAGGCGCAACAGTCTTCTGGATCCTAAGCAGGCATCGATTACGATATAAAATGGTAGGGCAGGCATCGATTGCGATATAAAATGATAGGGCGGCATCGCCGAGGCCGCAGCGGAGTCTAAATAAAAAACCAGGGTTCTACTGCCGCTTCGGCGATGCTGCCCTAACGTTCTTTTTGTCCCCAAAGCCGTAACATCACCCTTCGACGAACCACACGCCGAAGCGAATCCACAATGGAATGGTTAATACCCCAACAACCGTTGTCGCCAAAGCAATCCGTGTCGCAACCATCGGCCTTCCGCCGTAATGGCGTGCCACTACGATTGTCATCACCGCAGCCGGCATCGCCGCTTGGATGATCAATACGCGTTTTAGCTCCAAACTAATTGGTAACGCCTTCGCGCAGACCAAAACGATCAAAGGTAAAATCAGCAATCGCACTGCTACCGAACCGAGACTCGAACGAACATCGAAGAGCGATTCTCCCTCGCCCGCTAAATCCCGCAGCGTCATCCCGATAATCAATAGCCCAATAGGAATCGAACAAACCGCAATCGTGTCTATCGTTTTGCTAATAGCCTCCGGCACAAAGGCATCCGCTCCCACCAAATTCATCGCGACTGCAAAGACCAAAGTGATCGCCGTCGGATTGGCTGCTTTCTTCAGGCTTCGCTTCACCGATACACCCGAAACGATCGCAACTCCCAAGGTCCAGATCGCGAACTCGACTCCCGCGTTGTGAACGAACAGAACCGCCAATTCGCTTTCGCCCCACATATCCTGAACGAGCGGGATCGGAATAAAGCCGTAATTCGCAATTCCTACCGCAAAGCAAAACGTTCTTAGCCCGGCCCCTTTTTGATACCCCATTCCTTTAGCGACCAACCATGCAACGGCCATCGCCATTGCAGTCAGGCCAAAGCCGACCAAAGGAGGAATCACAATGCTGGATGCAGACCGAATCGTATCGGACCCGAGCACCACCGAAAGAATCAAACAGGGAAATAAAACGCGAATCAGCAGATTCATCAAACTCGCATCCGCTTCAGGCTTAACCCAGTTCCAAGAACGCAGTCCGAACCCCGCTAGTATTATCAAAAATACAGGCGAAATCAAAACCAGCAGTTGAACATATTCGGACATGCGAAATCGCAACCTCGCGCTTAGCTCCATTCCGTCAATCCGAAAATCCCTTACTTAGGCGAATCCCACGACCGCTTCTGGAAATATTTCCCGCACAGTTGACAGCGCTCAGATCCCAAACCTAATCTTTCTAAAATGGCTTGGAGAGTGGATAGATACGTCATAAAAGGCGAAATACAAAATGTAACTCCTGGCAAAGTCAGTGGCCTGATCTGGCTCAAAGGCCTCAACAAACCACTCGAGCTAAAACTCGCCGGCAACTGCTATCGCGATCTCGCAGGCGCGCGTCTCGTATTCGAAAACCCACACCCCGAAGAAGGCGACTATACCGGCCTTGATATATTCCAACACGGACTTGTTGGCGATATAACCGCATCGAAGAAAGTCAAAATGCTGGTCGACCCGGACGTACCCACGGACACCTTTACGCCAAGCGGATTACCCTATGTCATCGGCAATTGCATCTATATCGAATGGTTCAGCGAAACGAACGGCCGAGTCCTCATCGAAACAACCGACTTCAAATGGTCCATAACCCTCCCCAACTGGCATCTCTCTGAAAGCGAAGAATCCGAACAACGTCTCAAAAACCAACAGGCAATGTTCGAATTCATGGAAAAACTGGTCCACGTCATAGAGCCGGATGACGATGTCGATTCCGACTCAAGCGAAATGGACGAATTCCAATGGGAAGCGTTTCTTCAAAAGTCCGATGCTCGTAGCGATATGCTGATGGAGCTTTTCGAGAAGTACGGAGACGACCCGAAATGCGAACTCCTAATCGCCGACGCGATGGGCTGGGAAATTGAGAGCATCGAATACACGGACGAGATCGATCCAAACTGGAATGAAAATCCAGAAAAATTAGATGACAAAGAAGACGACGACATCGATGATAGCTTCCCGAATCATCCGCTAATATCCACCATGATGGATATCAGCTCACGCATATTTTTCGAAACGGAATCCCGAAAGCTCCTCAACGACGAAACCAGCAACCCATGGAATCAACTGCTTTGGCATTCTCAACTATCGGTCAGTAAATTGGTTTCTGCTCTCGAAGATGACACAGAACCCGAACCCGGCTTCGTTGTTGCGACTCTGAAGAGAGCTCTACACTTGATCCACCTTGCAATCGCGACAATTGAAGCCGCTAGCCGACTCCAAGACAAAAAGGAAGCTTGGCAAACTGAGATTCGAAAAGAGCTATTCACTCTCCGCGAATCCATTTTCGATCTCATGCAAATCTACCGTAGATCTAGCTAATCAATACCCTAGAGAAGCTGGTTATAGCTGAATAGAATTAATGTAGGAGCGGGTTTATCCCGCGATTTTTCATTTCCATGGTATAGAGAGGCGTTATCGCGGGGTAAACCCGCTCCTACAGTGTATTGAAATTCTAGTCCTAGACTTTGGCGCGATAAACTTACTCTACCTTGGTTATGCGCATCCAAACCTCTCAACACAAAATCACCCCTCCGCCAATGCAAGGATCACTTTCTTCGAAACCTGTATCCCCTTTTCGAGGACTGCTAGGTTCAAACTTTCGTTAGGGGCATGCAAATTATCCTCAGGCAAGAACAAGCCAACCATTACCGAATCCAATCCGAGGACCTTTTTCATATCCGCAATAATTGGAATACTTCCGCCTTCTCTTAAAAACAAAGGCGGTTTCTCGAAAACCTCCGTAATTGCACGCCCCGTTGCCTCGAAGGCTTTCGCCAATCGAACAGGTTGATCCTCTGGAGTATTCGGGCGACCTGGAGGAACTACCAAATACGGCGAACCTTCATGCCCCATCTCTACCGTCGCCTTAATTCCCGCTGGAACTCTTGCTAAAATAGCCTCTTTCACCAAAGTGCCCACCTTGAAAGGATCTTGGTTCCCCACCAAGCGACAGGTGATTTTCGCCATAGCCTTGGAGGGAATAATCGTCTTGCTAC
>JAPKDW010000409.1 GCA_028822375.1 Opitutaceae bacterium | reverse complement strand
AGTCCGCAGTTTATGGTGATGAGCGCAGCTGATTGCTTCCAGAACCCAACGCATGGAGTACACGAGCTGCGGCAGACGGACTTTCATGTACCAGGGTCGTCGCGATGACATCCTCGCTCAGCGAGCCATCATTAAATCCCGAACCATGATGCAGAGGAAAGTACAAAACCTGCGATTAGCAGGCTAGACTGGAGTAACCATGAGCAGAAAGTGTCTCTTAGATTGTAGTGCTAATGGTGCCAAATGGGCTGACGACGTACAGATCGACGTGAACATCCTGTTAAAAGCGGGCCACGCAACAGTACCGGCGGGACAAACATCTATGCTATGTCTTGAATTGGAATCGTGGTGATATCATGAATGGAATGACCGTCAAAGCCGGCACGTGGAACCGGATGCGGAATCACCTGACAACTTTAGGCTTCCATAGTACAAGTCTGTGCCACCAATTTCGGGACGTTTTACGCGCTGCTTGCTCCTCGAAATATCCCGATACGTCGCCGAAGCACCTTCGCAAACAAATTGACGTCACGGTTTCGCGCTGCAGGACAACAGGGGAACGCAAGAACAAAACGGCGGCGAAGTTCGGTATCGTCATGTTTACGCTTTTCACACTTCTTTGCAGGGTCCATATTCTCGAAGCCCAGCCGCACTCGACCGAGGAAGTGCGCGTCGGCCCGCATGATCGCAAAGCCTATTTTGGTGAGCTGCATGTCCATAGCCAAAATTCTTTCGATTCCTACTTCAATAGTGTTCGTGTTTCCCCGGAGGATGCATACCGATTTGGAAGCGGGGAGTCGATACCGCATTTCAGCGGCGAAAGGGTCCAACTGAGCACACCACTCGACTTCATGGCGGTAACGGACCATGCGATGTATCTTGGCGTTCTCCCGAAACTCGACGTCGACGACAATCCGCTAGGCCGACTGGAGGTCGCAAAAAGGATTCGATCGAGCGAACCGAAGATCGAGTTTAGCGAGCTCTGGAATATTCTATTCCCCGATCCGAGTAAAGAACCCGACTTGCCCGGTGACCTAGTCGACGCATCCATACGCGCGACCTGGCGGGAATATGCGGTGCTCGCAGACAAGTATTATCGGCCCGGCATTTTCACGACCTTGGTTGGATATGAATGGACGGCCGCCACCGACAATAAAGGACTGCATCGGAACGTTATTTTCCGGAGCACAATGGGCTTACCGGCAATACCGTTTTCGGCACAGGATTCCATCAACCCGGAGGACTTGTGGGATTGGATGGATGCCATACGCGCTAGCGGCACGGAGCTACTTGCCATACCACACAATTCCAACCAATCAGACGGACTCATGTTTCCGCTCGAACAGTGGGACGGTTCACCACTGGACAGGGATTGGTCCGAGCAGCGCATCCGAAACGAACGCCTCGTCGAGGTCACGCAGATCAAAGGCACCTCTGAAACAACGCCCGTTTTATCGCCGAACGACGAGTGGGCGGGCTTCGAGATATTCGATGAGCGAATGGGCACCGGAGGCGTAAGAAGCCAGCCGCGTGGTTCTTACGTACGCGATGCTTATCTAAGTGGGCTCGAGCTGTCTTCGCAACGTGGTTTCAACCCTTATATGTTTGGAATGATCGGTAGCTCAGACGGCCACAACTCGAACGGCCCAGTCGAAGAGAACAACTATACGGGAAAAATGGCCGACATTGACGGGACGCTCACCCTGCGGCGAACAAGCGGCAGCGGCATTGCGCGTCACAATTGGTCTCTCTCGGCATCGGGCCTTGCAGGCGTTTGGTCGGAAGAAAATTCTCGGGAAGCGATTTATGATGCGCTCG
The DNA here is from genome assembly GCA_028822375.1 of Opitutaceae bacterium. GTDB lineage: Bacteria > Verrucomicrobiota > Verrucomicrobiia > Opitutales > Opitutaceae > Pelagisphaera. Next base: position 656 of record JAPKDW010000409.1, on the reverse strand, counting down.
AGAGGCGGGAGGTTTTTGCCACCTCCGGAACTCGAATCCGAATACGGATGTTCGGCGGTTGGGATTATCCGTCTGGGCTCATGGAAGAGCCGAAGTGGGTTTCCGTTGCTTATAGGAATGGAGTATCGATGGGCAACGTTTTACCGCCATCGGAAGACGCGGCCCACTCCGCCCCGATATTCGTGATTTGGGCGGTCAAGGATCCCTCCAGCGCGTGGTTGCAACGCATACAGATGATCAAAGGTTGGGTCGAGGAAGGTGAGGCCAAACAACAGGTCTACGATGTCGGGTGTTCCGACTCGCTAACGCCCGACCCCGTGACACATCGATGCCCAGACAATCTCGCCACGGTCGACACCAAGACTTGCGACTATTCAAAATCCAGAGGCGACGTCGTATTGGCCGTTCGTTGGACAGACCCGGATTTTAGTCCAGCCCAAGATGCGTTCTACTATGCCCGTGTCCTAGAAAACCCAACTTGCCGCTGGACGACCTGGGACGCCCATCGATTGGGCCTGCCGCTACTCGATACCGTGTCCCCGACGATTCAAGAAAGGGCGTGGAGCTCCCCAATTTGGTATCGACCCGACACATAACGAGTCCGGCAAAGGCCGGGGCAAGGGCCGCAAAACGATCTCTTTGCCGCTAGCTGATGG
>JAPKDW010000408.1 GCA_028822375.1 Opitutaceae bacterium | reverse complement strand
CCAAGGCAACGTTCCCTAGGATGGGGGCGGATCTTCGGGCGAATTTCAGTCTTCCGTCATTCTACGATAATTTCGATTCGGAGAATGGCGTGACGGATACGGAACTTGCGGCTGGTTTGAGCGCTGCGATCGCAACCATGTCAGCGTAGTTGCATGATTCGGACGCTTATTATTTTCGTTCATCCGGCCTTGGAGAAGTCGACTGCCAATCGAGCTTTGCTTGAAGGAGTGACTGTGCACGACCTCTGCGAACTGTATCTAGATTTCCATATCGATGGACCGAGAGAGATGGCTCTGTTGAATAAAGTACGCGAACATGTAGGCGAAATGGAGCGACAGTTTCAGCAAGATCGTAAAGATTATTCGAGAGATGCTGATAGAGCCTGGGATACTCAAAAAATTCGTGAGGACTTGGCTGGGGGAAAAGATCTTGAACTGGATAAATGATTGATATGAAAAAAGTACGTTGGGGAGTGATTAGCACGGCGAATATCGGGATCAATAAGGTCTTGCCGGGCATGATGAAATCAGAGCATTGCGAATTACTCGCAATGTCGTCACGCGATCTTCGCAAAGCTCAAAAAGCTGCAAGGAGATTGGGTATTCCCAAAGCGTATGGCAGTTATGAGGAGCTTTTGGCGGACCCGGATATCGATGCGGTTTATAATCCACTGCCGAATCACTTGCATGTCGATTGGTCCATCAAAGCGCTCGAAGCAGGTAAACACGTGCTTTGCGAGAAACCGCTGGGGATGAATACTCAGGATGCCAGGCGGTTGTTGGACGTTATGAGTCGGTATCCGCATCTTAAGGTCATGGAAGCGTTTATGTATCGCTTTCATCCTCAATGGGTCGCAGCGAAAGAATGGGTGGATTCTGGTCGGATTGGTGAGCTCAAGACGATTCAGTCGTTTTTTTCCTACTACAATGACGACCCAGGGAATATTCGCAATATGGCGGATATCGGTGGCGGCGGGCTTTTGGATATTGGATGTTATTGCATATCGTTGTCTCGTTTTCTCTTCGGGAAAGAGCCGAATCGGGTGATGGGAATCGTCGAGAATGATCCCGTTTTGAAAACCGATAGGATGGCGTCTGGCGTGATGGATTTCGGAGAAGGGACAAGCAACTTTACCTGTTCGACTCAGCTTTCCAGCTATCAGAGTGTTCAGATTCTAGGTACAAAAGGTCGTGTGGAAATCGAGATTCCGTTTAATGCTCCACCTGACAAAGAGACGCGCATTTGGATTCATTCGGATAAGGGAACCGAGGAGGTCACGTTTCCGATTTGCGATCAGTATAGTTTGCAAGGGGATGTGTTTTCAAAAGCGATTTTGGAAGACACGCCTGTGCCGACTCCGTTGATCGATGCGATTGAAAATATGTCTGTAATCGATGCGATTTTCGAAAGTGGTAAGAAGTCGAGTTGGGTGGTCCCGGTTGGATGAGATTGGGCCGTTAAATACGCTAAATGACGCGAAAATGAAGATGAGCTAGTCGCCTCAGCGAGACGACCTACACTATGTCGCATTAGATCAAGAAGATCGAATGGTGGATGGGTCGCTGACCCGTCAATGGGATGTTGCCTTTCTCATCGAAATCTTGGCGTAGTTGGATGCACTTGTTATGTTTGATCTTTAGCGTATTTTGGTGTGTTTAGCGGACGTCTTCGTTCTCTTGTCTCTCTAAACTCCTAGCCCCCTCTGTTCAATGTTTCGAAATGTAATCATTATCTGTGCTGTCGCCTGCATGCTCTTGTCGGGATGCACCTCTGCCGATTCTCATAAAACCGTTTCGCGTCCGAATATCGTGATCATTTTGGCGGATGATTTTGGGATGGGAGATATCCAGGCGCATTTTCCGGAGAACAAGATTCCAACGCCTTACCTGGATCGCTTTTCGTCGGAGTCGATGCGGTTTACGAATGCGCATAGCGGTTCGGCGGTTTGCACGCCTACGCGGTATGGACTATTGACCGGTCGTTATGCTTGGCGGACACGGCTGCAGGAATGGGTTTTGGCCTGTTACGAACCGCCTTTGATAGATGAAGATCGGCTGACGCTTCCAGGATTTCTCAATAATGAGGGGTACAATACTGCATGTATTGGCAAATGGCACTTGGGTTGGAATTGGGTAGGCCCTCAAGCTAGTTCGATGGAAGAAGTGAGCAATATTCTTCGAACGCGCGAGTGGGATTATAAAAAACCGATTCTCGATGGACCAACGACTCGCGGATTCGATTACTATTTCGGTACGCATGTGCCGAACTTTCCTCCGTTTACGTTTATCGAAAACGATCGAATTGTTGAACAACCCACGGAGCGGTTTGAATACGTTGCGAATGATGGGCGATCCTTACCTAATATTTTCGATAGGGCGCCGATTGCTCCCGGTTGGGATTTCAGTGAAATTCTACCGGAGATCACTGAGCGAGCTGTGAACTATATTCATGATCAAGCAGCGAAGCCGGAGCCG
>JAPKDW010000407.1 GCA_028822375.1 Opitutaceae bacterium | reverse complement strand
CAATCATGGAGATTATTGTTAACGGAGAGTCACTTGAAGCCGTTGCCAATGCAACTTACGCGGCCATAAATGCGGCTAAGTCAACTCCGGGATTGAAGTTAATTACGGCAGGAAATTACAACGGTCGTTTAGGCAAGTCGTTTATATATCTAAGACCAGAGCTTCACCAATCGGAATCACCTGCTTCTGAAAATATCCGCTGATCAGTGAGCATTTTCATTTCCCTTGCCGGACACGTGATCTTGATTTCAGTGGCGCGCATTTTAGTTGGGTTGAGCTCAGGTCACCTTATCGTCGCGCAGATCTTGGCAATAATATATTTGCTTAGCGATCTCACGAAACCCAAGTTTAGGGTACAGCGATTGCCCAATTTTATTTTGTTCGAGTGTCTCGATTCGGGCCAATTCCATGGACTCGCTTTTCATCAAATCGATTGCAGCCTTAATTAGCGTCCGTCCAACTCCATCATTTCTTACCGTCGCGGCGACCGCTAAATTGGCGATTACACCAATCTTCGATTCTCGCTGCAGGCGAATAGACACAAAACCAATGGTTTGCTCTGCGATTTTTGCAAGCAATACGAATCCGTCGGGATCGCCAAAGTCTTCGCGAATGTGGTCTGCTTTACGAATTTTCCATGACCTACCGTTAATTAGGCCAAATTCTGATTCGATGTTACTTTCAAATGATACTTTTCCAAACGCGTCTAAAGTCAACTGAATGACCTTTTCTAGGTCGCTTGCTTGTGCCCGTTGAATTTGAATGTCATTCATCTTGTCGCTTTCAACTGTTGGTTATCTCTGCTTCTCGCTTCAGTGCGGCTTCGTGCGGATTATCTGCTTGACCAATCATTTCAAATAAAAAACGGCTAGGGTTTTGCTCCTGAATCCGCCCCCATTTTCGGCGAGTTAAAGCTAAGGATAGCGTTAACTCGTCCCGTGCACGAGTGACGCCAACATAGGCGAGGCGGCGTTCCTCATCGATGGCCGGTCCCTCTGCGGCTACCGCTCGCCGATGAGGCAGTAAGCCTTCTTCGAGACCCACCATGTAAACAACCGGAAATTCAAGCCCTTTGGATGCATGCAAAGTTAAAAGCGCGACGGCATTACGATCTAGTTGATCATCCTTGTCGTCAGCAAAATCGCTTTCCGCGAGCGCAATTTCTTCAAGGAACCCCTCGAGCGTTGCGTTTCCCTTACGGCTGAGATACGTGCCAAATACGTTTGCCATCTCCTCTACGCTAGCCCAACGTTGCTCGGTCTCAGTATCATCATCACTGCTACGAACGACCTCTTTTTTATAATCGATGGCAGAGAGAAACGCGTGGAACGTGGCGACGTCCAAATTCTCGGAAAAAGCCCGTTGCTGCGATTGAATTGTCTCGATGAATTTTCTGATTGCCATACGGGGCGGAACTTTAAGAGTCTGTAAGGCTTCGTTATCTAGCATTATCTTCCAAAGGCTAACCCCTCGCTGCGTTGCAATTTCGACTAATCGAGTCACCGAACTTGCGCTGATACCACGAGGGGGATTGTTGACAATGCGCCGCATACTTGGTTCATCATCAGCATGGTGAATAACTCGAAGATATGCAACAATGTCTTTGACTTCTTTACGATCATAAAATGAATGGCTACCGAGTAATACATAAGGAATGTTGTTTTTTCGGAGTTCTGTTTCGAACAATCTCGGTTGTTCATTGGTTCGAAAGAGAATAGCTATGTCGCGTGGTTGGCGCCCATTGGTTTGAAGATCTCGACGAATAAATGTAATCACCTGTTTGGATTCATGTTCTTCATCCGCAAATTGCTCTATCCGTGGTTTTTGACCGCCTAGACGCGCCGCTTTAAGTACTTTGTCATAGCGTTTTGCGTTGAATTTTATAAGACGATTCGATATTTCGAGAATTGCCTCCGTCGACCGATAATTCGATTCGAGGCGAATCGTTTTAGCACCATGCCAATCTTGTGAAAAATTCAGGATATGCCGTACGTCGCTACCGCGAAAACCATAAATGCTTTGATCGTCGTCTCCAACAACGCAAAGGTTTCGATGTTTTTCGGATAACGCTTTTACAATGCTGTATTGAATGTCGTTGGTATCTTGATACTCGTCCACCAAAATATGGTCGAATCGAGCGGCCTCGATTTCTCGCACTTCGGGGAAATCGCGGAATAAATCGTTCGTGATCAGTAACAAATCATCGAAATCGACTGTACCGCAACGGATAAGTTCATCCTGATAACGCCGAAAAGCGACAGCAGCAAGGTGCTCTTTATCAGTAACGGCATCTCGCGTCGCGTCCTTTGGGGAGATACCGCGATTTTTCCAATGCCCGATTTGGTACATTAGATCCCTTGGCTTTAGGCTTGCATCCGATACCCGTATTTCTCGCAAGACTTTTCGGCAAATTGAATTTTGATCAGACGCGTCGAGAATGGTAAAGTTGGTTGGATAGCCAATGTTGTGAATTTGGCGAC
>JAPKDW010000115.1 GCA_028822375.1 Opitutaceae bacterium | reverse complement strand
CCGACACAGGACTAAGGACCAAACATGCTCAGCAAGCTGAGAAGCGCCCTTTATTGTTCAACCATCGATTGGACCTTAAAATAGTCACCACCCTTCAACTTTTCGTCATCAGTATTCCAGACGATCTTCTTATCCTTAGGCTCCAATAACGGTATATGCTTCGAACACTGTATATAAGCTTCCTCAACACAAACCTTGACCCATCTTTCTGCTAAGGGATCATCCACACAATCAAACTCATTCTCGATCGAAGCTATACCATTGATATGAAGTCCAACTGTTGAACCATAAAAATCTACCATCAGAATACCAATATGGGGATTCTCCGAAATATTACCAAGACTAGCATACACACCATTCCCACGATATTCAGGATACACGATAGTCTTCTGATCAACAACATGCACAAATCCCTTCCTGCCCACGCGAATCGAACAATCACAATTACCTTTCATGTCAGCCGTTGACACGAAAATCATCTCTTGCCTAGGAATAAACTCCATCATCATATCGTTCAAGTAATCAAGCATCTGATTTTTATAAAATCGATTCGCCCTTCGAGTAGTCCCATAATCTTCCTGTAATAATTTTTCTAAACTCATATTTTTCTGTAGAACAAGTTATTTTATCATTATTGATTGAGCATCCCGCGTGGGGTGATCAATTAAAATCAGCTATCATACTTCCTCCTGCTCTTAATCGGGGATTTTCATCGATTGACGAGTAAACCTCTCCATTCGGTTCGATCGTCGATCGTTCTTTCACAGACCAACGAGATGATTCTCAGGACTCTACTCCCCGTTTTTTTTCGTTTTTATGACATAAGAGACTATTTGCGAGCGTTCAGCTTCTGTATCCAATCGATAGCAGCGCTTGATACAAGTTCGTGATCTCCGTCGAAAATCGTAACAGTCGCTTTCCCTGATTTTTGTCGAAACAATGGCTGTTTGTCCCCATAACTTGGATCTGATAAAAGCGTTTTTAGATTCACTGGCACTTCTGCTTTTTCAACGAAGAATCGTATCTCTTCGGAACTGATTCGATCTTTCCGCAACGCTACAGCGTTAAACGCATTAAGCGAATGACTAACGGGAACGCTTCCATCGTGACCATCTCGAATGCCTGCATTGATATGCAAGTTAACGCCCTTGGCATCCTTCATGTAAGCCTTCGGCGAACGTTTTTCGTATTCAGCATCCACTTGCGCGCTATCGCCAGGAACACCACCGCAGGAAGCCTCGATCTCGCCAGCGTAACGTAACTCGGCTTTTTTCGTTTCGTTATACCAAGCTTCCAGATCGAAAATCGGCACCCAAGCCGATACCCCTGCCCAAACTTTCGGATGTCGACTTGCCATTAACAATGACGCGTATCCCCCGCCCGAAGTACCCACCAAATAAATCGCCGACTCGTCAATCCGCGCCACACGTTTCGCGTAATCTACCGCGCTCACGATATCCTGAACGGCCAGCTCCGACCCGGTCGCCTCCGGAGTCTTATTTCTACCGCGAAAATTCGGGTGTAAAAACGCCCAACCTTGCTCGATACACCAAACTTCGATATCCGCATGCAACGTCTGCTTGTAGTCATTCGACCAACTATGAAGCGCCACAACCATCGGAATCGCCTCATCGCTATCAGGAGCGTAAAACCGAGCTGGCTGCACGGAATCATCCGCATCGCTAAGGTAAAACACCTCGGTAGCCGACTGCCCCGAAAGTGACTGAAACGACAAACTCAAAACCGTAATAAACAACCAAGATACACGCATTCCCCATTCCATCTTATACCGCCTTCCCCAACAAGCGCTAAAAGAGAACCCACCTTCAACCCTCATCCGAATCCTGCGTTTTTCCCCAACCACTGAGCAACCTCAGTGGGGCGAGAAATACACCCGCAACGTGATCTCGTCAGAAATCGGACTTCCGGACTCTTTCGACCCAGACACAGGACACTCTGTTAGATGGTCCGTCCCATTGGGCACGAAAAGCTTTCCGACGATCGAAGCTATCAGGATTGGCCCAATACAGGCATCGCTTCTCCAGCAGTAGTCGAAAGCAAAAAGGTCTACATTGTGAACAATCGGAACCAAGTAGTTTGCTTGGACATAGACGGACAAAGCAACGGCATCGATGGCCCTTTCCTCGACGAAGAGGATCACATGTCAGCGATGGCCAAATAGACATAGCCTACGGAGGTGATTTCTGGCACGGCAAACGACAATCGTGGATCAAAAGTTTCAATCCCGACGGTAGTGGCGACATCACGGACAGCGCATTAAATTGGTCCTACGCCCTCGAGAAGCACTGCATGAGTACGCCCGCCGTTCACGACGGACTCGCCTACATCACCGACACCTCGGGGAAGTTGCACTGCATCGATTCGAAAACAGGCCAAGGTCAGTGGATACACGAGCTCACAGGTGTCGTCTGAGCATCCCCACTCGTCGCCGATGGAAAGGTCTACATCGCCAGTCATCGCGGAAAAATCGCCATTCTCAAAGCCGACCGAAATAGATCCCTTCTAAGCGAAACACAACTCCCCGATAATATAAACGGAAGCCCAATCGCTGCCAACGGCGTCCTGTATATCACTGCGATGACTCGCCTCTATGCCCTAAAGGCAAACGAGCCTACCAATGAAGCGATCGCATTATTCTGTGCAATTCCATCCATTCATCTCCTCTCGAAGAGATTACATTCTCTTTATCCTGGAAGCCAATCTACCGAAAGGCGAAGAAGGCCTTTGCCCTAAGTCCAATTTCTCTCCAAAACATCGTCATGCTCTCGAAGTTCACCCCCAAGCACCCTCTCTCTCTCTTCATTGCGATGCTGGCCGCCGGGCTCGCCTCCGCCACGGCAAGCGCCGCGCGACCCAACATTCTCTGGATCATTATCGACGATATGTCGGCCAACTTCTCTTGCTACGGTGAGACGCTCATCGAAACGCCGCACGTCGATAAACTCGCCGAGACCGGAACGATGTTCTCCAAAGCATTCGTCACCGCCCCGGTTTGTTCGACCAACCGCTCGGCATTCATCACCGGCATGTATCAAACATCAATCGGCGCCCATCAACACCGAAGCGGCCGCGGCGAACTCAAGATTCACTTACCCAAAGGCGTGCGTCCCGTCCCCGAGCTTTTTCAAGAAGCTGGCTACTACACCGCAATTACCGGTTGGCCCAACAAACCACGATCGAACAAGGGCAAAACCGACTACAACTTCGAATGGGATCAAGCAATGTACGACGGACCTGATTGGAACCAACGTCAACCCGGCCAACCGTTTTTCGCCCAAGTCCAACTGCCCGGCGGCAAACATCGAGGCAAAGACATCGAAGGGTTCCGCAAAGTTTCGGAAAAAGCGCATTCGATTTTTGGCGACAATGTCGACCCCAACAAAGTAAGCCTCCCACCCTACTACCTCGACGACCGTATCCTTCGCCAAGACTGGGCAGCCTATCTTGATTCAGTACGCCTCACCGATAAATTTGTTGGCGACATCGTAGCCCGCCTCAAAGAGGAAGGCGATTACGAGAACACCGTCATCCTCTTCATGACCGACCACGGGATCAGCCATGCTCGAGGCAAACAATTCCTCTACGAAGAAGGTCTCCACATCCCCTTGGTCATCGCAGGTCCCAGTATTGAATCCGGTTTAGAACGTGACGATCTCGTCGAACACATCGACATCGCCGCCCTTTCACTCGGCCTAGCCGGAATCGAAATCCCCAAACGCATGCAAGCGCGCGACATACTCGCCGAAGACTATAAACCCCGCACCGCAATTTTCGCCGCCCGCGATCGCTGCGACGAGACCGTCGAACGTATCCGAGGCCTACGTACAGATCGCTATAAATATATCCGCAATTATTATCCCGAACGCCCTCATTTTCAGCCCAACCGCTACAAAGACGCCAAAATAATTGTGCAAACCCTGCGAGCCGCTCACGAAGCCGGGCAACTCAACGCCACCCAAGAATTGCTCTTCGCCCCAACCCGCGCGAAGGAAGAACTCTACGACCTCAAGAACGACCCCTTCGAAATCAACAATCTCGCCAGCAACCCTAAATACAAGACACGCCTGGAACGCATGGCCAAGCGACTAGACAGCTGGATCAAACGAACCAAAGACCAAGGCGACGAATCCGAAGCAATGTACGAAAGCGACATGGCCGAATACCGAAATTCGAAAAACGTCGACCCCGTGCAAGGCGCAATCCTCGAGCGCAACATCGCCCTCATGAAAAAATGGGCTACCGAAGGCAAGTAAGAGCGCTCTCCACAACCCCAAGGTATTCAAATGGTCCCGGCCGATTTCCGAGCGACCATTATAGTTGAAGTATACTAAGCTCGGTCATAAATTAAACATTCCAAATTTTGAGACTTTCTACGTGGCACGGCGCAAGCGCCGGCCCTACAATAACTTGCGATGCAGGGCCTTCGCTCGCGAAGTGCCGCGTTTGTTTAGTTTATGACCGCTCTTGGTATAGCTGAATAATAACATCGTTCGATGGCCGTTCGGAGATCGGCAGCTACCAAAATCAGCACGACGCAAGCTTCGAAGCATTTACTCGAAGTGAATTCAGCTACAGTCCATTTTTAACGATTTGCGAAACAATCCTTCTTAATCATATCCGTCTTTCAATCGTTCTGATCTTAAAAAAGGGATGTAAAACTACAATTACTGACCACCAGCCGACCGCCTCGCGATCTCCTCCAATTGCTCCGAACTAAGAGTTTGCAGCAACCGCGATCGATTCATCGCTATCGGCTCATTTTCTCCATGAAATAAAAACACTTCGCACTCGACCTACCCAAACACCTCGCGTCTCAAATCCCGAATACACGTCAGATCGCCCCAATCAGAACCTTTCATTTGTCGAGGACCGTCACGACGCTTCGCCCCGAAACGATCTCGATGCCTCTCGAAATATCCTTGCACGAATTCTTTCGATCCGAGCACGGCTCCATCCGAAAAGTAGCGAACCCGGCAACGCAGAGCTTCGCTTTGCGACACTTTACCGCCCTTATTTAAAATCTCTCGAGTCTTCTCAACATCAACTTCTCGATTTCCCTTCACGGCATCGCGAGCATAGCCCTTTCCAAAAACGATTACTCGATAACGTTCAATCCCCCGCCCCCAGGCAATTCATATAATTAGCCTGTCCCTATTTCTTTATTTCTATTCCGCGTCGCTGAATATTGATCGCTCTGGAGAATCCACGCCGAGGTCTCGGCCTAGCTACGATGTCAACGTACCTCTACTTCGACCGTATTAGATGATTTGGGAAATCTTCCACCCTTGGGCAGGCCACTTGCTCCATTACCTGCTGGAGCTGCCTCTTAATCATTGTGATCGTGTGCAGACCCCCTCGTTTGCCTAGAGCTCCGACGCCATACATGAAGGAGCGGCCCATGAATGTGAAGCGCGCGCCGCTTGCCAATGCGCATGCGACATCCGGTCCTTCTCGAAGACCGCTGTCGATCATTACCGTAATTTTGTCGCCGAATTTCTCCGCTAGGTTAGGAAGCGCCTTGATCGTCGATTGCCCTGAGTCGAGCGAACGGCCACCGTGATTGGACGAGATGATTCCGTCCACTCCGAGGTTCACTACCTTTTGGCAATCTTCCTCATTCACGATTCCTTTCACTACGAGCTTCCCTTTCCATTTATCACGAATCGCTTTGATACGGTCTTCGGTAAGTCGGCCTGAAAACGTCTTATTCATGAAAAGCCCCAGGTGCTTCATATCGAGGCCTTTTGGAATATAAGGTTTCATGGTTTTAAACTCCGGAGCGCCCGCAGCGAGCTGTGAAAACGACCAGGTGGGATGCGTCATCATTTGCCTAATATTGCGAAGCGTCATCCGGGGAGGGATGGAAAGTCCATTGCGAATCTCCAGCGGTCGATACGCGAAGGTTGGCGTATCCGCCAAGATCACCAGAACAGGCATACCCGCTTCTTCGGCCCGCTTTAGTAGCTTATCGCGCAATTCCTCTTCTGCCGGATGGTATAGCTGGAACCACGCTTTTCCTTCGGTTAATTCAGCCACTTTTTCAATACTCGCAGTACCGACTGTACTCAAAACGAAAGGAATATTATGCTCGTTCGCAGCAGCTGCCAAAATCTCGCACGACTTCGGCCACATCAATCCTTGAAGCCCTACAGGAGCGATCCCAAAGGGAGCATCGTACGTATGTCCGAAAAGCTCCGTTTTGAGACATGAACCTGGATAATCACGAATGTAATACGGCTCTAGTTTTATCTCGCGAATATCGTCGGTGTTCCGCTGCTTATTTACGTTCGAATTGCACCCTCCCTCCAAATAGTCAAAAGCGAAACCCGGCATGCGGCGCCGCGCTCGTTCCCGGAGGAAATCCATAGACGGAAGATTGGAATCGAATGTGTCGTTCATCGGCAGTTACTAGATTAAAGAGCAGTTAGTCATCAAAAAATTGATACAGGCGGTTTTGGAAATCGTATTAACCATTTACTAAATTTTCTCTGCATAGATATCTCCATCTCCGTTTCACTTCGTCAAGGGCAAAGAGGTCTAAGAGGCTGTTCGGCAATTTAATGTAGGAGCGGGTTTATCCCGCGATAGAATCGGTTTAGGCAATACGAATCGCGGGGTAAACCCGCTCCTACAGGTTAGAGATAGATCAATTTTGTATTTCTCTAGTATTTCCTAAGAAACGAGCAGTTTCTCAAATAGAATCACCGCATCATCGAATTGATCGTTAACAGAGGGTTCGAAAACTTCGGAAGCGAATGAATTCCCAATGACATCCCGCGCCGAATTCAGGTTCTCCAAAGCACCCGTCGAGATCATTTGCACCGCGATACTGCCGATCGCCGTAGCTTCTGCAGGCCCCGTCACGACTGAGACTCCTAGGACATCCGCGGTCAACTGGTTTAGCAAACGGTTCCGAGCTCCGCCACCCAGCATGTACAAGCCCTGCAAAGGCTCCGGTGAGTACGCCTGAAGTTTTCTAAATACATAGCGATATTTTAGAGCCAAACTATCGAATATACAACGAACCATAGCAGCATCGCTTTCCGGGGCTGCCTGCCCTGTTCGCCGACAAAACGCTGCGATACTTACCAGCATATCCTCGGGAGCTGCGAATTCGGGCGCGACCGGATCTATCAACGATTGCATCCTCGGAGACGCCTCCGCCATGGCGACTATCTCATCGTACTCGTACTCGCGCCCAAGCTCGGCCCAGCTACGACGGCATTCCTCGATCAGCCACATCCCGCAAATGTTCTTCAGAAATCGAACAGTCCCATCATAGCCTATCTCGTTTGAAAATCCATCTTCCAACGTCTCCCTGCCAAGTTGCGGCTGCTTCAGTTCAAGCCCGATCAACGACCACGTTCCCGAACTCATGATCGCGTAGCCCGATCGATTGCCCGGTAAAGCAACAAATGCACTCGCCGTATCGTGCCCCGGAACTGCCACAATCGGGACCTCGCCCAGCTTCGTTTCCTTCCTGATTTCTGGCTTGGCAACGCCCACAATCGTTCCCGGTTCGACTACCGGCATAAAAAGTCCTGGCATTAAATCGAGAGACTCGAGCAGGACCTGAGACCACACGCCCGTCTTCGGGTTCAGCAACTGGCTCGTACTAGCGATCGTCCGCTCCTGATGCATACTTCCTGAAAGCCAGTAGCTGATCAGGTCTGGAATAAAAAGAATCCGGTGAGCCGAACGAATCGCCCCCACATCGCCAATCACTTCCGAATACAGTTGGTAGATCGTATTGAAGAAAAGGAACTGAATTCCAGTCTCCGAATATATCTCTTCTTTGGAAACATGTTTCTGGACTTCCGACTGCATCCCATCCGTCCTCGAATCGCGATAGTGATACGGATTCCCCAATATCGCGCCGCTCGAATCAATCAAAGCGTAATCAACCCCCCAGGAATCAACCCCGATACTCTCTATTCGATCGCCATATAAACGAGCGGCCTCTCCTAGGCCTTTCTTAATCGAATTGAAAATATCCAGGATGTCCCAGTGCAGGCTACCGTTGATCTTCGTGGTCGAAGTCGGGAATCGATTAACAACCTCCAAATCTAAAGTTTGGGAATCCGCCAACCAAACCCCTGCCATCACTCGCCCGCTTGTCGCGCCCAAGTCGACAGCCAAATAAACGCTGCTTTGTTTCATTCGTCTAAATAAATTCCTTTTTTATTTTGGAACCTCAATCGCAAGGGGGTCCTTTTTTAACACGGAGATATTAACCGAACCGAACTCCACGCCGCCTTGCGACGTAGCTACACCGAGAATTCGGTGTGGAGTATGCAATAAGTCCCTTATAATAATATTCATACGCGGCGCGGCGCAAAAACCGGCCCTACATTCGCTACAGCATTACCTTAAAAACCCTTCGTGCAATCCACCATCGACTGGTATCACATGGCCGGTTGTCTTGCTTAGAGAATTCGTCAAAAGCAAGAAGATCGCTTCCGCTTGGTCTGACGGAGTGATCGCCGATTTCGTCAACGTCCGTTGAGCATAGAAATTCGCCAGCTTATCCCGCAATGAATCGTCGTTCTCCGATTCGCTGTATTCGATTTCATATTTCGCTAGCGAAGCGATTACGCGATCTCGAGGAAACATCGTACTCCCTTTTACCACGGTAGCCGGAGCCACCGCATTAACACGCGTCAATGGCGACAACTCGACCGCTAGTTCGCGAACGAGATGATTCGCAGCCGCTTTACTCGTATCGTAAGCAATGCTGCCTTTTTTAGATACAACTGCGTTCGCGCTGGTCGTTAACACAATATTGCTCCGCAACCCTTGCTTTGCGAAAATTTTCTCGTACACGGATTTGGCCGACAAGTATCCACCTTTGACATTGATATCGAATGTCAATGAGAAAGCGTCGTCCGAGATATCGCCCGTCACGCTCGGCGGCACGAATATGCCAGCGGTCACGACCACGGAATCCACCCCGCCATAAGCGAGAATAGCTTCTTCCAACATCGCGGAAATCGACGAGCGATCCGTAATATTCGCGCTCAGCCCAATCGCTGGCCCACAAGCCGAAATTCCTGTACCGGAAATCCCAATACCTTCGCCTACGATTCCCGTAATTTCCTTAGCCGTTGCCAAAGCCGCATCTTCCTTAAGGTCAACACTCACAATGTGAGCGCCTTCACCGCAAATTCGGTGGCACAATTCCTTGCCAATTCCATTGCCCGCTCCGATGACAACAACTACCTGGCGAGCCAATGCCTGCTCGGGAGGCATGCGCTTCAGCTTCGCTTCTTCCATGAGCCAGTACTCAATATCAAAAGCCTCCTGCTCAGGAAGCGCTCGGTAACGATCGACTGTCTCCGCGCCGCGCATCACTTCAATCGCGCAGTTGTAGAATTCCGCCGTAACGCGCGACTCGCTCTTGCTTTTACCCCAGGCAATCATACCGATTCCCGGAATCAACACTACCGTCGGCACTGATTGCCGCAACGCAGGTGAAGTGGGACGCTTGCAGCGCTCGTAATATTCTCCGTAGTCGGCAACGTACTGTTCCAAGCCATCTGCCAACAATGCCTTCAAGTCCTCAATCGCATCCGCGAATGAATCGACTTTGGCCTGCGGATTCCATTCTACGAAAAGCGGCTTAATCTTCGTCCGCAAAAAGTGATCCGGACAGCTTGTGCCCAATTCCGAAAGACGCTTCGCATCGACACTGTTAACGAAATCCAAAATACGCTCGCCTGACTGAACGGTCCCAATCAAACGCTTTTCCTGGGACACTTTCCCACGAAGCCATGGCAATATCTCAACCAATACTTCACGCTTTTGATCCTCTGAAAGCGCTTTCACTTTTGCCCCGCCAAAAACAGTCTTATTTGCTTCACGTTCCTCAATGAATCGGGCCGCCATCTCAATCAAGTCCAAGGTCAAATCGTAACACTCCTTGTCATCATCCGCCCAATTGATGATTCCATGTTGGCCCATCATGATTCCCTTCGCCTGCGGGTTCGCCGCGATGACGTCGCGCATTATCAATCCCAGATCGAAGCCGGGACGTTGCCATTCGGTCCAAATAACTTCATCGCCGTAAATCTCCTTCGTCAGCGCTTCGCCATTTTCCGCAGCGGCAATCGCGATGACAGCGTTCGGGTGCATATGGTCGACATGATTGAACGGTACGTAAGCGTGCAGAGGCGTATCGATAGACGAAGGACGCGGGTTTAAGTTAAAGGTACAGTGCTTATACATCTGCACCATCGAGTCTTCGACCTCAGTCTTTACTCCGCTGTCGGGGGCGTCTCGGTAAAGCTTCTCCAGAGCCAGGACTTGGCTTTGATAAAGCGAGGAGAAATTCTCGTTCTTTGCAGTACGCAAGTCTCCGCCAGACCCCTTCACCCACATCACTTCAACCGATTCGCCAGTCATAGGATCAACCTCGAAACACTTCGAAGACGTATTGCCTCCTCCTGTATTCGTTATCCGCAAATCAGATCCAAGGATGTTCGAACGGTATACAAGCCGCTCCAAAGGAGACATGCCCTTCACCTTTTCCTCATCCCAAAGGTAATTCACATGCCGGTAGTCGCTTGGAGCGAATTTCGTATTTTCTGTATTCATTATATTAATTTATTAAAATTAAAATTTTCTTTAATCTCCAATTCTCACATCAGGTAGCGGCCGATCTCCGAGCGGCCATATTCATTTCCAAACTATGGCCGCTCGGAGATCGGCCGCTACCTTTACGCATACGCCGCTCCGGATTGAATCCCCAAATCCTTGCGTCGTTGAGAGCGTTCCTTGGCGATTGATTCCCCGTATCCTGATGCTCGGTACGCTTCTAGTGGATTCGCTTCGACGCCCCGTTCTGCCCGCCAATCGGCGAGAAGCCCGTCTACATTCGTATTAAAGGCTGTCTTCAGCACGTTCTCCGCGTCGACGATGGCTCCTGCACGCTGATGCTTCTTAAGAGCGTCGCGATCAACCAAAGCCGCCTTCAACCACAGATCTTGCGCCGTCATGACAGTCTGAATCATAGCTTCGATCTTCGGTTTCAAATTGTGGGATTGATCCACCATATAAGCGATGTCCGGATAACCACCTTCGTCTTCCGCAAAGCCATGGATCTCATTAAAGATTCGAAAAACCTGATACGGATCGATTGACCCCAGAGTCAGATCGTCATCCGCATACCGGCGATCATTAAAATGAAAGCCGCCGAGCATGTTTTCATCCAAAAGCCAGACCACGATCTGCTCGATATTCTGCGACGTATAATGATGTCCCGTATCGACAAGCACTTTGGCCTGCGGTCCAGCGTCCTTGCACAGCAAATACGACATGCCCCAATCCGCTATATCGGTGTGATAAAACGCCGGTTCGAAAGGTTTGTATTCGACCAGCATAACTTGCGATTCAGACAAACGTTCATGACAAGCCCGCAAACCTTCCTGAAAACGACGCTTTCGATCTCGAATGCTATCCTGTCCCGGATAATTCGTTCCATCCGCAAACCAAAGCGTGAAAAGGTCGCTTCCCACATCCTTGCCCAATTGGATGCAATCGAGACTGTGCTGCAACGCCCGCTGGCGAATAACTGCTTCCGGGTTTCCAAATGAACCGAGCTTGTATTCCTGATCCTGAAACAGATTCGCGTTGATCGAACCGATCTCCACCCCGTTCTTAGCAGCGATCGCCGCGACGCTGGCTCCATCTTGGTTTTCGTTGAAATCCCACAGTACATGCACCGCCACTGCTGGGCAACAAGCCGTTAATCGATTCACCATTCCCGCGTCAGCAAACTTGTCAGCCGTATCGATTGCCGAACCGTCCTGCAGGAATTTGCCGAACCGCGTTCCCGTATCCGCAAAGCCCCAAGAGGGCAGTTCGATTCTCAAAGCGTCCAACGATGCGATAGCCTGTTCTTTCATGAACAGTACTCTAGTGATTCTCCCACTAAAAATCCATCGACAAACTGACTCTTTATATACATATTCTGACACAATGATCTCCGACTCATTTTCCTACCTCCCTCAATCCGAGGAGCCATCCGCCTGGAGCGTCCGGGTGTTGGGCGCCGGTCAGGCGAACATTGAGCCGAACCAATCCTATCCATCTAGCGAACATCCCAGCGACTATGCCCTCGATTGGGAGAAAGGACGCTCGTTGCCCGCATTCCAAGTCCTCTACATCACCCACGGATCCGGGCTGATCGAGACGGCCGAGACATCAGCTCAAGAGCTCAAAGCTCCCTTCATATTCCTCCTATTTCCCGAAGTTTGGCATCGCTACCGTCCCTCTCCCGAAACCGGCTGGCAGGAACATTGGATCGGTTTCGACGGCCCGATCCCGCAGAGCCTACTCGAAACGGGAGTCATCAATCGCCAACAACCCTTTTTCGAAGTGGGTCACCACGACTCCATCCTAGCTCTATTTCAATTAGTTCTCGACGAAGTCAAAAATGAAGCCCTTGGATTTCGACGCATCGCGGCTGCTTCGGTTTTACAAATTCTGGCGCTCGCAACAAGCCTTCCATTACGCCAGGAAGAGGAAAATCAACCGATGCGTGCAGTCGTTCGCCAAGCATCGTTTCTACTGCGCGAACGGACGGATACCAACCTATCTGTCGAGGCTCTCGCGGATGAACTCAATGTAGGCTACACCTACTTTCGGCGACTCTTCAAAAAATACACGGGCTTCAGTCCCAAACAGTACCACACGCAGTTACGGTTCGAACGCGTCAAACGTTTGCTCAGCGAAACCGACCTTTCAATCGGCGAAGTCGCCAATCTGCTCAACTTCGACTCTACATTCCACCTCTCGCAATGGTTTAAGAAACTGTCCGGAGCTCCTCCATCACAATGGAGGAAGAACAGTCGGTAGGACCCTCGGGACACGCAAAAAGGATTCAAAGGTAGCGGCCGATCTCCGAGCGGCGATACTCGCTTCCAAACCATGGTCCCGCTACCAAAATCAACAAAGGTAAATACTCCAAAGTGTTTACCCGATCCAAACA
>JAPKDW010000406.1 GCA_028822375.1 Opitutaceae bacterium | reverse complement strand
TTGGGAATATGCCGATATAAATTGATATAGGAAGGGAGCTATGCGCTTCGATAGAGAATTTGACCAAAGCGAAAAGGCCGGGTTTGCTCAAGATGGCATTCTATTGAGTCGTGAGCCATTTAGCCCACAACAGATTGTCGAACTATTGGATGTATTAGAAGAGCAAAAAGGACTTTTGACAAGCCCCCAACCCTAAGTAAGCTCGCTCTTCCGAACGGCTTTCCTTGACAAGGGTCAGTGCGACCGATTATCTTCATTTTCGGTTGGGCCTAGATCCCGCAACTGGTTTTAATACAATTTTTTACAAGCTCTTCTGCATCTTTCCTAATGGAAGTTTATTCGTCCTCCAGGAAGACTGAAGAGCGCGTTCTGTTTTCCGGAAATAATGCATGAAATTTGATAAGAAGACCCAACTTTCGATAGCTTACGCAATCCTTACCTTGCTTTTGCTGCTCAGTTTGCAAAATTATTTTTCGACCCAGGTCGAGAATGTCCCCTACAGCCAATTTCGCCACTGGGTGCAAGATGGTCAGGTGCCAAGATGCACTTTTATTGGCGAGTTCATTCAAGGCCGAGTGCTTATCGGTGGTGTCGAGGGGAGTTTCCGTACGGTAGCGATCAACGATCCCGAACTGCTGAGTTTGCTTGAAGAGAACCAAGTTGAGTATACCCGAGAGTCTGACAACAACTGGTTTACACAACTACTTTCTTGGATATTACCCGCGGTGTTCTTTGTCGGTATTTGGATGTTTATGGCTCGTCGTATGGGAGGTGGGTCCGGCGGTTTGATGTCGATTGGCAAGAGTAAAGCCAAAGTCTATATGGAGAAGGGGACGGGGATAACTTTCGACGATGTAGCGGGTATCGACGAGGCTAAAGAAGAATTATTGGAAATCGTAGAATTTTTACGCACGCCGGAGCGCTTTCAAGCTCTAGGGGGCAGAATACCAAGGGGAGTGTTGTTGGTTGGTTCGCCTGGGACGGGTAAAACCCTATTGGCAAAAGCCGTTGCAGGTGAAGCGAGTGTCCCATTTTTCTTTATCAGCGGTTCGGACTTTGTCGAAATGTTCGTCGGTGTTGGGGCTGCGAGGGTGCGTGATCTTTTTGAACAAGCAAAGAAACATGCTCCTGCTATTATCTTTATCGATGAACTTGATGCCTTGGGAAAGGCGCGTGGCGCAGGCTCTTTTGGGGGGCATGATGAACGTGAGCAAACCCTCAATCAGCTTCTGACGGAGCTGGACGGATTTGAAACGAATGCCGGTGTGATTCTTATGGGAGCGACCAACAGGCCCGAGATTCTGGATCCGGCATTATTGCGTCCAGGCCGTTTCGATCGCACTGTGGCCGTTGATCGGCCCGACGTAAAGGGACGAGATGCCATTCTCCATATCCATGCCAAGCAGGTCAAATTGGCCCCGGAAGTCGATCTGCACAAATTGGCGGTTCGCACACCGGGTTTTGCCGGTGCAGATTTAGCAAATATCGTCAATGAAGCGGCATTATTGGCCGCTCGGCGAGACCGGACCTCGATCTCGATGGCGGAGCTCGAAGAGGCGATAGAGCGTTCTGTCGCAGGATTGGAGCGCAAGAGTCGGGTGCTCAATAAGAAAGAGCGTCGCATCGTTGCCTATCATGAGGCTGGTCATGCGATGGTCGGGGAAATCTTGCCCGAAGCCAACCCGGTGCAGAAAATCTCCATCGTATCAAGGGGCATTGCTGCATTGGGGTATACGTTGAATATGCCTTTGGAAGATCGTTATCTAATGACTAAGGACGAATTGCAGGATACGATGGCGGCAATTCTGGGAGGAAGGGCGGCGGAAGAAGTCGTTTTTAACGAGATTTCGACTGGAGCGGCCAACGATTTGCAGCAGGCGACGGAAATGGCAGGGCGCATGGTCAAGGAATTCGGCATGAGCAAAAAAGTGGGCATGGTTGCTCATCGGGAGGAACGCTCACAACAATTCTTGGGCATGGGGGGAGGGGATCGGCCGTATAGCGATGATACCGCGCGATTAATTGACGAAGAAGTGAAGGGGATCATCGGTACTGGATACGAACGGGCTAAGGAATTGTTGGCAGAACACCGCGAAGCCCTTGAGAGCATCGTCGAGATCCTTTTTGAAAAGGAAGTTATGGATGGTGACGAGTTGCGAAAAATTCTCACTGACCATGGAGTGGAACTGCCTCCGAGGCTGAAGGGTGAGTCTGAAGATAGTGTGGAGAAGGCGGTGGATACGACGAACCTAAAGAGTACAGCCTCTGCTCCAGCAGAGGCTCACGGTGAGTTGGGCTCTAGCACAAATGGCAATACTACTCCCCCTCCTTCCGAACCCGAGGGGCCGAGTCTCGGCGAATCACCTCGCCCAGAGGACCGTGACGCGTCCTAGCTTATAGCGGCGATAACCTCCAATTCAACAGCAGCACCCAAGGGCAAGCTAGGGGCACCGACCGCTAGACGGGCGTGTATCCCTCTGTTC
>JAPKDW010000405.1 GCA_028822375.1 Opitutaceae bacterium | reverse complement strand
ACGTTTGGGAGTCTGCTTTTCTATGGTCCTCCGGGGTGTGGGAAGACGAGCATAGCGGAGGCTATCGCGAACGAGACGGAGAGCCGTTACGTTCGAGTGAATGCGGTTATGTCGAATGTGGCGGAGCTAAGGCAGATCCTCGCTGCGGCGAGACGTGTCGAGAAAAAGGATACGATTTTGTTTATCGATGAGATTCACCGGTTCAATAAATCGCAGCAAGACTTGCTGTTGCCGGATGTTGAGGCGGGGAATATCCGATTGATCGGAGCGACGACGCATAATCCAGGATTTTACGTGAACGCGCCTTTGTTGAGCCGGAGTCACCTTTTTCGATTGGAGTCGCATACGGTGGATACGATTGCCGATTTATTGGTGTTGGCGCTTGAGGATGATGAGCGTGGATTGGGGAGTCGTTCGCAAACGGCCGAGCCAGAAGCTTTAATGGGATTGGCGAAGTTGTGCGATGGTGATCTACGGCGTGGTTTGAATGCTCTAGAAGTAGTGGCGCTTGGCTTGGAAAAGGGAGCGAAAATCACTACTGAATCGATCGCTGTATTCGCGAGTGAACGACAGATTCGCTATGATGCGAATGAAGATGAGCACTACGATACGATATCGGCTTTTATAAAGAGCATGCGCGGAGGGGATCCCAATGCGGCTTTGTATTGGTTGGCGAAGATGTTGGCTGGCGGAGAGGATCCGCGATTCATCGGGCGACGATTGATTATATTCGCTTCGGAAGATGTGGGTCTGGCGGATTTGCACGCATTGCCTTTGGCGACCGCGACGCAACAGGCGTGCGAATTCGTGGGCTTGCCTGAGTGCCAAATCAATCTCGCTCACTGCGTGACGTATATGGCGACGGCGGCAAAGAGCAATTCCTCCTATGCGGCTTTGGGCAAGGCGAAGCAATCGATCGCAGAAGGGCCGGTGCAAGATGTGCCGCTTTGGCTGAGAGATAAAGGAGGCAAAGCGTCGAAGCGCTTGGGCAATTCCGTGGATTATCAATACAGCCACCTTAGCGAGGAGAATGTCTCGGGGCAGGAATTCATGTTGGAGCCGCAGTCGTTTTACGAAGCGAAGAAAGTAGGGGCGGAGACGGATATCGCTCAGCGTTTGGAACGTTGGCAGCGTTTGAAGATTGCCAGGAAGACGTCAAGCTCGGAGAATGAGGAGCAATGATAGTAGATCATATTGATAATTGGAAACGGTACTCGTTTGGATCAACTTGGGAATTGGCATTTTCGTTTTTGGAGGGATTGACTCCGGAGTCGGAAGAACGCCGATATGATTTGGACGGCGATGACGTTTTCGCGATAGTGATGAGTTATCCGACGAAGCGGGAAACCGATGCGAATGCAGTTCTCGAGGCTCATCGAAAATACGTGGATATTCAGATGGCCCTCGTTGGTAGCGAGCGGCTCGCAATGTATCCGACGCATTCGCTAAATGTGAAGACGCCTTACAATGCCGAACGCGATGTGGAGTTTTTCATGTATGAAAAACCGGCCAAGATTCAGCTTGGAATGTTTCCTGGGACCTTTGCATGTCTGCTTCCGCAGGATGCCCATATGCCTCAGCTTACAACGGGCGATGCAGGGGTAGAGGTGAAAAAGGTCGTGGTGAAAATTGCTCTGGATCGCTTGGAGATCTAGCTATCTCCGAATTCCGAATTCCGGTATAGGCGGAGCATAGTCCTCTCGTCGTGTCTTGAAGATGAGACCAGTTCGTAGGACGCCGGCAAATTCGATAGGGTTGGCAAGCGATTACCTACTTTCGCCAGAATAAAATTTGGACGGTAGCGATCGAAGTCCAGTCCTTCCAGGGCGTGGTTTTCATAACCTTGCAGATTGAGTACCAGCAATTCGAATTCATGGTCGAACTCTGCACGATTGAGGATATTCCGAGCAAGGTCAGTCGTAACGTAGGAAACGCTTTCCTGTTTCGGTCGCTTGAAGGGGGCTTCGACGGTTTTTCCGACGAGTCGCTCCGAGGCTTCTTTTCGGAGAGCCTTTTGTATGGAGGCTTTGGGTGGAGTTCCTCGAACTTCGATGAACGAGTCTTCGAGCCAATGATCGACGACTGCAACATTAAGAACGAGGCTTTGTTTCCGTGCTTTTCGGCACTTGTGGAAAAGGTGAGGCCACGGCTCGATGAGAACGCCTTTCCAGCCAAGAGCTTTTTCGAGATAAAGGGTGAAACTGTCTTTGACGCCGTCTTGGGCTCCGATCTCGACGAATTTGCCGCCGAAGTGGTTGAAGAACGGCAAAATTTGGGCTTTGTGCGAAGACGAGCGGAAGGCTCCCAAAGAAAAAAGATTATGGAAGCCGACGAGTGGGGGCGTTTTCTGCTGTGTGACTGATTTTTCCACGTGTAGAGAGGTGTTTATTGGAGAACGGCGCAATGCGGCTTTAGTTTAGGCTCTCTATAGAGGAAGTCCGCTTTTCTGATCGGCCCGCCTAGGAGGTTGTCGCTTTCGGGAAAGAAATCAGT
>JAPKDW010000114.1 GCA_028822375.1 Opitutaceae bacterium | reverse complement strand
CCCACTGAACGATAAAATCGTTCAGGCAGTGTCCCCGCCTCGTCGGTGGCTACTTTACCAATAATGGCCGCTCGGAGATCGGCCGCTACCAAAATCAGCAACGATGCAGATCGAGTGTCCAAAGATCTCTCTAATGAGAAATACATCATATTGCTTACCTATTTGAGCAAACCAGCCATGCGCCCTCCCTATTTTCAATTTCTTATCTCTACAGTCAGCCTACTTTCAGCCATCGAATCGCCAATTCTAAACGCTAGCGACGACTTGGCTACTTTTGACAAACAGGTAGCTCCAATCATGGAGGAATACTGCATCGGCTGCCACGGCCCTGATAAGCAGAAAAACGATTTACGAATCGATACTCTGAACCGCGATTTTATCAATGGTCGCGACACCGAAACCTGGCACGACATGCTAGACGTTCTCAACCTCGGAGATATGCCCCCAGAGGACGAGCCGCAGCCCACCGAAGAAGAACGTCAAGCGATAGTCGACTGGATCACCACAAAAATGATCCATGCTATTGACGAAAAACGCGCTACTGGCGGCCTGGGCGTTCTACGCCGCCTAACGCGCTATGAATACAGCAACACGATGACCGAACTCCTCGGCATCGAACTAGACTACGCTTCCGATCTGCCCCCCGAAACCAACAGCCACGACGGATTTCAAAACAACGGATCCATCATGGGCATGTCGGCCATGCAAATGGAATACTACCTGCAAGCCGCGCAGCGAGGCTTGAGCCTGGCCTTAGTCGACTACGACGAGCCAGAGCAATTCACGCACTTCGGAACCTGCAACGTAGATCGTCGCTCGGACCGCCAACCCGAAAAGGTCCACACGAGCAACATACAACCCGGAAACTGCTTCATGACACGTCTGATGGAGTACCCGACATCGGGACCAGTGACCATTCGCGTTACTGCCCACGCCGTGATTCCAGAAGGCAAAGGCCCTCCCCGCATGCGCGTAAAACTCGGCATTCGAGCCGACACCTACATGCCTGGCGGGCAGGTTGGCGAAGATATCGACGTAGTCGCCACCGAAGACGCTCCTGGCGTTTACGAATTCACCGGTCAGCTCGAACAATTTCCCGTTCTCAAAACCTTATCGAATTTCCCCGGACTCCTCGTAAATGTTCACAACGTCTACGATGACGGATCGGACGCCATCGAACTACTGGATCTAAAACTAAATCAACAGGAGAAAAAGCTAAACAAACCCGACCCCAATCAACCTTGGCTCGTCGTCCAATCCGTCGAATTCATCGCACCCGACTACCAGATGTGGCCGCCGAAACACCACCAAGCAATTCTCTTTAAAGGAGCCGAGGTCCCCAAGAACGAAACGAAATACGCCAAGCAGGTTCTGACTCGATTCATGAAGCGCGCCTACCGCAGGCCAGCAACCAACCAAGAAGTCCAAGAGGTTTTAAACTTCTACCGCGAAATCAGACCGCAATACACGACCTTCATCGAAACCATGCGCCAAGCGCTTTCCATGGTCCTAATTTCGCCGCAATTTCTGTACCTACTCGAACCCTCTCCCTCTGGCCGAGGCGTTCGCGATTTGACGCCCCACGAAGTCGCTTCACGACTCTCCTATTTCCTCTGGAGCACAATGCCAGATGACGAGCTCCTCGAACTCGCAGCCAACAAACGTCTATTGAGGAAAAACGTACTGAACAATCAGATACAACGCATGCTCGAAGCGCCGCAGGCGAAACGATTCGTCGAGCAATTCACCGATCAATGGCTGGACCTCCCCGCTCTGGACCGCGTGGCCGTAAACCCGCAATTCTATCCCAACTTCAAAGATCGAACGAAAACGGCCATGCGACTCGAAACGCAGCAATTCTTCGCCGAAGTCCTTCACAACGATTTATCGGCGATGAACTTCATCGATTCCGATTTCACGATGCTCAACGAACGCCTCGCCAAACACTACGGCATCGAAGGCGTCAAAGGCACTTCGATGACACGCATGGCATTGAAACCTGAATACCGACGCGGAGGATTAATTACCCAAGGCAGCATGCTCGTCGGCAATTCGACCGGCGAAGACTCCCATCCTATCAAACGTGCAGTCTGGATTTTGGAGCGTTTGCTAGACGATCCGCCCTCACCTCCACCAGCCAACGTACCTGCCCTTGATTCTGAAACGCCCGGATTCGCGAAACTCACTCTAAAGGATCAACTTAGCGTTCACCGCGAAGATAAAGCCTGCGTGAGTTGTCACCTCAAAATCGATCCCTGGGGCATTCCTCTGGAGCACTACGACGCGATCGGGCTCTATCGAACGGAAGCGCTGCGCCTAACGGCTCAAGAAAAGGGCCAAACCCGAACCCAAGTGGAAAAAGCGCCTTTGGACGCCACGGATACGATGACCGACGGCCACACAATCGACGGCGCCAAACAGCTGAAAACCTACATCCTCACTGAGAAAAAGGACCAGTTCACCCGAGCTCTTGTAGTTAAGATGCTCGCCTACGGATTGGGCCGATCGCTTGAGTTTACCGACGAAGCGACTATAGATGACCTAAGCTCCGACTTCGAGGAGCACGATTATCGCCTCGACCACCTCATCACCTCCATAGCAACTTCAAATCTGTTTCTATCCCGCTAACTTCAAAAACAAACTAGCATGGCAAAAAAATCATGGCACATGGATCGACGGACTTTCCTTCGCGGCAGCGGAGTAGCCCTGGCTTTGCCCTTCTTCGAATGCATGGGAAGTAAAGCGACTGCGACCTCTGGACCCACCGAGCTCCCCAAGCGCCTCTGTACAGTCTATTTTCCTTACGGAGCAAGCGTACCCAGCGAAGATCACGAAGATCGCGATTGGGGATGGTTCCCAGTGCGAGAAGGCAATAGCTTTCGCTACACCAAAGTACTGGAATCCCTAACGCCCCTCCGAAAAAGCGTCAGCGTTATTGGCGGCCTCTCCCACCCAACCGGTCACGGGATCGGCGGACATGATACAGGAGACATCTTTCTAACCGGCGCAAACTTCGGCGGCGCCAATTTCAAGAACACCGTTTCTTTCGACCAAATAGCCGCCATAAAATATGGCGACAAAACCCGCTTCGCCTCACTGGTTCTTTCTAGCGATGGTGGCATCGGAATGCCAACACGGTCTAAAACATTGTCGTTTACCCAATCCGGACAACCGATCCCCGCACTCGACAAACCGCAGCAGATTTTCGATCGCCTTTTCGGCGACGGAGGCGGAACCATCGAAGAAACGCGCCGTCGCCTAAGTACTGAAACCAGTATGCTCGATCGCGTATTGGATCAATCCAAAACGCTTAGAAACAAACTCGGCAAGCAAGACCAAGACAAGTACGACGAATACCTCACCTCCGTTCGCGACATCGAGAAACGCGTCGTCAGAAGCCAACATTGGCTGGATATCCCCAAAGCCAAAGTAGACGCGTCGGAAGTGAACCTATCCGTCTCCACAGACGCCCCGCTAGACTACATGCGCACCATGTACGATCTCATGTATCTCGCTTTCCAATCCGATTCCACCCGATTGGCGACCTACATGCTCAGCGCCATGAACGGCAATACTTCCAATCAATTCTCAAAAGCTCTCGGTCTCGGATCCCAGCACGAACTCGCTCACGCCGCCGGCAAACCGGGAGGTTTTCCACGGCAAGGCCAATGGAATCAATGCCTAGCCGAAAACCTAGCTCGCTTTCTCCAACGTCTTGCCGACACGCCCGAAGGCGAAGGCAATATGCTAGACAACACAATGGTCCTTTGCGGCACCTCCAATAGTCGCACCCACAACAACCACAACTACCCGCTCGTATTAGCAGGTGGCGGCAACATGGGACTCAAGCATGGCCAGTATCTAACATACAACGACAACGGCGAAGACGCCCCAATGTCCAATCTCCTATTCACTATGCTAAACCGAATGGGAGTTTCGGATACAGGATTCTCCGACAGCACAGGCGACCTCTCCGAACTGTACGTATAGAATAGGTAGGGCGGCATCACCGAGGCCGCAGCAAAAACCGATTCGGCATGAGAAGCCGCTGCATGACTTATTACGCGATCTCCTTCGCGTAAAAACAATATCCGAGGTCATCCTCCAGCTCTAGGAATGCATCGCTAAAATACTCCGCTAGCCAAAGTGCCGCCAAAGGAGTTTGCTCCGAAGATTTCAAAATAAAACTATTCCCGCACGCAATCGAAATGGGAAACATCCACATCGATCACGAAGCGCCAGGACTCATCAATAAAGCTCTAAGAGCCTGTTTAATAAGTCAGTGTAGGAGCGGTCCCGCTAAGCGTGGACCGCGATTTTTCATTTTTATTGCATAGACGCGGATTATCGCGGGGTAAACCCGCTCCTACAATTAGGCAGCGGAGAAACATTCGACTTATTAAACAGCCTCTAAGAGATATCCCAAAAGTTTAAAACATATCTACTTTTACGAATTACGCGTCTCCAGGTCCCGCCTACCCATTTCCAAATGGAACCTTCCCCACCAGGCATGAGGATACGATTCTTCAAAATTGATGGAAAAAGAAATTGCCCCTCGTTTGCATTGATACCAGATTGAGCAGAATTCAAAACGGCACCCCAGCCCGCAATGAAAAGTCTAGAAATAAGGGTGGGCCGACAAATTCATGCGGACAATTAACCTTGTTCACGTAGTTTCCAATTATGAATTGTTATTTGGCCGCTCAGAGACGAGAATGAAATCCTGGATCTATTTTATATTACCCTTATTGGCTACCGGAGCGTCTTCGGACATCCCTCCTGACCAAATCGAGTTTTTCGAATCGAAAATTCGTCCGGTATTGGCGGAAAATTGCTACGATTGCCACAATAGCGTCAACAAAACCAAGGCCGGGCTTGCTCTCGATTACCGGGACGCCCTACTCGCTGGCAGCGAAAACGGAAGTATCATTGAAGTCGGTGATCCCGGTGAAAGCCCGCTCATCTGGGCGATTCGTCACGAGGAAGATTTGGAAATGCCCTCGAAGGCCCCCAAGCTTGCGGATTCCGTAATACGAGATTTCGAAGAATGGGTCTCCATGGGCGCCCCAGATCCGCGCACGAAGAAACCCACTCAGCTCGACTTAGACAACGCGGTTTCCTGGGAAACGCTTTTGGAAAAACGACGTCAGTGGTGGTCATTTCAACCACTCCAAAAATCCAAGCTGCCAAAAGTATCGAATAGCGAATGGAATCAGAACCCCATCGATCGATACATTTTCGATGGCTTCGACGATCAGGGACTAGAACCTCAAGACAAAGCTCCGCCTCAAGTGCTTGTCCGTCGAGCGCATCTCATTCTTACAGGACTGCCTCCCAAGGCCGAAGTGGTGAACGAATTCGTTAGCGACCCATCCGAGCAAGCTTACCGCTCACTGATTGACTCCCTTCTCGCTTCCGAAGCGTTTGGCGAACGATGGGGACGCCATTGGATGGATTGGTATCGTTTCGCGGAATCCCACGGAAGCGAAGGCGACCCCGCGCTTCCTTACGCAAATGCCTACCGCGACTACATCATCCGAGCGCTCAACGACGACGTCCCGTATGACCAATTGCTACGCGAGCACATTGCCGGCGATCTATTGAAAAACCCCCGCCTAAATGAAGAGCTAGGCTTGAACGAATCCGCAATCGGCCCAGCCCATTTGCGCATGGTACCACTCGGTTTCGGAGTCACCGATGCCTACGAAGAGCAAATAGTCACTACCGACAATCAAATCGATGTGATTTCAAAAGCCATGCTGGGAGTGACCGTATCCTGTGCCCGCTGCCACAATCACAAGTTCGACCCCATCAGCCAAAAGGATTTCTACCGGCTCTATGGGATACTAGCCAGCAATCGTCCGGGTACCCGCGATGTCAATACACAGGAAAAACAGTCCTTAAACAAAGACGCGTTAGCCAAACTAAAAAAACGCATTCGCAAACCAATGGCGGACTATTGGCTCGATAACGTGAATGCAGCCATCGAACAACTAGCTGCGTTCTCATTCTCCCAAACCGAAAACGAAACGGAACTAATCGCGGAACTCAAGAAAGCGAAAAACAAACAGAAAAAGAAGCTCCCAACTGATCAAACCGAGCTTTCCTCGCTGATGCTTAAAAAAGAGATGGCCCAAACGGGAATCTATCATTCCTTCGCCCCTCTTCACCTTTGGAAAGACGAACCCGCAACAAGTCTCGCGGCGAAATGGAACGACCAAATTAGACAATACGAACAAGATCTCAACGAAACTGAAAAAGCTAAAAAGAACGCCCCATTCTATGCCGATTTGCGAAATCAGAAGACTCTGAATTCCTGGTATCAAGATGGAAACGGACTGAGCCCCCAAGTTAGCCAATCAGGATCTTTCGCGATCGCTGGCGATGGTTTCAATGCGGTAACGGGAATATACCCGGCAGGCATTTATAGTCATCTATTATCGGACAAGCACACTGGTACCTTGGCCTCTCCAAATCATATCGCCACTGGGGACTGGAGCTACATGCGTGCGATTGGGAAAGATGGAGCCCTTCGTATGTCCGCCCGAAACTACCCGCTCGAACAAGGTCTTCACCCATACGAATACGCTGACAGTGGATTGATGCAATGGCTCCCGATGAAGAAGTACAAATTTTGGAATGGAGAGCAGGTGCATTTTCAAGTCACGACAATGGGTGACAAACCGGTAAAGAGCAGCGAAGGTCGATCCTGGTTTGGCGTTACCGAAGTCATCGGCGGAAACGTCAAACTAAAGGAACTCGGCAATCCATTATACGCAGTGCTTAATGACGAGCCGACGGTTCTAGGTCGCTCGTCTCTGATCAACGCCTATGAACAAGCGCTCAAAGAGTCGATCATCGCCTGGAGGCATTCCAAAACAACTGATGCTCAGGCTCAGTTTTTGAGTATTTTTGTCCGATTCAATTTCCTGCCCAATCGCTTTGATTCGCTTCCAGGAAATGTAGCGTCCCTATTCAGTGAATACCGAAAACTAGAAAACGAGATCCCCGAACCGACGCGCGCTCCTGGAATTTTCGAAGGCGACATCATCGATCAACCACTACTTGTTCGCGGCGATTACAAGAACGAAAGCGATCCCGTTCCAAGGCAATTCCTAGAAGTTTTTGGCAACAAGCCCTACAGCAATCAAAACTCTGGGAGACTCGAGCTAGCCGAAGACATAGCGGGCAAAGACAATCCCCTTAAATCGCGTGTTTTGGTAAACCGACTTTGGAGCTACGTTTTCGGCCGAGGCATCGTGGCATCGACTGACAACTTCGGGCGTCTGGGCAAAGAGCCCACCCATCCAAAATTACTTGATTACTTAGCTCTCAATTTCGAGAAAAACGATTGGTCCATCAAAACCGCTCTCAGGGAAATGACGCTCAGTCGAACCTTCCGATCTTCGAGCAACACGACCGAAGCGACCCAAGAAAGCGATCCGGAAAACACATTGCTTTCGTTCTACACCCCGAGACGACTGGATGCAGAAGCGATCATGGACTCCGTCAACAGTATGGCTCACAATAAATTCCAACGCGGAGTCTACGCCAAAACCAACCGCAATCAGTTGAACGCGTTTTTAACCACTTTCAACCTACCTATTCCCACGAGCACGGTGAGCCAGCGGGACAGCACAAACGTACCCGCCCAAGCCTTGACGATGATGAACGGTGCGTTCGTTCAAAACGCAGCCAAAAATTGGGCCCGCCAGGTAAGATCGAAAAACAAAAACGGCTCAGTCGAAGACGAGATCGAAACCCTTTACATGGATGCTTATGCGAGAGCTCCTACAACAGCCGAAAAAGATCGGCTTACTAATTACTACAAGAGTATCGAAAATCCTGGTACTGCGCTAGAACGAATAGCATTCGCATTACTGAATTCAAAGGAGTTTATCTATGTATACTAATCCATACAATCGGCGCGAGTTTTTGAAACTCACTTCCCGCGGCGTCGGGGCTTTGACCTTGTCCAGTTTGATCAATTCAGTCTCGGCGAGCTCAGGCTATGTCCCGAAACTTCATCATGCGCCTAAGGCAAAATCGGTCATATTCCTCTACATGTCTGGCGGAGTATCGCACGTTGATTCCTTTGACCCCAAACCATTGCTGCGAGAACTGCATGGTCAGCCAATGCCGATGGAATTGGACCGGACTCAATTTGATCAGGTCGGGAATATCATGGGCTCCTTCTGGGGTCACAAGAAATACGGCAAGTCAGGAATCGAGATGACGAATCTATTTCCCAACATTGCCGAACTTGCCGATGAGATGACCATCGTAAGATCGCTCACGGCAAAATTCAGCGAACATGCTCAAGGAAATTTCTTTATGCACTCCGGGTTTCCTTTTCTCGGATACCCAAGCGCTGGCGCTTGGGTGAACTACGGACTTGGAACTGAAAACAAAAACCTGCCTGGATACGTCGTTCTACAAACCGAAAATTCCGGAAGCCCTCATGGAGGCGTGAGTATTTTCGGGAATGCGTTCCTTCCCGCGACAAACGGCGGTTCCATATTCAATGTCTCTGGTAGCAAAGCCGTCCCAAATATCGAGCCAACGCTTTTGAAGCATGAACAACGCAAAGCATTGGATATAATCAAGGAGCTCGACTATGGCTTCGCAGAACGAACAGCAGCCAAAGACGCCGTTATGTCTTCCGTCCAAAATGCTGAAACGGCTTACCTGATGCAGGAATCCGTCCCGGAACTCACAGACATATCCAAAGAGTCCGATACCACATTGGAATCGTATGGCGTAAATGATCCAGTGTGGTACAAATCTGAATACGCTAAACAATGCCTAATGGCGCGTCGACTCATCGAGCGTGGAGTGCGTTTTGTCGAACTATCCTGCTGTCCCTTCGATAAAGGCGTTCAAAAAGCGAATCCGTGGGACCAGCACAACAAAATTGAAATCGGGCACGGAGCGATGGCTTCGCAAGTGGATAAGCCGATTGCAGCTCTCCTTCAGGATTTAAAGCAACGCGGACTGCTTGACGATACCCTGGTTGTTTTCACAGGCGAATTTGGCCGAAACCCCTTTGCCCAAAACATCGGACGCGACCACAACCCCCAAGGCTTCAGCGCTTGGCTATCAGGCGGAGGAGTCAAAGGAGGACACGTCTACGGAGCCACCGACGAATTTGGCTATCGAGCCGTCGAAGAAATTTCCAACATCTACGAACTCTGGGCAACCGTCCTGCACCTCCTTGGCGTCGATCACTACAAACTAACCTACCGCTATAGCGGCCGAGATCTGCGCCTAACCGACGTGCACGGAAAAGTGTGGAAAGACATCATCGCATAAAAAGATGGTAGGCCTATTTGTCCCCAAACACCGTGGAAGGCACCTAAAACCGGAGCGGTTGCCTAGGGACAGGCAACCCTACCTGACAACAGATCTAGGCGATTGACCAATTTTCTTTCTTCGCGCGTAATAAGAGAGAGAGATGAGAAACATCGCCTACCTCAACCGAAGACAATTCCTCCGCAACGCTAGCGGTGTGATGGCTCTGCCATTTCTCAATTCCCTGCCTCTTCCACTCACGGCTGCTGCTCAACCGATCGTAGAGGCCCGTAAGCGACTCGTCTGCGTCGGCACCTTTCTAGGCATGTACCCAGGCGAATGGCATCCCCAAAAAGACGATAGTCGCACCCCTAGAATATTGGAGCCGCTAATGGCTCACCGCAATGACTTTACGGTCGTTTCCGGCGTGGATCATGGTATCAATGGCGGTCACAAAGGCACCCCTTCCTTCCTTTCCGGCGTCTATAAGCCCGAGTACATTGGCGAATCGGTCATGGTTCGCAACGAGATCACCATCGACCAACTTGCGGCCAAAACATTGAGCCGCAATAGCCGCTACCACTCTCTCCAATTAGGAGCATCGGAAGGCAAACCGACCCAAACCCTCTCCTGGGACGAAAACGGGGTTCCTCTACTCCCCGAGGCCGACCCGATGAAGGTTTTCCAAAAACTGTTTGTCAGCGATCTCAAGCCCGAAGCTGCGAGTCGCGCCATGAGTTTCAAACGGAGCGTCTTGGATATGGTCGCCGAGGATGCCAAAGCCCTTCAAAAGGAAATCGGTCGTGAAGATCGCGAAAAGATCGATGCTTACTTTTCATCCATTCGCGACGTCGAGAAACGCATCGAACGTCAGCAGCAATGGGTCAATACTCCCAAACCAGGAATCCCGCCGCTCATGGAACGTCCAACGACCTTCCACGAAAATCTGGACCTCATGTTCGAAATGACGGCTCTCGCTTTGCAACATGACTCGACTCGCGTTGCATCCATCGAATTGCCCGCAGGCGGCCTCCCCATTATCCTCGATGGCAATCAGCTTTCCGGATACCACGGCCAATCCCATCATGGCAAGGATCCCGAAGTCGTAAATGAACTCGTTCGCATCGAGCAGATGCACATCCGTTCATTGGAAAAATTTATCGCCCGACTAAAAGGAATCGTCGATGACGACGCCTACCTTTTCGACCGCACTCAGATTTTGTTTGGAAGCGGCATGGGCAACGGCAGCTCGCATTCCAATAAAAACCTACCTGTACTGGTTGCCGGCGGCGGCCTGAAGCACACAGGCAAGGACATCATTTTCAAAGAAGGTAAAACTCCCCTATGTAACGTATTCGTAACCATGTTACAAAAACTGGGCATAGAGACTGAGAGCTTCGCAAGCAGTACTGGCAACATCAACAACGAGCTAGCATAAAAACGCCGCGTCTTCATATGCTTCGAACAATCTCAATTGTCGCGCTACTCGGAACTTTCACGGACCTTTCCGCATCCCAAGACTTCGATGAACTCGTCACTCCGTTTTTCGAATCCCACTGCATTAAGTGCCACGGCGATAAAAAACAGAAAGGCGACGTTCGTCTCGATCATTTGGAAACCGATTTCTCTCGTCCTGAAATCGCCGTTGCCTGGCAAGACATCTCCGACATGCTCATCATCGGCGATATGCCGCCAGAAGAAGAGGAACGCCCCGACTCGACCGCGCTTTCCGAAATCATCGACGCGATCGATACCCGACTTCGGTCAGCAGCTAAACAGCAAGGCCACGGAGGCCGTATCGAGATTCGCCGCCTTAGCCATTCGGCCTTAGACAATACCGTCAAAGACCTGCTTGGCATAGATCTCAGACTTTCCGCAAATTTACCTGCCGATCCTGAACTGGATGGTTTCAACAACTTAGCAGTAACCCTGGACGCCAACCCTGAGATGGTGCTTAAACTGCAAAACAACGCTCAGATAATCGCCAAACGGTCCATCGTAAGCGGACCAGACGTAAGAGAAAATCGGATCTACACATTAGGAACCATTGGGCATGGCAACAACGTGGAAGAACGTGACGATTTCATCGTAACCTCCTCCAGTCGCGATCGTAAACACGTGATGTGGCCTACGGGATTTTCCGCTCCGCAAAACGGCCTCTATCGCATTCGCATCGAAGGTTACGTTCGTGACTTTAGAACCGAACTCGAGTCCAAAGGAATTGAATACACCTATCTCAGCGACCGTTACGAAAAGAGCCTCAAACAACGAGAGCGGCGCAAAGAAGGCGAACCGGGACTTATCTCTATCGTCTCCATTCAAGCATCCGAAGCTCGCCACATGGATGCCGCCAGCGTCCCTGGTCGCCGGGTAGGATACGCTTACATAGGGGATCGAGTCGAATCGCAAATCGTAGATGTCCGTCTCCAGAAAGGCGAAAACATCATGATCCACTACGCTTCCGCTGCCGTATTAAACCAATCGCCTACAGCACGCGTCCAGGGCAAAGAAATGCTCGTCGCAGATCTATTGCACGTAAAGGCCATTGAAGTCTCCGGCCCGGAAATCGATTCCTGGCCACCGCCCGCCCACCAGAAATTGCTTGGATCATCGAAAACGAAAAACGAATCAATCGCGGACTTCCTCCTTCAAGCCTTTCGTCGGCCTGTACCGGAAAACACCGTACGAAATTTCGAACAACTCTACTCAACAGGAATTAAACAAGGCTTAACCGAAGAAGAATCAATGCGCAACGTGGTAGAGGGTGCTCTCTGCTCTCCGCGCTTTCTTTTCAACTATGATCGCGGCACGGGCAACGACGCGTGGGCCCTAGCCAATCGACTCTCCTATTTTCTCTGGAATTCCATGCCTGATCGCGAATTGCTGAAACTTGCAGAAAAAGGCCAATTACTTAAGCCAAAAACCATTCGTAAACAAGTGATGCGAATGCTCGCTGACGAGAGAATGGAACGCTTCGCCTTGGATTTCACAGGCCAGTGGCTTGGCTTGAAAGACATCGAACTCATGCGGCCTGACCCCAAACTCTACGAAGACTACGACCCGCTGCTCGAATCGCTCATGCGACAGGAAAGCGAACAGTTCTTCATACACGTGTTAAATAAAAACCTGCCTATAGCTTCCTTCCTCGATTCTGAGTTCGTCATGATCAACGAGCGCCTTTCAAAGCACTATGAGATCGAAGGAGTGAAAGGAGACCGTTTTCGCCGAGTATCCCTGGAAAAAGACAGCAAACGCGGCGGACTGCTAGGCCAAGCGAGCATTTTAAAACTCACCTCCAATGGCACACGCACTTCTCCTGTCGTACGCGGCGTATGGATACTGGAAAACATCTTGGGCGATCCGCCTTCTCCTCCGCCAGCCGACGTCGAACCTATCGAACCCGACGTACGTGGATCGAAAACTATCTACGAAATGCTCTCGAAACATCGCGAAATCGAAACCTGCGCCGATTGCCACCAGAGCATCGATCCTTGGGGATTCGGTCTTGAACATTTCGACGCGATCGGCGCCTACCGCAAAAATTATCGAAACAAGAAACCTGTCTACGCCAAAGGCTCCGTCCCTGGAGGTAGCTTCGATGGCGCTGAGGACATGAAGCAGGTCCTCCTCGACCGCTCCGATCAATTCACCCGAACGCTAACCGAAAAACTCTTCACCTACGCCTTAGGCCATCCGTTGACTTTCTCCGAACGAATCGTCGCCGATGACATCGCTGCAGAGAATCTCGCCCAAAAAGACGGCCTCAAAGATCTCCTCGTCGCGATCTGCGCCAGCCCTCTTTTCCGTAGTGAAATGTACCACACCGAAGTCGCCCAGAAATAGTTAGGTAGGGC
>JAPKDW010000113.1 GCA_028822375.1 Opitutaceae bacterium | reverse complement strand
TGGCTGGTTAACACTTCAACGAAGGGATAGGTTAAGCGGTATCCATCCGGAAGGCGGGCGACTCGTGAGCCAATGAGAGCTCCGCTTGAATGCGTCCCAATGACTAGTCCGCGCTGATGTTCCTGGATGGTAGCGGGAAATATATCGGCCGCGCTGGCGCTATAGCCATCGACGAGTACGGCGAGTTTTCCTTTGTAGCGCTTGAGGCTGAATGTTGGTTTCAGTTTGCGGCTGTGGCGAATGGCTTCGCTAGAAGCGGTTTGCTTTTCGAAATTCACTTCGTGTTCGAAATCCGAGTAGTGTTTTCTTGTTATGTGAAGAGCGAATATTTGCTCTCGGTTGAGGACTTTCCCTGCGAGGTGCAAGGCATTGTGGAGATAGCCGCCATAGTTGTTTCTAAGATCGATAATGATTGCTTGAGCGCGACGCGCTTGGCGAAAGAGTTTTGAAATGGTTAGCATTTTGTAACTTACGTTAGTGAAGCCTTGGATGTGAATGACGGCAACGTTCGGGCTTGGCCATTCGATCCAGGGAAGGTCGGTTGATGTGAATGGACGACAGATGATTTCGCCGGACATTGATTCGCCTTGTCGGGTCCATTCGATTGTAAGGCGTTCGCCTCGTATGCCCTTTAGATAGTTGAGTCTTGCGGGCCAAGCGCCGTTGATTGAGGTTATTGTATCGAGTTTACGGATTCCGGCTTCGGCTGCGGGGCTTTCTTTGGTGACATGGGTTACGGAAATACCGGTCTTCGTATTGGGACCGTTAATGCCTAACCGACGGATGGGGCGACTAGAATCAGATGCCTTTATCTTTGGAGGGGTGATGTAAAGGTGTGAAATTTCGAATGCGTCGAGGGAAAGGTCCAAGGCTTCTTCGAATTCATTTACCGTCGATGCAGAATCGATCGCGTTGCGATGGGTTTGCAGGATTTCCGGCCAGCGATCGAAGTCGGTATCGAAGGCGAAGGCTTTGTTCTGAATTAAATGGGATACGCGGGCGAGTATTCGTTCTTTGGTTTCGGGATTTATATGATTCGAAGAGGCGAAAGAATGGTCTGTAAGAATCAGCAAAAATAGTCCGAATACTTCGAAGTTCCGAATAGTC
The DNA here is from genome assembly GCA_028822375.1 of Opitutaceae bacterium. GTDB lineage: Bacteria > Verrucomicrobiota > Verrucomicrobiia > Opitutales > Opitutaceae > Pelagisphaera. The sequence continues at coordinate 12,096 of JAPKDW010000113.1, read as the reverse complement.
ATCATTGCTGGCCTTCGCTATTCGCCTTTGGGGGGCTGTGGGAATTATCGATTAAAGATAGCCGAGATGGATCGATTGCGGTCATGTAGTACTTTAGCTCGGCGATTGATTCTTTGATGTCGTCGAGCGCTCGATGAGTGTTTCCCTTTTTGAATTCTCGGCCGAGCATTTCTCGATAGACGATCTTAAAACTGGATACGTCTAACATTCGATAGTGAAGCCGTTCAGAGAATTTCGGAAGGTATTGGTCGATGAATTTGCGATCTTGAGAAATGGAGTTTCCGCAAATGACGACGGGGTTCTTTTTCTTGAAATGCTCTAGGACAATTTCGGCGAGACGTTCATCGAGCTGGCTTTCGGAAATGCCGCCGGGGATGCGATCGAGCAGGCCGCTTTTCGCGTGGTTGTGTTTGCACCAGTCGTTCATGTTCTCGAGAACTTCAGGCGGTTGGGTGACCGCGGTTTCCCATTCGAAAACCGGTTCTAGAAATTTATCCGTAACGATTATACCAGCTTCGAGGATCCGATCGGTGTTCGGGTCCAGTCCGGTCATTTCAAGGTCTATCCAGCAGAATCTACGTTTTGACATAAACTAAAAGCGTTTAGGCTGAGTGCCAAATCGCGCTACTAACCTATGTGGATTACCCAGTTTGAATTGGATGGTAATCGCAACAAAAATGGAAGCGCCGGAGCGCATTGGAAGTCTCTGGCTGAGCAGCGACTTTTTACTTTGCGCCTGTGATCGCTTGCTGAGAGAAAGATCGAGATGAGTAAAACGGTTTCAATCGCTGGAGTAGAATGCGGGAATGATCGCCCGTTTGTTTTGATGGGTGGAATGAATGTGTTGGAGTCGAAAGACTTGGCGTTCGAGATCGCAGAGGAACTGAAGCGCGTAACGACGAAGTTAGGCATTCCTTATGTGTTTAAGGCCTCATTCGACAAGGCGAACCGTTCGTCCATCAATAGCTACCGTGGTCCGGGACTTGAGAAAGGGCTCGAAATCCTAGCGGCGGTGAAAAGCGCTTTTAATGTCCCCGTGATTACAGATGTGCACGAACCGTATCAAGCGGAGGCCGTGGCGGAGGTGAGTGATATTATTCAGTTGCCGGCCTTTTTGAGTAGGCAGACGGACTTGGTCGTCGCGATGGCGAAAACTGGGGCGATTATCAACGTGAAGAAGGCGCAGTTTTTGTCGCCTCGCGAGATGGGGCATATTGCTCGGAAAATCGAAGAAGCGGGTAACGATAAAATCATGCTTTGCGAGCGAGGCAGCAGCTTTGGGTACAATAACTTGGTAGTCGATATGTTGGGTTTTGGAGTGATGAAAGCGATGTCCTATCCGATCATTTTCGATGTGACCCATTCGTTGCAGGTTCCGGGTGGCCAATTGGAAGCCGCGGGAGGGCGCCGCCGGCAGGTGTTTGATTTGGCGAAGGCTGGTTTGTCTACCGGAATTGCCGGGCTTTTTCTGGAGGTTCACCCTAATCCTGATGAAGCGAAATGCGACGGACCCTGCGCTTTACCGCTGGACAAGGCGGAAGCATTTCTGACGCGCCTGAAAGCCTTGGATGATCTCGTGAAAAGCCAAGGCGACCTCGAAATAGAGTAGGCAGTTCAAGGCTTTTCGAGAGCAGCGTTTAGCCTGAATCGTTCAATTTCAGAAACCTTAGCAGGTTATGTCTGTTTTTCGTTAGACGATTAACGCAGGTTTTCGAATCACTGTGGAGTGATTGAACCATTATAAGGTAGCAAAAGAGCATTTTCAGCTTTTATGCTAGGCCTTTAATTTCGTAACAGTTAACGAGCTTATGAGAGATTCAAGGATGACCAATTTGCTAATGAAGCATTTCCTTAGCGGTTTAGCCCTATTTGCGTGCTGCGCCGTGAGCGCCGAAAACCAGAACGGCTCCGATTTTATTAATATTCTCGATGCGACCCAGCAGATAGATCTCTACATTGAAGAAGGCCTGAAAACCGAAGGATTGGAACGCAATGAACCGGTTTCTGATGAATTTTTCGTTCGCCGCGTGTATTTGGATGTGGTCGGCCGGATTCCCACTTACGATGAACTCACCGAGTTCATGAAATCGAAATCCGAAGATCGTCGTTCGGAATTGATCGATTCTCTGCTAAGTTCTGAAGGGTACGTAAGTCACCACTATAATTACTGGGCGGACGTATTGCGGGTTAAATCACGTGGTCGCCGTACGATTATGGCATCTTATCAAGATTGGATTAAAGAATCTCTCAGGGAAAATCAGCCATACGACGAATTCGTCCGCGAAATGATAACCTCCGAAGGGTATGTTTGGGACGATCCGGCAGTGGGTTACTATTTGCGCGATGCGGGCATGCCACTCGATAATATGTCGAATACGGCACAGGTTTTTTTGGGAACGCGCATGCAGTGCGCTCAGTGCCACGACCATCCATTCGATAAATGGACTCAGAAAGAGTATTACCATATGGCGGCATATACCTTTGGATTGCAGGCTCAGTTGCCGTACGGGAAAATTCCGCTTTCCAGGGATTTTCAGGCAATTCAGAGAGGTCTGACTCAGAAGAAAATCAAGGAAGGGATGGATCCCAAGGAAGCTCGTAAGCTGACGCAGCCACCTCCATCGCAACGTCGCGTACTGAGAGATTTGGTAACGCCGATGACTGCTCAAGCGGCCGAGGTGAAACGCGACTTAAAGCTTCCAGACGATTACCAATATAAGAACGCCCGTCCTAAGCAAAAGATGTCGCCGAAGACTCCATTTGGCGAAGAAGCGATAGTTGGAAAGAAAGACGATCCCCGTGAAGTGTATGCAAATTGGCTGACCTCGACTGAGAATCCGCGTTTTTCAAAGGTTATCGCAAATCGACTTTGGAAGAAGACGATGGGTATCGGACTGATTGAACCGGTAGATAATTTTACGGACGATACTGTCGCGTCGAATCCGAAGCTAATGGAGTTTTTGAAGGAGCTGATAGTCGCTTACGATTTCGATCAAAAGCAGTATCTGCGAACCTTGCTCAACACGCGAACCTATCAAAGCGCAGTTTCGGTGGAATCGCCCGAGCCGGATGAAACCTATCATTTTCAGGGACCCATTTTGCGCCGCATGACTGCGGAGCAATTGTGGGATTCGATGCTAACATTGGCGGTCGTGGATTTAGACGAGCGCGTCGGAGTCGAGCCGGGAATGTTGAAGGCGCGCCAAGGCGAGGCTAGTATGGCGAAGCAAGTCGAGCGTGTTGAGAATCTCGATACCGCCCAAGCATACGGAATGGTACGTCGTTTGGCTGATCTCGAAACGCGTTTTATTGATTATGAAAAAGACTATCGCCAATTGCTCCAGAAGGCGACTACTGAGAAAGAGCGTAAAGAATTGAGGAAGCAGTTTAACAAAGCCCGATCGCAGAAGAGTAAAGCAATGGAGCTGTTTCTCGCCAAGATGAATGGAGAGGATACGAGCGCGATGGAGCAAGCGATGAATGATCTTCGTTCGAAAGGCATGGCTAATAGCATGAGCATGGGAGCTGGGTATGGAGATGTTTCCGGAAGTTTGAGCGAGAAAGCGAAGGAGATGAAACGCGATCCTCGTTGGCGAGGTATGTCCGCGGGAATGGTTCGAGCTTCGGAAATCGTTTCGCCAGCGCCAGCAGGGCACTTCTTGCGTCAGTTCGGTCAGTCCGATCGCGAGATTATCGAAAACTCCCATGACGACGCGTCGATCACTCAAGCGCTCAGATTGCTCAATGGAGAGACTTTGTATTGGCTGACTCGCCAGAATTCGGCTTTGAATATAGCAGTTCAAAACGCGAGCAATTCTAGTAGTCGGATGGATACGGTATTTCAATCGTTTTTCTCCAGGTTGCCAACCTCTCGAGAGCAAGAGTTGATGGGAGCTCAGCTTCAGCAAAAAACCAAGGGCGAAAGGGCTCGGGGTTATCGGCAATTGCTGACTTCCCTGATGAATACGCAGGAGTTCCGTTTTATCCAATAATTTGATATCGATCGAAAATTCGAGACTATGAAAAACATACTCAGAAAAATTCCGAATCTTGATCGACGCGAATTCCTTGCTTACTCGGCTAAGGCGTTTCTCGGGGTAGGGCTTATGCCAATGGGGATTCGTTCCGAAGCATTTGCCGCTGCTGCAGCCCCTGCTCGGTTGCCGACTGCTAAGAATGTAATTTATCTCTATATGGCTGGGGGTATGAGTCACTTGGATACGTTTGATCCGAAAGCGGATCGAGAAGCGCGTGGACCTGTCAGTCCGATTTCTACGAATGTACCGGGGATTCAAATCAGCGAATATTTGCCGCGAATTTCCAAGCAGATGGATAAAATGGCGGTGATCCGCTCGTTGAGCTCAACGCAAGGAGCGCACGAAGAAGGCCGCTATTTTATGCATTCTAGCTACACGAAGCGCGGAACGATCGTGCATCCGGGAATCGGCTCTTGGCTGATGAAGATGGATGGGGCGCGCAATCCGAATCTTCCTGGAGTGGTGCACATCGGGAGTGCAAACCCCGGAGGCGGAAATGGCTATTTCGAACAGCGTTTCGCGCCGCTCGTGATTGGGAATCCGGAAGCGGGATTGCAGAATAGCAAGATGCGGAAAGGTGTATCCGAAAAGGAATTTCATGATTCAGTTATGCTAACCAACGCTTTCGATGCTGAGTTTCACGGTCGTTATAATCAGAAGAAAACGCGTGCCTATACGGATATGTATGATGACGCGATCAAGCTGATGAAGAGTCGCGATTTGGCGGCGTTCGAGTTGGATAACGAAAGCAAGGCGACGCGCGAGGCTTATGGTACGAATGCTTTTGGGCAAGGCTGTTTGTTGGCCCGTCGATTGGTCGAGCATGACGTTCGTTTTGTGGAAGTGACCTTGGGAGGTTGGGATACGCACACGAATAATTTCGAGCGAGTTGGAGAGAATGCGGAGATTCTTGACCAAGCGATGGGAACGCTAGTGGCTGATTTGGACCGACGCGGAATGCTTGAAGAAACGATGGTCGTTCTTGCAACGGAATTTGGACGGACTCCTCAGATTAACGGCAACGATGGGCGCGATCACTCGCCGACTGCATTCTCCTGCGCTTTGGCAGGGGGCGGTATCCGTGGGGGCCAAGTGTATGGCGAGACGGATACAATTGGGAAGAAGGTAGCGGATCGAAAAGTCGAAGTGCCCGATTTTAATGCGACGATTGGCTATGCTCTAGGAATGCCTTTGGAGAAGACCGTTTATTCGCCAAGTGGTCGTCCCTTCCGCGTAGCAGATAAGGGTACTCCGATTATGGAGCTCTTCGGTTGAGCGCCTTCAAGCCATTTAGATTGCTATGAACGTGTTACGTAGAGTCCGCGTGTGCGGATGGATTGGTCTTTGGATAACGATTATTTCGCCGTCCTACGCTGTAGATTACGATAAGGAGATCCTTCCGATCCTGGAAGGTAAATGTTACCGCTGTCATGGCGATGAGAAGGTGAAGGGCGAGTTGCGTTTGGATTCTCCTGAAGCGATTCTTGCTGGAGGGGAATACGGCGATGTTTTGATACCTGGAGACCCGAACGAAAGCTCGTTATATGTTTTGACGACCTACCCTAAGGACGATGCTGACTACATGCCTCAAAAAGGGAAGGGGCTGACTTCTGGAGAGCAAAAAATATTAAAGCAGTGGATAGCGGATGGGGCATCGTTTGGCGAATCATTCGTTCATGCGCCGCCTCCGAAGGTTAGATCGAAATTCGAAGAAGTGGATCCTGCCAACGAGCGCCGGTATACGATAATGGGAGACGCCGTGGAAACGGTAGCCCGATTGCGCGAGGCAGGTTTGCAAGTCGATACGGTTAATCACGATGCGAGTCGGTTCGAAATCAACTATACTTACGCCGAACGTGCTGGAGGCGCTTTCGACTTTGAGGCGCTAGCCGCCTTAGGGGACACGTTGGTGAAGCTTACGCTTGCTCGAACCGATGTGTCGGATGGGGATTTGGCGGGGATCGTCGATTATTCGAATATCGAGCATTTGGATCTCGGAAGAACGGGTATTGGCGATGAGGCGTTAGAGTATGTCTCCAATCTCGAAAATTTGAAGGTTTTGAATTTGCGCGATACGAACGTAACCGACGCGGGTATTCAGAAACTTGCGAAGTTGAAGAGCCTTGAACGCGTTTATCTATGGGGTAGTCAAGCGACCGCAAATGGCGCGAAACGCCTCGAGAAATCATTGGGCGATGGGAACGTTATTTTGGGAGGCGAATTGGTAGGCCCGCGTCGTCGGCCTGGCCAGTAGACCTAGAAATTCCTGACGATCAGTTTCACCAAAGGCGTTTTCGAAACGCCGAAGGATAACAGGACCGAATTGGTTTTGCCACCCTCAACTCGGTCAGAGGAATTGGAGGGGCGCCGATAGGTGCCGTCGGCGAACAAACCATAAATTTGCTTGGGAGCGAGTGTGCGTGGAGCTGCAGCTGTATTCGTTATATTGACCAAGGCTGCTCGTTCGCCCCTTTCGTTGCTGAGGAAAGCGAAGTCTTTGATTTTAAAGGTGCTTTGGTCGGGGTAGAGGCCTTCTTCGATGTCGAAGAGAAACTCCATGCTTTGGGCGATTGGCTTGTCGAAGAAGAGGACACTGTCTTCTTCGGAGTCTTCGTTGCCATTGGCTGCGAAGAAAAAGACGAAAAATTGGATAAGGATAAGAAGCGCTTTTTTCATCGGGTAATGGGGTTCCAGGTTTCTATTCGATTGCTCCGTCGAATTGCCGAATTCAATTAGGGGGCTAAAGGCAGAAAAATAGGTTAGGTCTCAATTGCAACCTAACTCGTTTCTTCTGGCATTGGGTCCATCTCGCTAACCCAAACGACAGTCCAGCCAGAAGCTTCGTCCGTGTAGACGACTGGGCTAGCATCGGGGATTTCCGTATCGACGAATTCCACTACGGATGCGCTTGCGGCATAACGTTCCGTATTGGTCTCGGGTGAGCTTACGAACGAGGTCCACAAAATGGATGCGAAAAGAGTGAACGCTGCGGCGAAGCCTAGAGTTTTGAACAGTACGGGGAAGTGTAGAAACGTGCCGCTTTTCGTGGGCGCTTGGGTCCGGTCTTCGAGAACCGGTTCGATGTCTTTCCATACGGATTCAACATCGATGAAGGGAGCTGTATTCTCGGAATCGTGAATCAATTGATTCGATTCCACCCAATCCATCGCATCTGGATTTTCGTCTAAAAACGCATGGAGGCGATCTGCATCGTCCGGCGAAAGTTCGCCATCGAGCAACCGGCTCATGGCAAGTTGAGCTTCGCTAGGCGACAGGTCTGTAGAATGTGATGGCATTCGATGCGATTGAGAAAATCTAAAGGTTCACTAGTCAAGAGAGAGACGCAAGCCTCTTGCTATTGAGCAAAAGGCTTGTTTTTCCCTCCGCTTGGCTATCGACGGTGGCGACTATTTCCCCGGTAGTCGTCGTGATGGCCATAGCTTCCGTGGCTGGGGCTGCTGTAAAAGCTGCACCCTCGGTTATGCGCTACCCACACGCGGTTATCCCTGTAAATATAGTGTCCGGGGTTCCAATCGCGATGGCGATGGCCGTAACTGTCGTAATGGACCGACCAATTTCCATTGATCCAAGTCTTGACGGAAATCGTATCGTGATGGCCACTGCATCCGCAATGGTTGCCTCGGTGGCTGCTGTGATGGCCGACCGATACGTGACTTCGACTGCGATGGTGGCGGTGGTCGTCATCATCGATAATCGATCCGATTATCAGCCCTCCGATGATTCCTCCGATTAGGGCTCTGCCTTCGCGGTCGGCCATCGCGGTCGAGGCTGTGGTGGATCCTATGATTAATGCGATTAGCGCGAAAACGAATAGATTTTTCATGTTCTGTGTCCTTTCTTGTAAGAAATGCGTTTTGGAGTTCGCCGCTTTGGACGCACTGCCAAAGTGACTTATTCACTCGCAAATCGATTTTTCTGATAAATCGATCGGACACCCCCTAAAGAAGGGGGGCAAAACCTTATCCCCTGACGATGGTCGCGTCGGCTTTTAGGAGATCGAGTTGCTCTTTAAAGAGAGAGTCTCGCTTTTCGTTGGCGATAACCTCTTTGATCGATTGAGCGACTTTATCGAATGGTTCGACGACGCCGATTTTTTTTTCGTCTAAACGAGCGATATGAAATCCGAATGGCGTTTCGAATACGTCAGTGAGGGTACCAATTTCCAGCTTGAAAACGATTTTTTCGAATTCTTCGACCATGTGGCCTTCTGGAAACCAGCCCAAATCCCCGCCCTTGCCAGGACAGTCGGAATCTTCATCGGCGATTGTTTCGAACGATTCGCCTTCGTCGAGACGTCGTTTGGCATCTTCGATTTTGCGTTTTGCCTCTTCGGGATCTTGGCCTTCGTTGGTGTGAAATACGATATGGGCAGCCTTGTATTGGTCGGGATGCTTAAATTGGGCCTCTTCCTTTTTGTAGCGGGTTTTGAGTTCTTCGTCGGTCGGCTCAGCTACTTGTTGGCGTAGCTTGTCGAGGAAGCTCTGGAATCGCAGATCGTCTGCGATTTCCTGCTTCACGTGGACTACGTTTTCGGGAGCGATGTTGAAGGTTTTGAGAAACTTATTTTCGCCGCCGTGCTTTTTGGCGATTTTGTTGTATTCGGCGTCGATCGTTTCGCTTGGGAGGTCTTGGATTTGCTTTTGAGCGGCCTCGAAAAGGAGTCGGTGATCAATGAAACGATCCTTGGCCATGTCTTCGGCTTGTAGCTTTAGAGCGGTTTGATCGAACCAGGGAAATTGCTTTTGAACTTCGGGAGCGATTCGCTCTACTTCTCGTTGAATCGCTTCGTCGCTGATAGAGAATCCATTAATTGTGAGCGCCATTTCCTGAGTGATGAGAATGGAGAAGCTGAGTTCAAGGTAAATGCGGCTAGGTCGATCAATCGGTTTGCTACTGACGGTGGAGTGAGCTTTGTTCGATCCCTTAGGTTTCTCAGTCATGTCTCAGCCATGCGATTGGATCGATTTATAGGCCATCACACTCAGCAGAGCAAAAAGGCGGTTCGCCTTTTGTTGGTGAAGGGACGTGTGAAGGTATTTGGGGAAGTCGTGATGGATGGACTGTTGGAAGTGACGGAATTCTGTCGCGTGGAACTGGACGAGGTTACGCTGCAAGATCGGAAGGCTTTGTATATGATGCTTCATAAACCGGCTGGCTACTTGAGCGCGACTAGCGATCCGAATTTGCCTACAGTAATGGAGGTGATCGAATCGCAGGGGGAGGAGAAACTGCACATTGGCGGTCGCTTAGATTTGGATACGACGGGTTTGCTGCTATTGACCAATGATGGAAATTGGTCGCGTCGGATTACCGAACCGGGCCTGAAAAAACCGAAGGTCTATTTGGTGGATACAACGGATCCGATCACGCCGGAGTATGGGGACTTGTTCGAAAGTGGAGTGTATTTGGAGTATGAGGATCTGACCACGCAGCCGGCGCAGCTGGAGATATTGGAAGAGAGGCAGGCGCGTCTTACGATTTACGAGGGACGATATCGTCAGGTGAAGCGAATGTTCTGGCGGTTTAAGAATAAGGTGACGGCCCTGCATAGAGAGAGCATGGGCGAGATCGTGTTGGATCCAGCGTTGGCAGTGGGGGAGTCTCGGGCGTTGACGAAGGAGGAGGTTGAGAGTGTCTAGGGTTAGCTATATGAGCCGAATTATGGTTGCTGCGGCCTCGGCGATGCCGCCCTACCTGGGGCTTTTGTAGGGCCAGGATTCGGGGGATTGGCAGAGGTTGGCGCGTACAGGGTTATTGAGGATGTAGGACCACTTTTCGTCGGTTTCGGTTTGGCTGCGAAGGAGGTGATCGAAGAAGCCGTCTTGCCAATTTATGGGTAGTGTTTTGGCGGTGAAGCGTTTCCAGGCTGCAATCGTTTGCTCCATTGGTTTGTTGGGAGAAAGCGCGATGAAGGCGTGGAGATGGTCGGGCATGAGGAGGATGAGCGATACGTTCCATTGCTGAAGTTGCTCGCGGTAGGCGACGCTTTCGAAAAGCGGTTCGGCTATTTCGGGCTTGGCGAGGGTGTTGTGGCCTCGTTGGCTACAGCAGATTGTAATGAAGAAGAGGGAGGCGTCGGGAATCCATGAAGGTGGCGTGTGATGAAATCGTTTGCGATTGGGTAACATGGTTCAGGAACGATTCAGGTAGGGCGGCATCGTCGAGGCCGCAGCACTAGATTTAGTAAGAGTTGATTTCGAATTTTTGGATTAAAGTTGGAGAAAACGTGAGAGTGATTTGGTGAGGTGAGTGAGGGTGGGCAAGGCTGCGGCCTCGGCGATGCCGCCCTACCTATTGGCTTTACCTTCTACACGGTAAGACTGGCTATTACTTCTTTGAGTTTTTCGGCGTTGGAGCCGCCGCCCATGGCGAAATCTGGTTTGCCGCCGCCGCGGCCGTCGAGTTTCGCTGTGAGGTCTCGTACGATGTCGCCGGCTTTGTGGCCTGCCGCGATCGAGCTTGGGGAAGAGAAGGCTACTACGCTTACTTTGCCGCCGATATTGGCTCCGAGGATGACGAGGCCTTCGCCGAGCTTGCCAATGATTTGAGATCCTAGACTGCGGAGGGCATTGGGGTTCTCGGCATCGATAACTGCTTTTATCAGTTGGATGCCGTTGGCATCTTGAGCGGTCTTGAGGAGTTCTTCAGCGAGATTACCGGATGCTTTTTGCTGGAAACGTTTCAGGTGCTTTTCGAGTTCGGCGTTGCGGGTTAGGAGCGTGTCTATTTTTTTGACGAGCTTGCCCGCTGGAACTGATAGGTCTTTCGAGAGTTGGGCGATGGTCGCCTCGATGTCGTTGACATGCTGATACGCTGTTTGGCCGACGATAGCTTCGATGCGTCGAGTACCGGCTGCTATTCCTGATTCGGATGCGATCTTTATGATGCCAATTTCGCCGGTTGCTCGTACGTGTGTGCCGCCGCAAAGTTCCTTGGAGAAGCCGCCGATGTCGACGACGCGAACGACGTCGCCGTATTTGTCGCCGAAGAATGCGATGACGTCTTCGGGTTTGTCATCGAAAGGCGTTTCGAACCATTTGCATGCGCCGTTTTCGAGGAGGCGTTCGTTGCAGATCTTTTCGATCTGGGCGAGTTGCTCGGGTTTTATGCCTTCGAAGTGCGAGAAATCGAAGCGCAGACGCGAGGGATCAACGTAGGATCCGGCTTGGCGAACATGGGTTCCGAGTACTTCGCGGAGCGCGTAGTGGAGAATGTGCGTGGCGGAGTGGTGGCGTTCGATCGCTTTGCGGCGTTCTTCGTCGACGGAGAGGAAGGCGGTTTTACCTTTAATGTCGCCGATTTCGCCTTCGATTTTGTGGAGGAAACGACCGGCAGCGTCTTTGGTTGTATCCAGGATTCGGTAGTCCTGTCCGTCGATGAGGGCAGATCCTGTGTCGCCGACTTGGCCGCCCATTTCGGCGTAGAAGGGACTTTGGTTGGCGATGAGGTAGCTCTCGCCGTCTTTGCCTTTGAGGATATCCAGGACTTCCGCTTCGTCTTCGAGCTCGTCGAATCCGATGAATTTGGTGGCGTCAGCGGACTCTCCATCGGATACGAGGATGTCTGTCTTCTTTTGGGAAGAGCGGGCCTTGGCTCGTTGTTTTTCCATTTCGACTTCGAAACCTGCAGTATCGACTGTGATGCCGCGTTGCTTGGCCATGAGTTCGGTGAGATCGAGCGGGAAGCCATAGGTGTCGTAGAGTTCGAATGCGTCCTTACCTGGAAATGTTAAGGGTCTGGCTTTTCTAGCAGGTTTTAGATCTTCGGAAAGAAAACGTTCAACATCCGAATCGGGAGTTCCTGAGGAAATTGTTTTCCTTTTTTCCAATGGATCGTTTGCGGTCAGCCAAAACCTGACTTCTGCTCCCAGTACCCGTTCGAATTGAAGAATGCCTCTATCAAGGGTTCTCGAGAAGCTATCTTCTTCGCTCTTAATAATCTTTTGGATGATGTCCTTCTGCTTTTCGAGCTCGGGAAATACGTGTCCTAGCTGTGCCGCTACGACGGGAACGAGCTTGGCGAAGAAGCCTTGTTCGAG
>JAPKDW010000009.1 GCA_028822375.1 Opitutaceae bacterium | reverse complement strand
CTGTAGAAACTGATCGATCACACCAATGCCCAACGCTGAGATCCCAGCGCCAATCAAATTGCCAAGACCGCCAGCCACGACAACCATGAAGCTATCAACAATGTACGTTTGTCCCATCGACGGTCCAACATTGCTGACTAACGAAAGCGTCGCTCCAGCAAGACTTGCCAAACCGCAACCAAACGCGAAAGTCATCGAATTAACTCGGGCTACCGGAATCCCCAAGCTCGATGCCATATTCCGATTTTGCATCACTGCGCGAATATACAATCCGAGATTCGTCTTCGAGAGCAGCAACCAGGTGATCAGAATCACAAAGCCTGCGAATATCACGATAAAGAGCCGTGTATCGCTCATCGAAACCAACCCGAGCTTAGAAGTTCCATTCAAGACATTCGGCGTTTCGACCGAAACATTAGCCGCTCCGAAAATGAGACGAAACGTCTGGCGCATCACCATAGACAACCCCCAGGTCGCCAAAAGCGACTCCAACGGACGGCGATAAAGAAATCGAATAAAACCCTTTTCGAAGATGAGCCCAATCAAAGCCGCTACCAAAAAGCTAATCGGTAGCGACACCCAGAAAAACCACTGAAACGCCCCCGATTGTACGCCGAATGCGTTTTCGAATACATTTTGAACGACATAGCAGGTGTATCCGCCGATCGCTATAAATTCGCCGTGAGCCATATTGATAATCCCCATCAACCCAAAGGTAATCGCCAACCCAAAAGCGACTATTAGCAGCACCGACCCAGTACTAAGCCCGCGAAAAAAACTACCCACATTTTCGACAATGCTCTGTCGTTTGAGAATCTGAAGAACCGACTCATGAGCAGCTGCGAATAGTTCCGGGTCACCACCTTCTTCATTCTCGTCACGGATCTTTATCACGAGATCGCGACCTTTCAAAGACGCAAGCTCACCGAGACGAACTACTGCGCCCAAACGTTCCCCAGGAGTCTCCGCATTCTTCAGAAGGCTAATCATGATGCCTTCCTCGAAAGCGCGTTTAGCCTTCTCATTTGTTTCCCGATCAAGGCGGGAACGGAGCGACGGCAAATAGTCTATGTTTTGACTCTGGCCCAATTTAAGCGCCGCATCTATACGCGTATGCAGATTTGGAGACGCCAAGTCTATCGTGTCTGTAATTCGCGCCAAATCCTTGCGCAAGCTTCGCGAAGCTCGACTCTTCTTAAGAAACTCCTCGCGAACCTCCGGCACCTCCAAAACTTCGCCCGTAGTAAGCAGCTGAAATTGTTCGGATACGCGATGGAGAATCACCTTCTCGGTATTCTCTAGCTCGTATTCGTAAACCTCGCCCACGCGCCAAGCGTCAACGAATTCTTTGATGAACGGATCGCCAGTTTCGACTAGCCCGTTCAAATGATCATCTACCGAGTCCACTCGATCCAATGCAAGAGCTTCAAGCATCTTACGAGAACTCGAATCACTATCGGAATACACGAATGGAACTAACAGAAGATGAAGACAGACAAGGAGGGTTTTCTTCATCGGGAGCAGGCGCCGAAGCGCGTTAAACTGAAAAGGATGCCTGGCGGATACTCCGCCAGGCATTCCCTGAAATTATTTATTCTACTTGAACGTTCCTTTTAGGAAGGGCTCGCCGTAAACGTCATCAAAAGATTCGAGAATCTCGAATTGACCATCTTCGAGTATCTCTCCGATGTATACATTCTTCGTCAAGTGATGGTTTTCCTGAGTCGTAACCGTTCCGCCAGGACCATCAAAGGAAATCCCGGACTCAAGGGCCTTGATAACCGCGTCGACTTCAAAAGTACCTGCCTTTTCAACCGCCTTCTTCCAAAGGTAAACACCGTTATAGGAAAGCACCATTGGAGAGCAGGTAACCCGATCGTTCTTCTGTACGCCGGAAGCATCCGTTTTCTTCAACCACTTTTCCCAGTTCTTGATGAATTTTTTATTCGCTGGAGTATCCAACGACATGAAGTAGGTCCAGGAACCGAGGTGCCCTACCAAATCCTTGGTCGGCAAAGCCCGAAACTCATCCTCGGACAAGCTGTAGGAAACAATTGGGCAATCGTCGGCAGTCAGACCAGACGCTGCGATTTCCTTGAAAAAAGAAACGTTGGAATCGCCATTAACCGTATTCAAAACGGCCGCATCGCCACTTGCAGCGAAGTCCTTAATCTCAGAAACGATCTGCTGATAGTCCGAATGGCTAAACGGCGTATACTTTCCAGCCGAGATCACTTCACCCTTAGCGTCCTTACGAAGACCGCCGCCGATGTTCTCGAGAGGAATTCCCTTCGAGAGCAAATACTCAAGCAAAACCAAGTTGGTTGTCTGAGGATAAACGTAGTCCGTGCCGATCAAATAGAATTTCTGGATGCCTTCTTTGAGCAAGAAATCCACTGCAGGAATCGCTTGCTGACCGACAGCTTCTGCCGTGTAAAAGATATTTGGAGACAATTCTTCGCCTTCGTATTGAACAGGATAGAAAAGCAAACCATTGTACTTTTCGTAAACTGGGAGTACTGATTTACGGCTCACTGAAGTCCAGCACCCAAAAGTCGCGGCAACTTTATCCTTAGCCAATAGCTGCGCCGCCTTTTCAGCAAAAAGCGGCCAGTCAGACGCACCGTCAACAACAACTGGCTCGATCTTTTTACCAAGAACCCCACCATTCGCGTTGATTTCGTCGAATGTGAAGAGAAGAATATCTCTCAGAGAGGTTTCGCTAATAGCCATCGTGCCGCTCAGAGAGTGCAACACGCCAACTTTTACGGTTCCATCAGTTTCTCCAGCATAGGTAACATTCGCCACCGATGCTAGAAGTGCCAGGCTCGCAGCCAATTTTTTAAAAGGACTCATAGTGTTGTTCATTTTGATGTTTTTTAATTTATGCAGCTGAACTTCATCTGTGACGCTTCGTGGAAACATCTCTCAATCAGCCAGGATCGATTCCCTTTTAGCAACCGCTGGGCCAACTTCATCGAAACCGTGAAAAACATCTCATTTCCATTAAATTGAAGCACATTCGAATTCCTATTGATCAATATTGATCAGGAACGCTCCATATCCAAGAATCGCCAAGTTCGGATACCGTCAAATTAGCAATCTTCCTCGTTTGGCTTGCTATCTGCTCGACTGGTTACTCGCCTATATTCCATTTTATTCAAATAGAACCGCACCCAACACTTTTCCGCTGAACGAATTACTTACTATGCACCTAACTCCCCGCGAACAAGAAAAGCTCATGGTTGTCGTCGCCGCCGACCTCTCCCGACGTCGACAGCAGCGTGGCCTAAAGCTCAACTACCCGGAAGCTATATCCATAATAACCTACGAAATATTCGAAGGTGCCCGTGACGGAAAATCAGTCGCCGAACTCATGGCCTATGGAGCCACTATTTTGAAAAGAGATGACGTCATGGAAGGCGTCCCCGAAATGATCCACGAAGTCCAAGCCGAGGCTACCTTCCCCGATGGAACCAAACTCGTAACCGTCCACAACCCAATCCAATGATCCCCGGAGAAATCATCCCCAAGCCCACCGCTGAAAAGCTGCAAGCGAACGTAGGCCTCCCGACCATCGCCTCAACTGTCAGCAACACCGGCGACCGTCCTATTCAAGTCGGCAGCCATTTTCATTTCTACGAAGTCAACGAAGCCCTCGATTTCGACCGTGAAGCCTCCCGAGGCTTCCGCCTTAACATCGCAGCCGGCACCGCCGTACGATTCGAACCGGGCGACACCAAAGAAGTCGAACTCGTCGCCCTCGCCGGCGCCCGCGAAGTTCACGGCCTCAACAACAAAATCGACGGCCCCCTCTAAGGCTTCCCTATACTTTACTCTGCATTCCTAATTCTTCATTCATCCAATGAGCCTCGAATTCGATCGAAAACAATACGCCGAGATGTTCGGCCCCACCGTTGGCGACCAAGTCCGCCTAGGAGACACTGAACTCTTTATAGAAGTGGAGCGCGACCTCATTGCCGAAAACGGCGGCTACGGCAACGAGATCAAATTCGGCGGAGGCAAAGTCATACGTGACGGCATGGGCCAATCCCCACTCGCCACACACAAAGACACGCTAGATCTCATCATCACCAACGCCACCATACTCGACGCCAAGCAAGGCGTCATCAAAGCCGACATCGGAATCAAAGACGGTCGTATCGTCGGCATCGGCCACGGCGGCAATCCAGGCATCCAAGACGGCATCGATCACAGCATGGTCGTCGGTGCCTCCACCGAAGTGATTGCCGGCGAAGGCCACATCATCACAGCCGGAGGATTCGACTCCCACATTCACTTCATCTGCCCTCAGCAAATCGACGAAGCGCTCGCCAGTGGCATCACCTCCATGACCGGCGGAGGCACCGGCCCAGCAACCGGCACGAACGCCACCACTTGCACTCCCGGTCCTTGGAATATTCGTCGGATGCTCGAAGCAGCCGAAGAATACCCGATGAATCTCGGCTTCATGGGCAAAGGCAATTCCTCCAACCCCGAAGCCCTCCGCGAACAAGTCGTCTCCGGAGCCATGGGTCTAAAGCTACACGAAGATTGGGGCACCACTCCCAGCACCATCGACGCCTGCCTCTCGGTCGCCGATGAAATGGATGTCCAAGTCGCAATTCACACCGACACCCTCAACGAAGCCGGATTCGTCGAACACACCATCAAAGCCTTCAAGAATCGCGTCATACACACCTTCCACTCGGAAGGCGCTGGCGGCGGACACGCCCCCGACATCATTAAAGTCTGCGGCGAGCTCAACGTTCTCCCCTCCTCCACCAACCCCACCCGTCCTTTCACAGTCAATACAATCGACGAGCACCTTGATATGCTCATGGTGTGCCACCACCTCGACTCAAAGATCCCCGAAGACGTAGCCTTCGCCGAGTCACGTATCCGTCCGGAAACGATCGCCGCAGAAGATCGCCTTCACGACCTCGGAGCTTTTTCGATCATGTCTAGCGACAGCCAAGCCATGGGCCGTGTCGGAGAAGTCATTTCACGCACCTGGCAAACCGCTCACAAGATGAAGACTCAGTTCGGCAAACTTGAATCCGAGCTCCATCCCGCAGCCGACAATTTCCGCGCCCTCCGCTACGTCGCCAAATACACCATCAACCCGGCCATCGCCTGTGGCGTCGCTCACGAAGTAGGTTCAATCGAAATCGGTAAATTCGCCGACCTCGTCGTCTGGAAACCCGCCTTTTTCGGGGCCAAACCCGAACTCATTCTAAAAGGCGGCCTAATCGCTCTCGCCAATATGGGCGACCCCAACGCCTCCATCCCAACGCCCCAACCCATGTTCTACCGGAAGCAATTCGCAGCCCACGGTCGTGCCAAATACGCGACATCGATCACCTTCGTCAGCCAGGCGTTCCTCGACGAAAGAGACGAAAAAGACTTTCCCCTCAACAAACGCCTCGTTGCCGTTAAGAACACCCGTAACATCACGAAAAAAGACCTCGTCCTCAACGACGCCACTCCGAAAATCGAAGTCGACCCCGAAACTTACATCGTCAAAGCCGACGGCGAAGTCCTCACCTGCGAACCAGCCACAGAAGTCCCCCTCGCCCAGCGCTACTTTCTTTTCTAGGTAGGGCGGCATCGCCAAAGCCGCCGCAAATCAACACACCCTATGAACCTAATCACCAATCACCTTTCCCGCGAAGAAACCGACAAAGAAATCGTCTCCCTCAAAGTCGATCGCCGCAAACTCGCCAAACGACGCTGGCGCGGAGTAGCTGACGACGGCGAAGAATTCGGATTCGACCTACCCCACCCACTCAAAAACGGAACCCCCTTTCACGAAACCGAAAGCACTCGCTACCAGATCAAACTAACGCCCGAAAACGTACTCCGAATCCCTTTCGCCGATCAGAAACAAGCCGCTTACTACGGATGGATGGTAGGCAACCTTCATTTCTCCGCCGACTTCGAAGACAACGCCGTCATCGCTGAAGACGATCCCGCTGTCCGTCAAATGCTCGAACGCAACCACATCCAATACGAAGAAACCACCGGCGTTTTCGAACCCGTCATCGTCTCTCACGGTCACAGCCACTAATTGCGATGAACGACAAGCTGCAAAGCGAACCGGATCGCCGTTATCCCTGGCTCGCATCGATGTTGCAAACAGTCGATCCGCTATTCCCAATCGGTTCGTACGCTCATTCATACGGACTAGAGGAAATGACAGCAATGGGGAAGGTAACCAATGAAAATGAACTCACCCAGTTTTTAGATACCATTGTCAGGTTAAGCCTTTCCCATTTCGAGTTGCCGTATCTCCGATACACCTACTATTCTCAAACGAAAGAAGAATGGGAGGAAGTCATCCAGCTCGATCATGAAATTGGAGCCTCAAAACTGAGCAAAGAAGCTCGTACCGCAAGCGCGACTCAAGGACGACAACGCCTTCTTCTTTTAAAAAAACTAAACCCATCTCAATCATTCACGACCCTAGCGAACCTTCAATCAGGCAACAAAATTGCCCCGCATCACATAACGATTTTCGCTGCGGAACGTATTCAAGAATTCACTCCCATTGAAGCCACTCTCACAGCGTGGGCCTACCAAGCCCTTGCTGCTCCATGCACGGCTTCCCTCAAAATTATGCGAATTGGCCAGGAGGGCGCCCAACGAGCCCTCACCCAAGCCATCAAATCCATTCCAAATCTAATCTCCAAATCGCTAGAAATCGAACGAGACTGGGCCGGAGCGTTCAACCCTCTCATCGACATCGCATCCGATCGCCACGAACGAGCCTACGCCCGACTCTTCATTTCCTAAAGCCTAAAACCCTATCGCCTAAACACCTCCCCCATGTCTGAATCAACTTTCTCCCGACCCGTACGCATCGGCATCGGTGGCCCCGTAGGCTCCGGTAAAACGATGCTTGTTCTGCGCCTCTGCCAAAAACTCCGCGAAACCTTTGAAATCGCCGTCATTACCAATGACATTTACACCCGTGAAGACGCCGAATTCCTCGTACGCGAAAACGCGCTCGAAGCAGAGCGAGTTCTAGGAGTAGAAACCGGAGGTTGCCCGCACACCGCTATTCGAGACGACACCAGCATGAACATGGCGGCGATCGACGACCTCATTACCCGCAACCCAGAGACCCAAGTTATTCTCATAGAAAGTGGCGGCGATAATCTATCGGCCACGTTTTCGCCTGAATTGGTCGACGCATTCATTTACGTCATCGATGTAGCCGAAGGTGACAAGATCCCCCGCAAAGGCGGTCCTGCCATTCAGTATTCCGATCTTATGATCATCAACAAAACCGAGCTAGCTCCCTATGTTGGAGCCGACCTCGACGTCATGGATCGAGATAGTAAAAAAATGCGCGGCGGACGGCCTTTCATATTCTGCGATCTCAAATCCGGAAAAGGGGTGGACGAAGTCTGTCAGTGGCTTAAAAAAGAAGCGCTCTTCAGCTAATTTTCCGTCGTCGCAAGATATGCCCGAAAGACGCTTAAGCGGTCACCTCCGCATCACTGCATCCTGCGATGAAAACGGGAAGACCCACCTTTCACGCAAGGCCTACCAAGCGCCCATTCACATCAGTAAACCTTACTGGAACGGCAAGGCGCTTCTCCTCAATGTAATGAGCCCTACCGCCGGGCTACTCGAAGGCGACCACGTCGAACTGGACGTAGTAGTAGAATCCGGAGCGACAATTGCCCTTTCAAATCCTACCGCGCTTAGAGTCCATAAAATGGGCACAGGGGAAGCAACCTGGAATCAAAAATTCAGCGTCGCTAAAAACGCCTTCCTCGAAACGAATCCTGAATGGCTCATTCCTCAAGCCCATAGTCGCTTCGAGCAACGCAGCCAAATCGACCTTGAGAAAGACGCTCAGTTATTTTTCATCGAAACGCTCGCTCCCGGACGAGTTGCTTCGGGAGAAACCTTCGCGTTCAGCTCATTCCGCAATCGACTGGAACTACGCTACGACGGCTCTCTCTCGGCTCTCGAAAAATTCGAAATAACACCCGAAGACAATACCCACACAGGCTGGGCTACTGCATTCGAAAACCCATTCTATATCTCGATTTACGTCGTCTCCTCGAAACTCGAAAACGACACCCCTTTATTTCAAGCGCTACACGATCTTCAGACCGATACCCTTCTCTGCGGCTCCAGCCAACTAAACCACGGACCTTGCTGGAATATCAAAATCCTCTCACCGAACCCCGTTGAAGTAAAAGCCGTACTCGCCAAAATTCGAGTGCTTTTCTATCAAGCCATCGAACGTCCTGTAATCAACCTAAGACGCTAACAGATCTCTTTGGAACAGCGTGCATCCAAAAAAATCATCCACAGATCATTTGAATTATCACAGATACCATCCATCCCTCAAGGAATCGTATCTGTGATAATCCGAGCAATCTGTGGGCAAAACCGAATACAGCTTCCTAGCGCCTCAAGCGACCGTACATCCGGCTCGATGCCTTTCGCTGAGCCTGTTTCTCTTCCGCATCGAACAACGCCGAATACATGTAGTCGAATCCTTCGAGCTTGGTCCTGTCGATCTTCTGCCCGATATAGTGCTCGATCGACTTCGCGTTCTTAACCTCGGCTTCAGTGACCAAAGTAAACGCATCGCCTTCCTTTTCCGCACGACCTGTACGACCGATACGGTGAACATAATCCTCGGCGTTAAGCGGCACATCGTAATTGATAACATGCGTCACCCCAGCGATGTCTAATCCGCGAGCCGCGATATCGGTAGCGACCAACACCTCGAATTTGCCAGATTTAAATCCTTTCAAGGCCGCTGTGCGTTCACCTTGCGACCGATCGGAGTGCAACGTGGCAACCGAATGATTCAATCGCTCCAATCGACGGGAAATAAGATCCGCATTCACTTTCGTGCGAGTGAAGATCAACACGCTCTCGAAATGCGTTCGAGTCAGCAACTCTATCAAAAGATTGTACTTCTGCTGCTCCGCGACCGGATAGAAAGCATGAGTCACTGTGGTAGCCGCCACGTGATTCCGCCCGATCTCAATCACTTCCGGATCCTTCAGCACCCACTTCATCATGGTCTGAATCGCCGCCGGCAAAGTGGCCGAGAAAAACAAGGTTTGCCGATTTTCCGGGCACATCTTGATCAAACGGCTCACGTCCGGCAAGAAACCCATATCGAGCATCCGGTCCACCTCATCCAAAATGAGAACCTCGACTTTCTTCAAAGAAATCACCCCTTGGCTGATGTAATCAATCAAACGCCCTGGTGTAGCGACCAAGATATCAACCCCTTTTTCCAGCATTTGACGCTGACGTCCGTACTTCACGCCACCGTAAACGACTCCCACTCGAGTATCCATGTGCTTGGAATAATCCTGCAGAGCCTCTTCCACTTGCTGGGCCAATTCGCGGGTCGGTTCCAAAATCAAACATTGGATTCGCTTGCCTGGCTTGAGCCTATCGAGTGTTGGAAGCCCGAATGCGGCAGTCTTTCCGGTACCCGTCTGAGCCGAAGCAATGATGTCCTTCCCCTTCAAGATCAGGGGGATAGTCTTCTCCTGAACCGGGGTAGGCTTCGTAAATCCAAGCTCCTGGATCGCTTTAACTATAGATTCTGAAAGTCCAAGACCATTAAACGGCATTTGGGGTATATGATTACCCAAATCGCCTGAAGCAAGCCCTGGCTTCGAGAATTTCACCTCCAAAGAACCTTCACCACACCGAGTCGCAAGAAGCAGAAACGAAAAACAAATAACGCCCCCTCTAGTATGACAGCTATTTGAATGGACAGAAACGGAGCGATTCTATTCCTATTCCTCTCAATCACGCGCTCTTTCAACGCGAAATCCGATGAACGACATACAATCACCACCAACCATCCCGGAAAGCCTCATAAGGGCTCGCGACGACTTTCCTATTCTCAAACGCGAAATAAACGGCAAGCCGCTCGTCTACCTGGACAACGCCGCTTCCACTCAAAAACCGCAATCCGTTATCGATGCGGTCACTCGCTACTACTCTAACGAAAACGCCAATATCCACCGCGGCGTTCATCTTCTCAGCCAAGAAGCCACCGCGGCCTACGAAGCCGCTCGCGGCAAACTTGCCCGATACCTCAACGCCAGCGACGACTCCGAAATCATCTTCACTCGAGGCGCCACCGAATCGGTCAACCTTATCGCGCATTCCTTCGTCGAACCGCTTCTAAAACGCGGTGACGAGATTCTCATCACCCACATGGAGCATCACGCCAACATCGTACCTTGGCAGTTGCTTTGCGAGCGAACCGGCGCCGTGCTCAAAGTCGCTCCCATCTTCGACAACGGCGACCTAGATATTGAGGCTTACTTATCCATGATCGGGCCGAAAACGAAACTAGCCGCCGCCGTCCACGTTTCCAACGCTATCGGGACGGTCAATCCGATCGAAACCATCATCCAAGCAGCTAAAGCCAAAGGTGTACCAACGTTAATCGATGTTGCCCAATCCATTCAGCATATCGAACTCGACGTTCAGGCGCTTGACTGCGACTTCCTGATATTTTCCGGACACAAAATATTCTCGCCCACTGGAATCGGAGGCCTCTACGGACGCCGTTCGCTACTCGATGGCATGCGTCCTTATCAAGGCGGTGGTGACATGATCGCCCACGTTTCCTTCGACGGAACGACCTACAAGGAGCCCCCATCACGCTTCGAAGCGGGAACGCCTCACATCGCTGGCGGTATCGGACTCGGCATCGCGATCGACTACATTCAATCAATCGGACGAAACGTCATTCACGATTACGAATCTCAACTAATTGAATACGCCGCCAATCGATTGAAAAACGCCCCTGGCGTCCAACTCGTCGGCGATCCGACTCATCGATCCGGAGCAATCTCCTTCACGATGGATAACGCTCACCCACACGACATTGGAACCATTCTCGACACCGAAGGGATAGCGATACGCTCCGGGCACCATTGCTGCGAGCCTCTCATGACCCGCTATGGGATTTCCTCTACCGCACGCGTCTCAATCGCTCTCTACAATACTCACGAAGACATCGACGCGCTGATAAGCTCTCTAGACAAAGTCAACGCGCTCTTCGGCTGACGCGCCAATGAATCCCGACCTAAAGTCGCTCTACCGAGACACGCTCCTCAAGCACAGCCGCGAACCGAGCAATCGCGAGCTGCTACCATGCGCCAACGCGACCGCAAAACTCAAGAACCCCCTCTGCGGCGATCTTGTTTCGATTCACCTACAAATCGATGACGATCATGTTAAACAAGCCACATTCGAAGCTCAATGCTGCTCCATATGCATGGCATCCGCATCCATGCTAACCGAAAATGTCGCAAGATCTCCAATACAAGAAACTCAAGTATTCGCTAGTTCTCTCATCGACATGCTCACCGATCCCGATAAGAAATTATCTCTTCCCGAAAACGACCTCAACGCCCTCTCTGGTGTAAAAGAATTTCCAAGCAGAATACGCTGCGCCACCCTCCCGTGGGAAGCGCTGCTCGCTGCGCTCGCAGGAAGGGTGAAAGATCAAGTATGAAGGATGAATATTCTCCATTCTTTCTCCTTTTTCATCCTTCATCCTTCATAACTCATCCTTTAAATGATTCAGCTACGAAACCTCAGGCTCCAATACGGTGAGCGTTTCATTTTTCGCGATGCCAATGCTAGCATCGGAGCGAAAGACCGCATCGGTCTGATCGGCTCCAACGGATCGGGCAAGACCACCATGCTCAAAATCTTGGCTGGCCAAGAGGAAATCGACCGTGGGGACGTGGACAAAGCAAAGTACGTCACCATCGGTTACTTGCCTCAAGATGGCATTATTGTCGCCGGAAAAACGCTTTATCAGGAAGCAGAATCCGCATTCGAGGATATAATTAGCCTCAACGGAAAAATCGAAGAAGCGAGTCATCAACTCCAACAACTCGATACCGAAGCCGAAGCCTATACCGAAACCCTTGAGCTGATCGGAACATGGGAACGCGAACTCGAAAATCACGATGCCGACAAACTCCCTTCGCGAATCGAAGCCGTTCTGCACGGTCTTGGATTCGAGCAAAGCGACATGGATCGCCAAACCAGCGAATTCAGCGGCGGTTGGCAAATGCGTATCGCCTTAGCAAAACTCCTTCTCGCATCTCCTTCCTTGCTCCTTCTCGACGAGCCGACCAATCACCTTGACATCATTTCCCAACGCTGGCTTGAGAATTATCTAAAACGCTACGAAGGCGCCATCCTTATGGTCTCCCACGACCGCGCATTCCTCGACGAACTGTGCACTCGATCCTGGGAACTGACCCAAGGCTCCTTGCACATTTACCAAGGCAACTATTCCATATACGAAGCGCAAAGCAGCATCCGTAAAGAGCAACTCGTCCGCTCCTTCAAAAATCAACAGAAGGAAATCGAACGAACCGAAAAATTCATCGATCGATTTCGCTCGAAAGCCTCGAAGGCCACCCAAGTTCAAAGCCGAATCAAAGCCCTCGACAAAGTCGAGCGTATCGAAATCGAGACCGAAGAGGACGCCATCGACTTTTCCTTCCCACCCGCTCCCCGAAGTGGTCAAGTCGTCATCGAATTGGAAAATCTTTCCAAATCCTACGGCGACCTACACGTCATTCGCAACGCATCCATCCGCATCGAACGCGGCGACCGGATCGCAGTCGTAGGAGTCAACGGAGCCGGAAAGTCCACCCTCGCCAAGGTAATGGCCGCAGTCGAATCCTTCCAAGACGGCGAACGAACTCTCGGCCACAACACAATCCTCTCCTACTTTGCCCAACACCAAGCCGACGAGCTAAATCCCAACGATAGCGTACTAGAAACGCTAGAGAACGCGAATACCGGACAAACGACTACTCAACTGCGCACCGCGCTAGGAGCCTTCCTCTTTCACGGCGACGACGTATTCAAAAAAACCAACGTCCTATCAGGCGGAGAGCGCAATCGACTCGCTCTATCCAAGATACTGACCCAACAAGCGAATTTCCTAATCCTCGACGAGCCTACCAATCACCTCGACATGCGCTCGCAAGACGCCCTCCAACGGGCCCTAAGCGAATTCGAAGGCGCCTTTATTATAGTCTCTCACAATCGCTCATTCGTCGACCGGATCGCCACCAAGACCCTCGAAGTCAGAAAAGACGGCCTCTCCCTTTTCCCCGGAAACGTATCCGATTACCTCCGACACGTCGAACAAATTGAAACAGGCCAATCACCAAATATCACTCTAGGACAAGCCAACTCCAACGAGAAAAAGACCTCCACACTTTCACCTAAAGAACGTCGCCAACGCCGTGCTGCGATGGCCGCAGAGCTCAGCCCGCTCAAGAAACGTAGCCAAGAACTCGAAACGAAAATCGCCGAACTCGAAACCTATCAAGAAACCTTCGAAGCCAAAATGACCGATCCCGATTTCTTCAAATTAGACGACGCCGCTGAAAAAATGCGCCAATACGATCGCAATAAAGGAATCCTAGAAAAGCACTACGAATCCTGGAGCCAAGTTTCCGATCAACTCGCAGAAAAAGAGGCTGTCCTCGAAAAGATCGTCAATTAAGTTTCCTAAAGATTAGCCGCGAAACTCAAAACACGCTCCTAAAGTTAAAACAATTCCCGCTGCTCTACCTTTTGACGTTTAATCAAATTGCCTTGGCTCCGGGCGACCAATTGCAACAATGTCAGCCGCTCATCGCAGAACTCTCGACAATAATAGGACAGTAACAAAGCCGATGCCAATGCGTCGAACAACGCGCAATGGTACTTTTGACGCCCATCGGGACAATGAGCGCGGCCAAGCGCATCCAAATCGTCTTGCAGCTCATGACTATTAATTAGTTTTTTAAGATTCAGAGAATCGCGAGCGCCTCCGATTTCTCGATACAACACACCCGTATCCAGCCAAGGACCCCAATTCGCGACGGAACGATTCTCTTCAACCCAGCTTGGCGATTGGCGCGGATAAGGGAAAACGGATTTGAGCATAGAATTCTCCGCCGAAGCGAAATGAGCGGAAAGCGGTCCGGTTTCGCGCAATCCGGCAAATCGATCCCACTCATCCTGAAACGGACGCTCGGAACTCGCTTCTAAAGTTCCTATCCCATGAACTGCTTGCTCTCTTTTCGATATCGCCGCTTTTGGTCGGCAAATTCGCGTCGCCACGGATTCGATCGAAAACCCTTTCAAGGTAACCACCCCGAACTCCACGATGCCGCACTGAGGTCCGCCTTCGAAATCGATTACATGAATCGGAGTTTCATCCCAATAGAGTTCCATCTTATCCGGTAAAAAGCTTTAACCCCGAGAAGCATGCGCGCAATCTAAGACTTCCATCTTATGCAATTTGACGAATTTGACGAATTCACTCGGAAATTATCATCCGAGACTCAGAAAACCATCCTTTCGCTCTACGAAAATCCGGATCTGGAGATCGAGCTGAAGGGCGACGAAACGCCGGTTACTTTCGCCGACAAAGAAACCGAACGCCAAATCCGCGAAGCCATTCAAGTTGTATTTCCCGATCACGGGATCAAAGGCGAAGAATACGATGACGTCAATCCCCACTCAGCCTTCACATGGGTTATCGATCCCATCGACGGCACCAAGACATTCACCTCCGGTTGCCCCCTTTTCGGAACCATGATCGCCCTCATGCAGGACGGCGAACCAGTCTTCGGTAGCATTAATTTCCCCGCTCTCGGCAAGCGAATCAGCAGCAACAGCCAAACGACCGCTGTCAATGGATCGATAGTCAAAGCCTCGAGCAACCGACGCCTTGAGGACGCTATCCTCCTTACGACCGATCAAGCAGACGTAGCGAGGCACCAAAACGGTGAAGCCTTCGAAAAGCTTGTTTCAGCAACGCGCTTCACTCGAACCTGGGGTGATTGCTATGGCTACTACCTGCTAGCGACCGGGAACGCCGACATCATGCTCGACCCTGAAATGAGCCCGTGGGATATAATGGCCCTCGTACCTATCATTCGCGGATCAGGAGCAACCATCACTGATTGGAAGGGCGGCAACCCCGCCACCGGCGATTCCATAGTCGCCGCCTCGTCCAATCTTCATGGGCGGGTGTTGGAGATCCTCAAGGCCGGCGCCTAAACTCCCATTGAGTCCCAGTATTTGAATACAATGAAAACCACGCTATTAATCCTAAATCTTGCCAGCCTCGCTCTCCTATCTGGTTGCGGAAACAAGGAAACCGATATCCACGCGATCCCTCGTGAGACCCAAGCTTACGAGTCTGCTCCCGTCCAAACAATGAATGCTATGGAGCTCATCGCGCACATTCAAAGCCTTGCAGATGCCATGACGCTCGCAACGCAGTCGGAGCAATTCGCGGAAATGCATCACTTGGAAATCGCCTTGACCAAAGCGCTCGTCGCTCTCGAACCGCAAGCTCCATCCAATCTCAAACCGGCAATCGAAACGCTTAAGATCATTGCCGCTAAAATCCATGGCGTCGGACACGACCAAAACAAATCCATGGCAGCCACGCTAAATACAACGCTCCAAGAACGCGTTGCCCAGTTGAAACAGGGATTAGAATAGCGGTTTCAACAGAACGCTATTTCGCCGTTTCGACGTAGCGTTGCTCGCGTATCACAATAATTCGAATCGAGCTCGGATAGTCCAATTCCTCTTCGATACGCTCGCGCATTCGAACTGACAGGTTGCCCGCATCCTCATCGGAAATCGAACTCGGATCGACAACGACCCGCACCTCGCGACCCGCCTGGATCGCGTACGCATTCTGAACGCCATCAAACGACTGGGCCAATGTCTCGAGAGTCTGCAACCGATCTTTTTACGCTTAAATCGACTCTGCTCGAGCGCCCGGACGTACTGCTGAAATCGTATCGGCCAATATGACGATCCCGGCGTAAAGCGATTCTGGAGCCACTTCCTCGTGATGAGCCGCCACAGCATTGGCGACGATATCGTTTTCGCCCCGCGCCTTAACGAAATCGGCCCCCACAATCGCGTGGCTGCCCTCGTATTCTCCATCAATCGCTTTGCCGATGTCATGCAACAACCCTGCTCGCTTCGCCAAGTTCGGGTCCAATCCAAGCTCCGAGGCGATGATCGAACAAAGCATTGCAACCTCTACCGAATGCTCCAACACGTTCTGCGAATACGAAGTCCGGAATTTCAATCTGCCCAGCAGCGTCGTTATTTCTGGATGCATTCGGGAAATCTTAAGCTGATTGATCGCCGCGTCGCCCGCCTTCTCAATTAAGCCGTCAACATCCAAACGCGCTGCACCAACAAATTCCTCAATCGTCGCCGGATGTATGCGCCCATCTTTGACCAATGCTTCCAAAGCTGATTTGGCTATTTCTCGACGCACTGGATCGAAAGACGAAATCAGAACCATTCTCGGCGACTCGTCGATCAACAAAGTCGTGCCAGTTGCCGTTTCGAAACATTTAATATTACGACCCTCTCGACCAATGATGCGGCCCTTCATGTCATCATTCGGCAATTGAACGATCGATGCGCTGATTTCGCTATTGGGCTTGCTCGCGATCCGTTGCATCGCAGCCAACAAAGTTCGGTTAGCCTCGCGATCGACGTCCAATTCGGAACGTTCGAGCAGATCTTTCCGCATTCTCGACAAAGCGTCGTTGCATTCGAGCTCCACTTGTAATCTCAACTCGCTCTTGATCTCCTCCACGTCCATCGAGGCGAGATTGGCCATGGTTCGCTGCACATTACCTGACATTTCCAGAAGATTGCTCTTGCTGGCACGCACTTCGTCGAGCTCCTGCTCGATGTTCTTTTCGCGCAGTCTGAGCTCATGATCCAAAGCCGCTAAACTCTCTTCATGGGAATGAACTTCGTTCAGACGAATTTCCATCTCCATTTTTTCGCGCTTGGATTCCCGTTCGAATTCCGCCCGTTTCTCGTCGAGCTCAAGTTGAATCTTCGAAGCCGCTTCTTTAGCCACCACCTCCGCTTCGCGCTTCGCCAAGTCCACGATGGAAGTAGCATGCTCCTTTGATCGATTTCGAGCCTGTTGGGTAATTAGCCAGCCAATCGCAAACGCAGCCGCAAAACCCGCTATAATTGCTCCAACCCCTGAAAAAATCACTTCCATTTGTTCAAAAAAAATCGAGACCCCAACGCTGGGGGTCTCGCGCAATTATTCTACGAAATCGATTGCCGACAAAAAATCAATGCCCAAGTTCGCGAAGCTCGTCGGGTAACCATCAGCATAAGTGCTCATTAAAACCCATTAATTCAACTCAGATTATACTTTATATGCAACAATCCGAACCGATTAGCGGAATCGCCAGGAGAACAACTGCTCGCTTCGGATATGGCGATCTTTTCAAAGCCATCCGTAATCGGCCACTCGTATCCGAGCGTAAACGGAACATTTTCGGCTTCTTCTGGCAGACCTAGAATCACAGAGCAAACAGTCCATTCTAAGCTAAAGGCTGCATAAGAGAGCATCTCTCTCGGGTTTTGCGAATATCCCGCATGCCCCTAGTAGAGGATACTCGCCAAGGTTTATAGGTGACTTTAGAAGTGCACTCAAGTGGCGATAGATTCGATTACTGAATCTACTCCAAAACGCTTAAAATCATTGCCTTAGAGGCGTCTATACTGGGCATGGAACGAATCAACACCACAGTCGATCAGCTTCAAAAACGCTTCGAGACACTGACTCCCGCACCCCGAATTTCTAGCAGCTTCAAAACGCTCGTCACGGAAGGCAACATCAACCCTGACGAAATAATAGCTCTCATTCGCCTGGAACCGCTGCTCGCTACTCGCATCATGCGAGAAGCCAATCAGCTCGAAAATGCTCGTAATCGCGGCTACCCAAGCATCGAACAGGCCGCTACCGCGGTCGGGTTCGAACGCATGTACGATCTTCTCGGCATCTACGCCTACCAGTACAGTGACGAACTTGAAAACACCGCCAACTATAGCCCGGAAGCCTGGAAGCGGGCAGTCACTTGCGCTGTATGCATGGAAAGCCTCGCCGCTAAGCACAAGCTCGACCCGCATGAAGCCTATTCGATCGGATTGCTTCACTCCCTCGCATCCGCCATTTCCGAGGCCCACAAGCCGGAGAGCTCGGAAGGCGCCCCGTACGGACGCCTCAATTCCCGACTGAAAAGCTTTGGCAGCTCAGGACTCTCCTACACGCTTTTTCGATCGTGGGGGTTCCCGGATACATTCACGGACCCCGTACGCTTTCAATATTCGCCTCTCGATTGCATCACCACGGGAAAAATGGCTTGCTTGCTCAATCTTTCCAAGTGGATCACCGGCGTCATTCGCGAAAGCGATGAACTGCCCGACCAGGAAATGGGTCCAGATCTGCTCGTTCTCAATCTCTTAGGCGAAGGGGAGCAAACCTTATGGAATCTAGTCACGGACGTGAGCGACTGCTTACAACGCGCCGACGCCATTCTCAAAGGCAAAGACAGCTTCGTCTAGCCTACTCAAAGCGCTTTAAAAACACGAAGGACGAATCGATAGATTCGTCCTTTTTCATTTCTGCAAACGACAAGGCAGAACCTACTCCTTTGATGATTCTTCGCTAAGCGCCAAGGGAACGTTCAGCATCAGCGACAATTCCACCTCGACCGGCTTGATCTCTTTCTGGATCTCTGTGTACTCGATTTCCGGGATTTCGAGCTTAGGCGGATTTCTCCAATCGAAACCCTGCCCGTCGTAGAGCTTCTGGTAGAATGCAGCATTTGCTAGATCGGGATTTGGCGGCGGCGTCACAGGAGCCACCAGTTCCTTGTCTTCAGCGAGTTCTACGTTCAAGATGAGATAATCCTTCTCGACGTTCAAGACCCGCATCACGATCGGCTTCAGATACGGAGCAGCCAGGACCAAAAAGGTGCACATCAACAATGTCGGAATCAAGGTCAACAGCATGCCCGGTCCGGGATGCTTATCCAATCGGCTACGCCAAATTTCCCGATTTTGAGCGTGGGTTGTTGGTTTTCTTGGTTGAAATGTCATGATGTTAGCGGTTGACCTTCGATATGCTGGTCGCGTTCCACGGATTGTTTTCCTAGCAAATAGACCAATTCCCCACTTGTTCGCAAGCACGATGATCGCCGCTGCCCATCAAAGAAATCGCCAATGTCGCAAGCCAACAACCCGGACCCCACGCTTCTCTCTGTTAAAGTGATCCCCAACGCGTCCCGTAACCAAATCGTTTCGTGGGAAAACGACACTCTCAAAATCCGTATCCAATCTCCACCCCTCGACGGAAAAGCCAACAAAGCCCTCATCGCCTTTCTCTCCAAGCAGACCCAACTCTCCAAAAGCCGAATCGCCATTCAACGCGGCGAGACCGGCCGCCAGAAATGGATTGCATTCAGCGGCATTGATCGTACGGCTTTGCTACAACGTCTTGGAATCGAAAATGAGCCGCATGGCTAAGAAAAAGAACAAAGCCGCAAAATCGAAGAAACAAAAATTCATCGGTCTCGATAGCGACGGCAACCCACCAGAATTTCCCTACGTTTTGACGACCTCATCGTCGATTCACAATCGCGGCCTTTTCGCAGCTAAGGACATTCCCCAAGACGCCTACATAATCCAATACCTCGGAGAAAAAGTATCCAAAACGGATGCCACCCAAATTGGACTAGACCAACTCGAGTCTTCACAATTCACCAACGAAGGGTCCGTCTACCTTTTCGATCTCGACGAAAAGCACGACCTCGATGGCAACTTCGACTGGAACATCGCCCGACTCGCCAATCATTCCTGCAACCCCAACTGCGAAGCTCAAGACATCGAAGGCGAAATCTGGTTCGTCGCCCTTTGCGACATTCGCGAAGACGATGAACTGACATTCGATTACGGATACGCATTGGAACATTGGAAAGAACATCCCTGTCGATGCGGTTCGAGGAGCTGCATCGGATACATCGTCCGAGCAGACGATCGAAAACAGCTCAAGAGGATCCTGAAAGCCAGCGCCTAAACCTTCGACATGCGTATTTTTAAACTACTTACCTGCATCTCGCTCCTGCTAGTCGCTCCCTGTCTAGAAGCCTTGGTGCACGTAGTTCGCAAGGGAGACAACCTCACGACGATCGCCCAGTCCTACAAAGTATCCGTCGCATCACTCAAAAAAGCGAACAACATCAAGGACGCGGACGTAATCCGCATCGGACAAAAGCTACAAGTTCCCGACGCTGCCACCGTTTTCACATCATACAAAATCAAGCGAGGAGACAGTCTCTCGTCCATTGCATCCAAACACGGTCTCAAGACCAAAGAGCTCTCCGCCTACAACGGTATCCGAAATGCGAATAAAATTCGTATCGGCCAAACCATACGCATCCCTCCCAAATCAGGAGTCGCCGCATCCAAATACGCAAACCTGCCTGCAAACGTCAAAGCGGCCCTCGACAAAATTTCGATCAAGCGCGGACAGTGGAAAAACATAGTCATCCACCATAGCGCCACTACCGCCGACCGAGCTATAAACATGGCTCGCTTTCATAAAGAAGAGCGCCATATGGAAAACGGACTCGCCTATCACTTCGTTATCGAAAACGGAACGCGCGGTACGAGCAACGGCGACATCTACGTCGGCGATCGTTGGAAAAAGCAATTGCACGGCGGCCACATGAAGCTCTGGGCCCACAACCAAATTGCCATCGGCATCTGCCTTATCGGAAATTTTGAAAAGTCCCGCCCCAAGGAAAAGCAACTGGAACAACTCGAAGTATTGATTTCCTACCTACAAGACAAAACAGGAGTCCCGGCTAAGAACATCACCACGCATTCGCTCATGCATCCGAAACATACGCTTTGTCCCGGAAAGTACTTTCCGACGTCGCGCTTGAAAGCGATGGCGCAATGAACAAGGCCTAACGCCTATTGTAATCGGCAACCAATTTGGCGGAATATTCCGCTTCATAAGGAACGCTCCAAAATTTGTTGAACCCCCACGAAGAGACCTCCGCTTCGTTAGAGAAGGCCTCGTCCACGCGGCGATACATCCAACCCTCCGGGTCGACCAATTCGTACCTAACGACGACCGACCATCCTATTTGCTCATTATTGTGGCCCTTGGGAATGATCCACCCCTTCACTTCGAATCGGTGATCGCCCAGATTCTTAACCCGAGCTTCGAAGTCGCCCCATACTCCCATCGAATTAAACCGAACTGGATTAAACTGGCATTCCTTGATCGAAACCAAATTAAACGTTCTCACAATATAGTTGCGAGCGACCATAAACACCTTGCCCCGATGATCCGAAATCTGTCCTTCAGTGGGCGTAAAGTCAGGCTTCTTGGCCACCGCAAAGGGACCAAGCGCCAACAAGCACAGGACTGATAGGAAGATACGCATCCAACTAACCCTATCGGCGCCAAGCCAGGAGGAGTTAAATTTCCGCGGTTTTCCTCACCTTCGACGCCTCTACCTCATGCCTCTAGATCCACGCTCTAGGACGATTCGAATGCCTCTCCTTTCGAACGCTCACAATCTCCCAACTGCTTACCCCTCATTATTTTCTGGCCTGAATTCCGGTTTTTACTAGCGTTTCCCAGTATGCTCACCCCTACAGAGACGAACCTGCTCATCTTAATGACCTTCGTCATCATGTTCGGCTTAGGTTGCACTCTCTCTATTAAGGACTTCAAGGCTGCAGTCAGCCACCCAAAGCCCGCAATTGTCGGTTTTCTCTCTCAATACCTCATCATGCCAGCGCTCGCCTTCACTATGGCGAAGCTCTTCAATTTCTCCGATCCAGTCGCAATTGGTCTCATAATCGTAGCCTGTTGCCCTTCTGGGACCACTTCGAGTCTGTTCAATTACTTCGCCAAAGGCGACCTAGCCCTCAGCATATCGCTTAGCACCCTCACCACCGCCGTCGCGCTCTTCGCGATGCCGCTTCTCCTGACCATCTATGCTGGACCGTTCACCAGCGACGAAATCCAAATCGACTTCGGCAAAGTAGTCGGCTCGTTACTCATCTGCCTCCTACCAGTAGCCGGTGGCATGTTTCTTAAGTCGAAAAGCCAACGCTGGGGCAAAAACATGGAAGAAACCGGCAGCGCCCTCGGTATCATCGTCATAATTTTTCTCATCATCAGTTGGCTCCCTCGCAATGTGGACCGAATGCTGAATCCCGACGAGACCAGCCCCTATATTCTAGTAGCTAGCATATTTCTCGGTTTGGGCGGCTTTCTGTTCGGCTATTTCTTCAGTCGAGTTCTCGGCATGGATCAACGAAGCAGCCGGACCGTTTCTCTCGAAACCGGAATCCAAAACGGGCCCCTCGCATTCGCGATCATCACGCTCAGCTTCAGCGCCGAAATCGCCGGCGACATCCTCTGGCCCGCATTGCTCTACTCCTTCTTCATCGTCAATACATCAACGCTCGTAACCTACTTCCTCCGCAAATACACGCGTAGAGAATGGTCCGACTACGAGAACCAGCTAGTGAAAGACACGTTATTCACTCAAGGTTGGACCAAACCCTAAAAGATCCCCCTCTTGCTCGACTCAATCCTAAGCAAACACCACCCTCACCAAAAATATCGATCATGGCAAAAAGACAATACTCCCACCCTCGAAACCAATCTGTTCTCCAATGGTCCGCCGAGAGCTGGGCATTCCTTGCATTGAGACTTTTTCTGGCCCTGCGCTTCATCGTAACCGGACTTGGAAAATTTCAAAACAGCGAAGGAGACTACGCCTTCTCTAATCTCTATGACGGATTCGTCGCCAGCCAAATCCAAACCTTCAGCAGCAAAACCAACCTGCCAGCGTTTCTATCCTACCCCTATATCCATAGCCTCGCCTACGTTGAAATCGTCCTAGGCACCCTACTCTTGCTCGGAGTTCGCACCAAACATACACTCGCTCTCACAGCCATGACCTACGTTTCGCTCGCCTACGGTATGATGCTGTTAGGCGACAATAATGGCATCAGCGCCATCGGCACTCACCTGCTCCTAACCGCTGCCGCCCTCTATTTCGTTCGGCACAATAAGATCGAACTGGTCCGTTAAAATAGCGGCGAAGCCTACGGGTTAAAAATCCGTTGGATCAGGTCACCGTACTTTTCATCGACGACGTGACGTTTGATCTTGAACGTATTGGTCATCTCCTCGCCCACTTCAAATGGCTTGGAGACCAGTGCTATCCCGTGAATATGCTCGAAGCCCTTGAAGCCATTGTCCTTAGAAATCAACCGCTTCGCTTCTTGGACAATTCGATCATGAGCCTCTGAGTCTTCCGACAAGGCAACCACGGATTCCGCTGAAAAGCCCTGATCCTCAAATCCTTCGAGAGACGGTACGACCAAGACCCCCAATTGCTTCTGGTCCTGTCCGACAACCATACACTGATCGATCAACGGCGACTCGCAAAGCTTCGCTTCGATCGGGATCGGCTCTAGGTTTTCACCGTTTAGCAACACGATCGTATCCTTCGAGCGACCAACGATCTTAAGGCAATCGTTGAACGTATAAATTCCAATATCTCCCGTATTCAACCACCCATCCTTCAAGACGCGACTCGTCGCCTCCTCATTCTTGAAATAACCTTTCATGACCTGAGGTCCCTTAACATGAATCTCTCCCTTCAATCCTCGACCTTCTCCTGGATTCGAAGTATTCGGGTAAATAACATCACCCGTATTCAGATCAATGATTCGCAATTCGGTCTCTTTGTACAAAGGTCCAACCGTCCCGATAACCAGGCGAGAAAGCGTGCGCACGGCGACTACCGGCGCGGTTTCGGTCAATCCATAACCTTCCTGCACGCATATTCCAATGTAATTGAAGAACTCATCGACATGCGGCTGCAAAGCTCCTCCACCAGATACGGTCCCTCTAAAACTACCTCCAACAATCTGTCTCAGTTTTTCCAATACAACCGCGTTCAAAGCGACATACGGCGGAAGAAACAACAAGACTCGGAGCATATGCAAAACCGCCAAACCAGATGAAGCGACTGCGTTGCGCCCTTTAATATCCATCTTCTTGCCTTGCAGAAAAAAGAGCGAACCCTTGACCATTCGCGAACAGAAATAGGCCACTCTGAAAAGCCCACGCCGAATCCAATGCGACTCGTTAACATTCTTCAAAATGCGAAGATAAAGACTCTCCCACAGTCTCGGCGCCGAAGCCATCATGGTCGGCTTCACTGTTTTTAAATCATCCGTAAGACTCCGTAAACTCGTAAAATACGTGCAGCTACCGTTGCTAATAGCGATCATCTGGAACACCCGCTCGTAACTATGCCAAACCGGCAAGATCGAAAGCAGTCGATCATTCGGTTCAAGAGCGAAGGGAAGAAACTTCACCTGTGACGCCATATTCGCATGGGTCAACATCACGCCTTTGGGGGTCCCCGTCGTGCCAGAAGTGTATATTAAGGTAAAGAGATCATCCGGAGCAATTTGCTTCATTCGATCCTCAACCTGCCGGTCGCCATCTTCGCGAAGCAAACGGCCCCGCCGCAACAACCCTTGCAGTGACAACACGCCCTCAGGAGCTTCCGCTTCCCTGTCCATCAACACCAAGTGACGGACCTTATTCATCTGCGGCATCAACGTAATAACACGATCAAGCAAGCGTTTGTTTTCCACAAACACGATCTCGCTATCGGAGTGATTGATTATGTATTTAATCTCTTGATTCGTTACGTCTGTCCCCCTCGGAACATCGGCGGCGCCCGCCATCAAGACCCCATAATCGACCATATTCCACTCGACGCAATTATCCGCCAAAACCGCAACATGGTGCCTCGCCTCAACTCCGAGTTCGATCAAAGCCGTACCGAGATGCAAACCGGATTCGTAAAGATCGCCATAGCTAATCGGCTTGAACACGCCTTTCCCAATCCGAGAAGCGAAAGCCGGCAGATCACCGTAGCGTTCAGCCGCCAAGCGATACATATCCGCCAAATTATTTGCAATTACACCGTTATGCAGGGAGTTCGACATGTCAGAAAAAGTTCGAGAAGAAGGGCCTAGAAGTGATCGAAGCCGCACAGGCTTTCAAGCTAAAGCTTCTCTGCAGAATTTCGCCGTTTCGTTTTCTGTTGCTCCAAGCGCAACAAGCCCTCCAATAGGCGGCTTCGAAAATGCCAGTCCTCAGCCTAACAGACATCACGATTAGCTTCAGCGGGCCTCCCGTATTGGATACCATCTCCCTTCATATAGACAAAGGAGAACGCGTCTGCGTGCTCGGCCGAAACGGAGCAGGCAAATCGACCCTCTTAAAAGTGATCGGGGGCGTCTACTCCCCGAATTCCGGTCTCATCGCATTTCCCGAAGGAGGCGGAGCAAGCACCCTCTCCCAAGAGATTCCCGAAAACATTGGCGGAAACGTCTTCGACGTCATCGCCAGCGGATTCGGCAGCGCCGGCGAAGCCCTCTCCGAAATGCGCAACGGATTAGAACACGAAGATCTCGATCCCGATGCTCATTGGAAAATGGAACAGCGGATCGAACGTCTAGCCAAAGAACTAGGCCTCGAACTTGATAGCCAATTCACCTCTCTGTCTGGCGGACAGAAACGCCGCAGCTTGCTCGGCAAAGCGCTATCCACCGAACCGGCGATCCTCGCTCTCGACGAGCCAACCAATCACATGGATCTCGATTCGATACTCTGGCTCGAGAATTTTCTCCTGAAAAGCGATCTCACCATCATTTTCGTAACCCACGACCGCTCGTTCCTTCGTAAGGTCGCCA
This sequence comes from Opitutaceae bacterium, assembly GCA_028822375.1. Lineage (GTDB taxonomy): Bacteria > Verrucomicrobiota > Verrucomicrobiia > Opitutales > Opitutaceae > Pelagisphaera. The sequence continues at coordinate 14,941 of JAPKDW010000009.1, read as the reverse complement.
CCCGTATTGTCGAAGTCGATCTTGCCGCCGTAACGAGCTATCGCTGCGACTACGACACATACCTCGACCGCAAAGCGGAACTCCTAGAAGCCGAAGCTAAAAATCAAGCTACATTCGCAAAAAAGCTCTCCCTTGAAGAAGCCTGGCTCCGCAAAGGAGTGAAAGCGCGCCGTACCCGAAATGAAGGTCGCGTCAAAGCGCTCAAGAAAATGCGCGACGAACGAGCCGCCCAAAGAACTCGCCAAGGCAAGGCGACCTTTTCGATGCAAGACACAAACCAATCGGGGCGCAAAGTCTTCACCGCTACGGACGTAACCGTTTCTCTCGGCGGCAAGCAGATCCTAAACCCCTTTTCCCTCGAACTCATGCGAGGCGACCGGATAGGCATCGTCGGGCCGAACGGATCCGGAAAAACAACAATGATTCGTACGCTCCTCGGCGACCTCGAACCCCAGTCAGGAGAAGTCGTACACGGAACGAAACTGCAAGTCGCCTACTTCGACCAACTCCGACAACAGCTCGACGATTCGAAAACCGTTTTCGACAATATCGCAGACGGAAACGAATCCGTAGTCATCGATGGCCACAAACGCCATGTGATCACCTACCTTCAAGACTTCCTGTTCACCCCCGACAGAGCCCGGGCATCGATCAAAACGCTCTCCGGCGGAGAGCGTAACCGACTCCTACTCGCCAAGCTCTTTACCCAAAGCGCCAATCTACTCGTTCTCGACGAACCCACCAACGACCTCGACACCGAAACGCTAGAGTTGCTCGAAGAGCGAATCATGGACTTTCCCGGCACACTCCTTCTCATAAGCCACGACCGAGCATTCCTGGAAAACACCGTCACCAGTCTCATCGTAATCGACCAGATCGGCAATGTCAGCGAACACCCAGGCGGTTACGAAGACTGGCAAATCCGTATCCAAAATGCCAAAGCCCAGGTATCGTCCAAAAGCGACAAACCCAAAAACAGCCGCCGCGATTGGAAAAACCGCCAGAAACGCTTCAGCAATAAAGAGCAAAAAGAGCTGGACGAATTGCCAGAGCGCATCGAAGAACTCGACAAAAGCCGCCAGGTAATAGCTGCCAAACTTTCAGATCCGCAAACCTACAAAACCGAACCATCCTTCGCCGAAACTGCTAAAAGCCAATTCGCGAAAATCGACTCCGAAACCGAAAACATCTACAAACGTTGGGAAAAGCTCGAAGCCCTCAAAAAGTCGCTAGGATCGTCGTAAAAGCTCTCAAGCGAATAACACACTTTCGAAGCGATTGCTCCCACTTTTAGCATTACAACGTTGTAATATTAAACGTCGAATCGTGCAGCGTTTATCCCCCCCCTGTCCACAGATAAGTGAGCGTAGTCCTCCAAGTCCCTAGAGTCTAGCGCCCATCTCATTTTTGCCTATCACTCTAGAGAGTGATTTTTACGGCGAATTTTGCTGCTTCCATAACAGCAAATCAATTTTTGTCCGTAGATAAGACAGATCGAATTGGCCTACCATCGTAGGTCAACCCAACCGACAATCCAATTTTATGAGCCAGCCAAGGAAGACCATGAGAATGAACTCGAAAGCAAAACGCGGATTCACCCTGATCGAAATGTTGATCACAGTCTCCATCATCGGTTTGCTTGCAGCCATGGCCATCCCTACTTTTATTAAAGTCACTAAAAAATCCCGTGTAACGGCCTTTTCCAGGGATATCAAAACTCTCGCGAGCGCTTCGGAAACCTACATTATGGAATCCGGAGTCTGGCCTCCAGACACGAGCGCTGGCGTATTCCCCAATGAACTTGCAGGCTACTTCGCAAAGCGATTCTTCGAATCGAGCACTACAATGGGCGGCAAATGGGACTACGAGGAATTTAGCAGCGGTATTACTTCCGGAATCGAAGTCCACAATCCAAACCTCGACGATAGCGAATTCGCAAACGTCGACGCAGTGGTCGACGATGGTAACCTATCGACCGGACGCTTTCGCAAGCTGTCAGACACCAGCTACTTCTGGGTCATCGCTGACTAACCTCATACACCTCAGTATTTGAGGGGATTACCCCCGCAAACAAAGCCCCTCTAGAACTGCCCCGTCTGCAATAGTACGAGCGTACACGCTTCGTCTATTTCAATTCCCGCAGCCTGTAGGGCATCCATGCTCTGGACTGATTCCGTTCCTGGGTTGAAGATAACGCGCTTCGGAACGACCTCTACCAACTCAGCGACAATCGCGCCCTGACGAGCTGGTCCCACATACAAAGTTACTGTATCCACTTTCCCATCGAAGGACTCGAAACTGGAAAAGCCAGCCACTCCGAGCACATCCAATCCCATAGGAGAAATCGGAACCACCGAATAGCCAAAGTCCATCAACATTCGCTGGGCTCGATTCGAATAGCGGTCAGGCTTAGAGCTCGCGCCGACAATCGCCACCGTTTCGCATTCATCGAAAGCAATTAGACGCTCGACCCCGTCCGTGTCCATTTCCTCCAAAGCCGATTGAACATTCAACCCGCCTATTTCGGCATTAGGCCAAAGTTCTAGCAATGGCGCCAACACAAACGCTCTTTCAATTGCCAATGGATGCGGAAGCGTAAGCCGTTCGTCACTCAACGTCTGCTCTCCAAAAAGCAACAAGTCGATGTCCAACGTCCTCGGTCCCCACCGCTCTAAGCGAACCCTACCACGTCCCTTCTCGATTTCCAAACACCTATCAAGCACCTCCAAAGGTTCGAGTTCCGTCTCGATGCGAACAACCGCATTGAAAAACGCCCCCTGATCGACAACCCCAATCGGTTCCGTGCGATAAATCGAAGACACTGCCGACACTTGGACTCCGTCAATGCTACGCAATCCAGCAACCGCAGCCTTGAGCTGACCCGCCCTATCGCCCAAATTGCTCCCTAACCCCAAATAAACCTCAGTCATTTCGCGTCCTCGTTATTTCAATACCGACCGAATCGAAAGAACCTTCGATTGGGGCATCTGGCTTCAGAACTTCAATGGTCACTGATTCCGCTTTCAGAAACGTCGCCAAGATTTTCTCTGCCAGGCCTTCGGCATAAGATTCAATCAAATCGCAATCGCTCCCATCCATCAATGTTTTCGCTATCTCGAACACTCGACCGTAATCGATCGTCTCGTCCAATCGGTCCGTCCGGCCCGCCATTTTGAGGTCTGCCTTGATCGCAATCGAGATCCAGTAACGTTGGACTGTCCGTTTTTCCTCTTCTAGAACGCCGATTTTTCCAAGAAGTTCGATCCTATTTAAAATCACCTTATCCATTTATCCTCGAGTAATTAGATCCGTTATCTTCGCGACTCGAACATTTTCGATCACGTCGTGCACTCGGACAAAATCGATACCCTCGCCTATTCCAAGAGATGTCGTCGCTAAAGTCGTTTCCAGCCGCTCGTTCAGCGTCAACCCAAACGGTTCCCCAGTGATTCGTTTTCGAGAGGCCCCTAGGAGCATTGGAAATCCAATCGCCCGCAAAGCGCTAAGATTTCTCAAAATTTCAAGATCCTGATCCCTAGTATCGGTGAATCCAATACCAGGATCCAAAATAATTCGATCTTCGCTCAATCCAGCTTTTAACGCGATCGAAACTGATTCCTCCCAAGAAGACCTGATTGAATCCAACACACCGTCTCGACACCAACCGCCACGCGAATTATGCATCAGCACACAGCTCGCATCGTAATCCGACACGACCGCGGCCATTTCAGAATCGCGCTGGAATCCCCAGATATCGTTAACGATTTCCGCGCCAGCTTCCAAAGCGGCTCGAGCAACAGCGGCCTTTGTCGTATCTATCGACACCACTGGCATCGACGAATCGCTCACAATCCCTTCGATAACCGGAACCACTCGCGCTATCTCATCTTCTACCGAAACATCCTCGAATCCTGGCTTCGTCGACTCCCCGCCAATATCCAAAACATCCGCGCCTTCTTCGGCCATTCTCCGAGCCTGTTCGAGTGCCGCATCGATTCCCTCGAATCGCCCTCCATCAGAAAAACTATCAGGAGTGACATTTAAAACCCCAAAGATTCCTGTCCGTTCGCCGATCGCCCAATCGCGATTACCCAATTTCAGTACACCTTCCTTCATCCTTCTATTCCTAAGCCAAACTCGCCTCTTCCAAAATCTCCAATCGTTCCGCCAGTCGGCGAAATCGCGGAGACGTCACAATCGGAAATACGTGTAAATCGTCCGTCTGTATTTCAGAAATACTTACAAGTCCCTTACCTGAACTACTCGCAAATGCCTCATCTGCAGCAACGAACTCTTCGAGACGATAAGCTCCTTCTGCAACCCGCATGCCATCTTCTTCTGCGATTCGCAGCAACTTTCCACGGATCACTCCGTCCAAAAGACCGCATTCGATCGAAGGTGTCTTCAATACATCGTCCTCAATAAAGAAGACATTGGACATGGAACACTCCGTCACGCTTTCCAATTCGTTGGTAAATAAACATTCATCGAATCCATGCGCTTGAGCCGTTTGCAGCTCCAGCCAGTTCTCCATGTAATTCAACGTTTTATGCCGGGACGTAAACGCGTTCGAAGCTTTCGTCACATTCGAGGCTCGCAAACGTATCGGATCATTCGCTCCCTCCAAACCGACATTTCGCACGAACACAGCCACTTGAGAAGTCTTCCACCCGCTTGACACCACAATCTTAAAAACACCCTCATCGAGCAGGTTAGCCTCAAATAGACGAATCGCCTGCTGGCGCATTTCATCCAACGTATAGTTGAACCCTATCTTCGCCTTCACTGCAGCTCGCTGCAAACGATCGAAATGCTCATCGAAAAAGCAAGGCCGCTGCCGCTTGAACTTAACCGACTCGAACAGGCCAAACCCATACGCGAGTCCCGGGCTCGTCACTTCCAAAGAAAGACTGTTCCCTTCTTGAAGGACCCCATCGATTATCAAATTAGTCGCCATTTCTCGTCACCCCCAGTGCATCGAATAAAGCTTTCGCCTTATGCAAAGTCTCTTCGTATTCAGATTTCGGATCGCTATCCCAAACAATTCCTCCTCCAACATTGAACGATAATTCTCCATCCGCTATTCGCATAGTCCTGATAGCAATATTGAAATCCGCCCGTCCATCAAACCCAATATATCCTATCGACCCCGTGTAAACCCCGCGATTTCCGGTCTCAAGTTCCTCGATAACCTCCATCGCTCGGATTTTAGGCGCTCCCGTAATCGACCCACCTGGAAACATCGCCCCAAAACAGTCGATCGCGTCTAAGCCCGAGTTCAACCGTCCTTCAACTGTCGCCGTTTGATGAATGACCGACGCATAGGTCTCCAATTCGAATAGAGACTTCACCGCAATCGACCCCGCCTCGCAAATCCGACCGAGGTCATTTCGTTCCAAATCAACGATCATCAGCAACTCCGCCCGATCTTTTTCCGAATTCTCCAGGTCTTTCCGAAACGCCGCTTCCTCTTCTGCATTTGCTCCTCGAGGCCGTGTTCCTTTGATTGGGCGAGTATCAATATCCCTTCCATTCAATTGAAAAAATCGCTCAGGAGAGGACGAAAGTATTTCCTCAACCCCAAAATTCAGATACGCCGCATACGGCGCGGGATTCGAGCTTCTCAAGCGACGGTACAACGTCAATCCGCTTCCTTCGAAACTCCCCCGAAATCGTTGCGATAAATTCGCCTGGTAAATGTCTCCCGCACGAATGAGTTCCCGAGTTTTACAAACTCGATCCATATAAACCTCTCGCGTAAAATTCGAACTGATCTCCCCAATCTCAAACGTCGCTAGGCTACTGTCTCCATTCGCCTCCGCCTCCAATTCTTTAAGTCGGGACAAAACCCAATCTTTATCTTTCGCGCCAGAGCGAACCACGGCATGCAATTCTTTCGATTCGTGATCCCAGACCAAGGCTCCATCGTAAAAACCAAAACGGAAATCCGGAGATGCATTTCCCAAATCCTCGCCCCGCGCCCGCCCCGCGTCATAAGCCACATAGCCAATCGCCCCACCGGAGAATGGAAAATTTCCTTGGTCCTCAACCTTCTCTTTCCCTATTTCTTTCCTCAAAACATCGAACGGATTCCCGCGAAACTCTCGACACGAGGTTCCCTCTCGAATCTCGATTCGACTCCCCCATGCGACTATCTCCTTAAAAGGATCACAGGTCAAAATGGAATACCTCCCCAATCCATATTCATGAGACCCGCTATCGAGGAAAACGCAACCGGGACGCTGCTCGAAAACTCCGAGAATATCCTCGATCGAACGATGGCTGGCTAGTCGCTCCGAGACCATCAACTTCGCTCCCTCCACGCTTCAGCTAGTTTAAGAGCATTCCCCAACAGAGGAATACCACCCTCCGTCAAAAGCGCCTCCGGATGAAATTGCACACCCCATATCGGCAAGCGCTCATGCGACAGCCCCATAATCTCGCCCGTTTCCGATTCGGAATCTACCTTCAAGCAATCTGGCATACTCGCACGCTCAACGATCAGGGAATGATAACGCGTCACGTTCAAGGGATTCGGCAGCGTTTCGAACAATCCAGAACCCAAGTGTCGGACGCTTTTCACTTTTCCATGCACGGGCTCCAAAGCCTCCTCGATCCGGGCGCCAAACACATGAGCAATAACTTGCATGCCCAAACAGATCCCCAAAATTGGGATACGCCCCTTAAATATTTCGACAATCTCGCGACAAGCCCCTGTCGACTCAGGCCCGCCCGGTCCAGGTGAAATAACAATCAGCTCAGGGTTGATTCGTTCGACTTCTTCGGCATCCACATTATCATTACGCAAAACGAGAACCTCCTTATTCAGCATCAACAAATACTGATACAAATTATAGGTGAACGAATCGTAGTTGTCGATCAGGAGAATCATTTCAGTCGTTTCGCGAACCAACCGTTTGAACAACCTCCAGCAGATCGGGATCATGTTCGACTCCCTCAATTGCCTTCAAAACACTAAACGAAGCCGCATTCGGATTTAGAATACGACCCAGGGCAACCGAACGATCAAGCGGCGGCATTCCGAGATCGGCTAATTCCGTTAGTTTAAAGAACCCGAATTCACCTTCGTCGATTGCTTCGGGCAATGACACGAGACGCTTATGAACCTCGAACAAGAACATTAGCCAATGACCCGTTCCCTCGTAATTCTCTTCCGAGAGCATGCAACGCATCGATAGATCCGAATCCGTCAACGTGACCCCGACTTCTTCATTCGCTTCGCGAATCGCGCATTCAAAAGGCGATTCGCCTGTCTCCATTTCGAGTTTGCCTCCGATGGCGCACCACATGCCGCGATTAGGTCGTTTAGCTCGGCGAATCAGCAAAACACGACCATCCTCGCTTCGAAAGTAAAGCAAGACACCGATGCGATACCGACTTGTCGGGGAACGCGATTCCGATTCCACAATCCGTTGTTTTTTAGCTGACACCGTTAGCGGCATCCTGCAACGGCCCTACCGTTCGACAATCCTATTCTGCAAGAGAATTGAATTCGAAGCTCCTCGCTCCGCAGAATTTCTCTTTTTGCCGCTCATTATTCTAGCGTCGAAAGGCGGTAGGGCGGCATCGCCGAGGCCGCAGCAACCAAAACGGTTACCTAGGGACAGGCAAGCCTACGAAATCACGAGTAATCGCGCTTCCCAAACAGGGCCGTTCCAACCCGCACCATCGTGCTGCCTTCTTGGATCGCAGCTTCCATATCGCCGCTCATTCCCATAGACAATTCCGGCAGAGACACGCCAAAAGACGCTTCTAACCCGTCCCGGCAATTTCGCAACGCGGCGAAACATAAATGGGCCACCGCCAGTTCGTCATCCAAAGGAGCAATCGTCATGAGTCCGTCAACTTTCAGATTTGGCTGCTCCATGGCGCATTCCATTAACGCCGAAGCTTCTTCAAGCGAAGCCCCCGACTTGTTGGGATCCGCTCCCGCGTTGATCTGTAGCAATACTCGCAGATTCCGCCCCGCCTCCGACGCGTAACGCTGCAAGGCTTTCGCGACTTTAGGCCTGTCCACTGACTGCACACGATCAAATCGCTCCGCGACCTTCTTCGCCTTATTGCTCTGTAGCGGTCCTATCAATTCCCAGCTCAAGGCGCTATCCGCATCATCCATCTTCGAAAGCGCTTCTTGAACCCGGTTCTCGCCGACCGATCTCAAACCCGAACGAAAAGCATACAAAGCCGCGTCCACCGGGTGATTCTTGGTCACCGGCAACAAGGTAACAGACCCGACCGGACGTCCCGATTTCGCCTCCGCCGAAAGGATCGAAGCCTGAACGCGACGCAGATTATCCTCAAATTCTTGATAAGAAATAAACATTAATGAGTCTTCTCTTTTATTTTAAAGGAAATTAGATATAGTAATAACAATTCCACTTCAACCGCCTCCCTATGCAAGTCGACAATTTTAAGATCTTCGCGGACCTCGTAGAAACTAAGAGCTTTTCAAAAGCCGCCCGCCTCAACGGAGTTACTCAATCCGCCGTAAGCCAACAGGCTCGGGCGATGGAAAAGCACTTCAGTACCTTGCTCATCGATCGCAGTCAAAAGCAATTCCAACTGACCCGTGAAGGCACTCGAGTCTACAACTCGTCTAAGGAAATTCTCCACGTCTACGAAAAGCTCATGAGCAAGTTGATGGAAATGAAGAAGGTCATCAGCGGCACAATTCGTATTTCGACCATCTACAGCATCGGTCTTCACGAGCTCCCTCCCTACATTAAGGAATTTCTGAGCGACTATCCATCAGTCAATGTCCGCGTCGAGTACCGCCGTTCCAACCTGGTCTACGAAGACATTCTCCACAATTCGGTCGACTTCGGCCTCGTCGCTTTCCCGGTCAAAACGCGCCAAATCGAAATGATACCTTTCCGCGAGGATCGGCTAGTCGCCATTTGCCATCCCGATCACCCGCTCGCGAATCAAACGATTGTCGAGGTTGACGCGCTTGCCGACTACAAATTCATCAGCTTCGATCCCGACATTCCCACGCGCAAAGCGATTGATCAGATTTTTCGCGACAACATGATCGAAATCGAGCCCGTCATGGAATTCGACAACATCGAAACAGTTAAGCGTGCCGTCGAAATCGATGCGGGAATCGCGCTCGTTCCACAGGCAACGGTCGCTCAGGAGGTCAAGCAAGGCACCCTATCATCGGTTGCCCTCAGCGGCTCTGGATTCACTCGTCCGCTCGCTATCCTCCATCGTAAAGGTCGCGTATTGACGCCTGCGATGAAGAAATTCATCAAGACGCTCACCGGCAAAGAAGTCGAGAGCACCTAGATTAGGCACACTGAGACTGCGCAGAGTCGAGGCCGGCGACAAACCCCTTAACGCCGACCTCTGGCTTTCTGCTCCTGTAAAAAGTTATGATCGTTCCGCATTCGTGAGAATGAGAATTTGTAGGGTCTTAGCAGTGAGTGCACCAAATCGATCAGATGCCGCATACTGGTCTCAATTGACCGGAATCTCGCTCTATCAAAGCAACCCAAGCGCTGCAAAATGATCATTTCGAATCAAATTGAGCCGCAGCCCATTCCGGTGTTTCCGCAACTCATTTTTCGTAAGGCCAGCGCACGCTCAGCGTGGACTGCGCCGCGTTTCTTTAAAACAATCCCCTATCGCGGCACGGCGCAAGCGCCGGCCCTACCCAGAAACGACCTGCATGATCGCCTCTACGGGTTGTAGTCCAAATTTGGCTGTAACCATTTTTCGGCCACGGCTACGTCGATTCCTTTTCGCTTCGCATACGATTCGATCTGATCTTTCCCGATCTTGCCGACATTGAAGTAGCGAGCTTCCGCATTTCCAAAATACAACCCGGAAACCGAACTTGGAGGATTCATCGCATAGCTTTCCGTTAGCGAAATTCCTGTGCTCGCTTCCGCATCGAGCAATTCCCAAAGTTTGCCTTTCTCAGTGTGATCCGGACAGGACGGATAACCCGCTGCCGGACGGATGCCTTGATATTTCTCGCCGATCATCTCAGTAACTTCAAGATTCTCATCAGCTCCAAATCCCCACTCATCGCGAACCTGCTTGTGCATGTACTCAGCCATGGCTTCGGCAAAACGATCGCCGAGAGCCTGGATCATAATCGCTCGATAGTCGTCGTTACCCTCCCTGAACGTTTTAGCGTAATCCTCAACTTCTATTCCAGTAGTGACCGCGAAGCCTCCCAAACTGTCCACGCGTCCACTCGATTTTGGAGCGACAAAATCCGCCAAACTGTAATAAGTCGAGTCCGATGCCTTTTCCTTTTGCTGACGCAAAAAGTGGAAGGTCCCGAGCGATTCGCTCATCGATGTATCGGCGTACAAATGGACATCGTCGCCATCCGACTGCGCCGCCCAAAACCGATACACGCCGCGCAAACGAAAACGTTTGTTCTCGACGATATCCTTCAAGAGCTCTTGGGCATCGCGGTAGAGCTCGCTCGCTTGCTCCCCGTATTTCTTATGATCGAGAATTTTTGGGAAAACACCCTTCAATCCCCAAGTCCAGAAAAGCGGAGACCAATCGAAATACTCCAAAACATCACCCAAATCGACCTTGTCGAAAACACGCGTATCCAGTGATTCCGGTACCGCTATCTCGGCTGACTTCCAATCTTGCTTAAACCCGCTTTCCCGTGCTTCGTCCAAAGACAACAACCGCGCGGAATTGGCATTTCCTTCGGCGTGACGCTTTCGCAATCGCTCTTGATCGACTTTCAAATCGGCAACGAACGTGTCTTTGCGCTCAGGACTGAGCAGCTCGCTACAAACGCCCACGACCAAGGACGCATCCGGCACTTGAACAATCGGGCCGTCATAGGCCGGGGCGATTTTAATCGCCGTATGCGCCTTGCTCGTCGTTGCCCCGCCAATCAAAAGCGGCAGTTCCCAGCCTTCGCGCTTCATCTCCGAAGCCACGTAAACCATCTCGTCTAGCGACGGCGTTATCAATCCGCTCAAACCGATAATATCCGCTTTTTCACGACGAGCAGCAGCCAAAATTTTGTCGCAAGAAATCATCACCCCCAAGTCCACCACATCGTAATTGTTACAGGCCAAAACGACTCCCACTATATTTTTGCCGATGTCGTGCACGTCGCCCTTCACCGTCGCCATTACAATTTTAACTTGGGCACTGGTATTATTGGCCGCCGCTTTCTCCGCCTCCATAAACGGAGTCAGGTATGCCACAGCCTTCTTCATCACGCGGGCCGACTTGACGACCTGCGGCAGAAACATTTTTCCCGCTCCGAATAATTGCCCAACAACCTTCATCCCGTCCATCAACGGTCCTTCGATCACATCTAGCGAACGCGGCAACTTTTGACGGGCTTCCTCCGTATCGTCGTCAATGTAGGTGATGATTCCCCTCACCAACGCGTGCGAAAGCCGCTCCTCGACCGTGCCTTCGCGCCAGACTTCCGTCTTTTCCTCTTTGGCTTTGCCAGTGCCCTTCACGGTTTCCGCGTAATCGACCAAGCGTTCCGTAGCCTCGGGATTCCGATTCAGCAACACATCCTCAACCAACTCTTTCAAGGTAGGTTCTATGTTTTCGTAAACCGCGAGCATACCCGCGTTCACTATCCCCATATCCATTCCCGCTTGGATCGCGTGATAAAGAAAGGCCGTATGCATGGCCTCGCGCACAACATTATTACCGCGGAACGAAAACGAAACATTGCTCACTCCGCCGCTAACTCGAGCGAAGGGGCAACGACGTTTGATCTCTGTCGTCGCTTCGATAAAGTCGAGAGCGTATGTATTGTGTTCTTCAATACCGGTTCCCACGGTAAGAATGTTCGGATCGAAGATAATGTCTTCCGGCGGGAAATCCAATTCCGAGCGGAGCAAATCATAAGCGCGTTCGCAGATCCGTATTTTATCTTCCTTGCTCGCCGCTTGTCCTTGCTCATCGAAAGCCATCACAATTACAGCCGCGCCGTAGCGCATGACTTTCGCCGCCTGAGATAGGAAAACCGCTTCGCCTTCTTTCAAGCTAATCGAATTGACGACGCATTTACCCTGGACGCATTTCAAGCCCGCTTCGATAACCGCCCACTTGGAGGAATCGATCATGATCGGCACCTTAGATATCTCCGGCTCGGAACCGATGAGATTCAAAAAGCGGGTCATGCAGGCCTCGCTATCTAAGAGCCCTTCATCGAAATTGATGTCGATGATGTTGGCTCCATTCTCGACCTGCTGCCGAGCGATCGCCAAAGCGTCTTCAAATTTGTCTGTCTTAATCAGACGCTTGAATTGCGGAGAGCCCATCACATTAGTCCGCTCGCCGACCATGACGTACGGCGCTTTTTCGCCCTTCACCTCATACGGTTCCAGCCCGCTTAAGCGCAACGCTGGCTCGATCGTCGGTATCTTTCGCGGAGCGTAGTCTCTAGCCTTGCTCGCAATCGCCGCAATGTGCTCTGGAGTCGTGCCGCAGCAGCCGCCAATAATATTCACAAACCCATTCGCGGCGAAATCCTCCACGAACCGAGCCGTATCCTCCGGTAACTCGTCATAACCCGTTTCGCTAAGCGGATTCGGCAGTCCCGCATTCGGGTAGCATGAAATGTAACAGTCCGCGCAACGCGACAAAGCCTCGATATAAGGGCGCATTTCTTGAGCTCCCAATGCGCAGTTGATACCCACGCTCAAAGGTTTCGCGTGAGCGACTGAATTCCAGAACGCCTCGACCGTTTGTCCCGAAAGCGTCCGGCCCGACGCATCGGTGATCGTCACGCTCAGCATCACCGGAATACGCTCTCCCCGCTCTTCGAAGTATTCCTCGAGAGCGTAAATACATGCTTTCAGATTCAGCGTATCGAAAACCGTCTCTGGCAAAAACAAATCCACGCCTCCCTCTGCCAACGCACGAATTTGCTCCGCGTATGCATCTTTGAGCTGATCGAACGAGACCGCTCTATACTCCGGACGGTTCACGTCAGGCGAAAGCGATGCTGTCCGATTCGTCGGACCCAAAGCGCCTGCCACGAAACATTCCCTATCCGGATTTTCGGCGACAAACTCGTCGACCGCTTGCCTCGCCAGGCGAGCCGCAGCGAGGTTTTGCTCGTAAACGATGCTCTCGAGCTCGTAATCCGCCTGAGCGATACTCGTCGAGCTGAATGTATTCGTTTCGATAATATCCGCTCCGCCTGCCAAGAATGCCTTATGGATCTCCGTAACCACGTGAGGACGCGTGAACACTAACAACTCGTTATTGCCTTTGAGATCGATATGATGGTCTTCGAATCGACCCTCGCGGAAGTCCGCCTCCTCCAGCTTGTAACGCTGGATCATAGTTCCCATCGCCCCATCCAAAAAGAGAATCCGCTGGGAGAGCAGCTCGCGAATGCGAACTCCTCTTCTCGTCTCTGGCAAAGTCGATGTGTTCTTCATAGGCATAATATCGATCCTCAAAACGGGACAATCAAGCGAGCCGGTCGCTAAATGCCATCCAAAACGACACAATGACGCGAAAATTGAGGATTTGGAAAATAACAGCTAATAGGCAAAACTACGGTTCAGATAACTTAAGTTTATCCAATAACGAGCGATCTAGCATTCGGGCTGTTGCAACATCGTATTGCTGGGCCCTACAACCGATTTCAGTCAATTCCCTCACGTGTTCGAATCTCACCCAAAATCAAATGCAGCCATGGCCACGCCCCATCAGGCCGAAATCTCAAATGGAGACTACAAATTCATTCGCGATCTCATCTACAACGAAACACGCATCAATCTGGGCGATAATAAACGCGAACTCGTCACCGCAAGACTGGGAAAACGGATTCGGCTACTCGAAATCAATTCCCTACGCGACTATTGTCGCATGCTGAAGAACGATCCGAAGACCGGTGAGCTCTACCACCTGATCGACGCAATATCGACCAACCACACCTTCTTCTTCCGCGAGATAAATCACTTCAACTATCTCAACGAAACCATCCTCCCTCAGTTCGTAGAAGGAAAACTCGGCAATTCCCAATCGCTCAAAACCTGGAGCTGCGCTTGTTCCACCGGCGAAGAGCCCTACTCCATCGCGATCACGCTTGCAGAATATCTCGAACGCAAGAAGCCCGAAGCCTACTGGGATATCCAGTGCAACGATATTTCCACACGAGTCTTAGATTTCGCCTCAAAGGCCGTCTACAACGAAAAGCGCCTCAAACAAGTCCAAGCTGACTGGCGCCGCAAATATTTCGAAAAGGGCAAGCAACGGATGGCCGGTTACTACCGTATTCGCCCGACGCTTCGCAAGTGCCTAAATTTTTATCGCCAAATGAGCCGCATTGTGCGTGACCTCAGCGCGAAGTCCGGCAAAAAAGTCTTTTTCGAAGTATCAGGCGAAGATACCGAACTCGATCGCAACGTGGTCGAAGAAATCGGCGATCCTCTCGTACACATGATCCGCAATTCTCTCGACCATGGGCTCGAAGACACGGAAGAACGGGCTCAAACGAACAAAGACAAAACCGGTCACGTAACGCTCAAAGCCTACCATCAAGGTAGCAGCATCGTAATCGAGCTCTCCGATGACGGACGCGGAATCGATCCGAAGCGAATCTTCCAAAAAGCCGTCGAAAACGGCATCGTTCGCGAAGAAGATCAACTTTCAAACGAAGAAATCTACAAACTCCTCTTCGCTCCCGGCTTCTCAACTGCAGCGGAGATCACCGATATCTCCGGCCGTGGCGTAGGAATGGATGTCGTCAAAAAGAACATCGAAAAACTTCGCGGCAAAATAGAGATCGAATCCGAATTGGGCAAAGGCTCCATTTTCCGGATACTACTTCCGCTCACGATGGCTATCGTCGACGGACTCGTCGTCAAAGTCGGAGCCGATCGTTTCATTCTTCCAACGACTTCGGTCAAAGTCGCTCTACGTCCGGATGCGGAAATGATGACTACAATCC
>JAPKDW010000112.1 GCA_028822375.1 Opitutaceae bacterium | reverse complement strand
CCAATGAACTGCGGCACGCCGGGACGTCGTTGCCCTACTCATATTCACGAGCCTCTACCCCCGTTTATTATAAGGGGTTTTTCAAAATTGTCTTTGCCTCGCCTGGGTCCAATGAGGTCGTAGTGAACGAATAGAAAGGATCGTCATTCTCCTTAATCCATCGGTCCAAACGTTTCTTCAATTTACGCTTCATACCTGCGTGTTTAGGGTCGTTTGCTAGGTTCTCAATCTCTTCCGGATCTTGATCCAGATGGTAAAGTTCCTCTCCCCAATCCGTGTAGAGGTTGTACTTCCAGCCATTTCCACGAATAGAGCGAATGGGATTCACCCAAGTCTGTTTTCCGTAGTACTGACCAATTACGTATTCGCGCTCAGGGACTGGACCGGTTCCTTTAATAATCGACGCAGCCGATAAACCGTGGCACTTTGGAGCCTTAGCCCCGGCTAATTCCAGAAGCGTTGGGGTCGTATCTACATTCACCCAATTGTAATCCGATTTACGGTGAATCGGATTTCCAGGCATTCGAACCGACAACGGAATACGCATCATGTGTTCGTACATAAACGGACCCTTGAAGACCAATCGGTGAAACGTATCCATGTCTCCATGATCCGAGGTATTAACGATAATCGTATTCTCAAAAAGCCCGAGATCCTTCAATTTCTCCACGACCCTGCCCACATGATCGTCATAGAGCTTAACTTTTTGACGATAATAGTCGCGGTATCCCTTCCAGGTTTCCTCATCCGCATTCACTATAAATTCGCCCTGGTTGATCTCCATGAATTCGCGGTGGATCTTCGGAACCGAATCAAAATCCTGCTTTTTCCAAGATTCCCCCAAAACAACATCGTCCGTGCGCACATCGCTCTTTCCTGGCTTATAGTGATAAATGTCATGGGGATCCAGATACATTAAAAATAAAGCAAATGGTTTTTCGTCGTCAGCATGCCGATCGAGAAAATCAATTCCTCGTTCAGTAGTTTTCGGATCCGGACCTTTTTTCGTTTCCTCGCTCCACCCTGCGTTACCAATAGAATTATCGCCAAGATGCCACTTCCCAAACAAAGCAGTCGTATATCCAGCTTCTTGAAGATGCGACCCAACCGTAGGCAGCTTCAAGTCCGTTCCGCCAGAAGCGCCGCTATTGTTCATCATCTCGGTCTTGTGAGGATAATATCCCGTCAACATAGACGAGCGACTCGGAGAACACTGAGGAGTCGTGCAAAACGCATTTTCGAACACCGTGGATTCCGCAGCCAGCGCATCTTGATGCGGCGTATCGAAAAAAGGATCCACCGAACCCATTGCCTGCCAATGCTGCTGATCCGAGCAGAGATACAGGATGTTATGTTTTTTTGCCGAACTAGCAGCCGTCGCCTGAGGCACGAGTTTCGGCAGAGTCAATGCGCCCACAGCTGCGCCGGTAGACTGAATAAATTTACGTCGTGATTGTTTCATAACTGATAAGCAATTTGTTAGGCGGGTGTACGGTCAGGGTAGATTTTAAAAATCGAAATGAACACAGTTCGAGGCAATGGCTGAAAACCAAAAAGATTAGATTAATAAATTCAAGAGTGAATCAAATAAATCCAGAATCACCTGTCGCTTTGCATTCTCGCCAATTTAAAAGCCGACTGAGAAAAAACATCAAACTAAAGCGGCATCGCAAACCCGTAAATCAACCCCTAACTCGGCAACGCTCCTAACTCCCAATTATTTTCGTCAAAAATCGATTCATTCTGTCCATTCGCTCGGTATCGTAAAACATCGAACCGCCGTGTTTCGCGCCGTGCAGAGCTACGAAGATCACCGAAGCTCCAACTGACTCGTACTTTCCCTCTAGCTCATGGGATTGATTAATCGGCATTTGCGGGTCCTGATCGCCATGAATCATCAACAACGGCGGGTCGTTCGCATCGACATGGAATACCGGACTAGCTAATCGGGTTTTCTCAATCAACACATCCGGTTGCCCGCCAATAAACAAATCCAATGCCGGAACTCGGACACTCAGTCCATGCGGCGTCGATTGAGTCAAAATAGTCGTCAGATTACTCGCTCCATACAACGAGATGATCCCTTGAATCTCCGAGCTCTCGTTTCGAAAGCCGCCCACGCTTCCCTCAAGGTATTTATCGCCATTGGTCACGCCCGCCAAAGCCGCCAAATGCCCACCCGCCGAGGAACCTATAATAATTACGTTATCGGTTCTCAATCCGTACGCATCGCTCTTGGCTCTCAAAAAGCGGATGGCCGCTTTGATATCGTGGATTTGGGCTGGGAAACGAGCCTCCCCGCTCAGGCGATAATCAACGCTGGCGATCGCCCACCCCTTTTCGACGAATCCCAAAACTGGCACCTTATCCTTTGATCCGGAGCGCCAAGCTCCTCCGTGTATCCAGACAATAATTCCATCAACGGAATCGCTTTTCGGTACATACAAATCGAGGCATAAGCTTCGATCTCCAATAGACGCATATTCGACATCCTTTATCACTCGCATAAGCTCTTCGCCGCTCCCAGGAAGAGAAAGAAAACACCCCAACATCCCCGCAAACAGTACCTGAGTCACTCGGTGGATCATCCGCCCAAACAATCATCGCAGAGCCCCAATGACAACGGAAAGCAATCCGTAGCCTCCTCCATTCTCCGATCTCGCGATATATCCTCGCTCTCGGCTATTCCTGCTCCTTCACTAATCACAATGAAAAAATGCCCGATCCTCGGAATTCTCATCTTTGCATTCTCCGTCCCTCTCGTTTGGGCCCAAGAACCTCAAATTGAATCTGACTATCCCTTGAGCCAAGATTCCCTTCGCCACGAGGGCACCCCCCAAGGAACCCTTACTCACCACGTCTGGAACAACAGCCAAGTATTCCCTGAAACGATTCGTCGCTACTACGTGTATGTTCCGGCGCAATACGATGCATCGAAACCGGCCGCTCTAATGGTATTCCAAGATGGACACACCTTCATCGGAGAAAATGGCGACTACCGAGCTCCAGTAGTTTTCGACAATCTCATTCACACCAAGGAAATCCCAGTCACTATTTGCGTATTCATAGACCCCGGACACTTAACGCCCGAACTTCCACCTAAACCAGGCTGGCGGCCACGTCCCGCAAACCGAAGCTTCGAATACGACACGCTCAGCGCCGACTATTCGAATTTTCTACTCAACGAAATCCTACCGGAAATCTCCAAATCCTACAACATCACCAGCGACCCGAACGGACGAGCAATCTGCGGCAATAGCAGTGGAGGCATCTGCGCTTTCACAGTAGCCTGGGAACGCCCCGATCAATTCCGCAAAGCGCTCAGCCACATCGGCAGCTTTACCAACATTCGCGGAGGCCACGACTACCCGGCACTCATCCGAAAAGGCGGCGACCCCAAACCCTTGCGCGTATTCCTCCAAGACGGCAGCGGAGATCTTGATAACCAACACGGCAATTGGCCTCTGGCCAACAAACAGATGTACGCTGCTCTCAAATTCCGTGATTACGACGTAAAATTCGTTTACGGCACTGGAGGCCATAATGGAAACCATGGCGGAGCGATCTTTCCCGATTCCCTTCGTTGGCTCTGGAGGGAATATTCTTTGCCCAAAACCTAAGAGCATCATACAACCGTCCAATTTCACAACAAATACTTATGCTTCGATTCACTATTTTCAAAATCCCAGTAAGCGTACACGGCTTCTTTTTCCTGCTGACCGCATTTCTTGGTGGAGCGCTAAGCGCTCAATCGCCCGCTCAATGGCAGCAAGTTTTGGTGTTCATGGCTGCTGCTTTCATTTCCATTCTTATTCACGAACTAGGTCATGCCCTAACAGGACTTCGCTTCGGAGCTCCTTCCACGCAAATATCGCTTCATTCGATGGGAGGAGCCGCGGCTTTCCCTGGAGCGCGCTTCTCTCGAAAGCAGCGCATTCTAATGACCGCAGCTGGACCCGGAGCAAGCATAGCCTTGGCTACGGTATTCATTATTCTGAGTACGTTCGTCATAGATATCGATTCCAGAACAACGAATCTTCCGCCACTCGTCGCCTCGTTCATTGGTACTCTGATAACGATCAATCTCTTTTGGAGCTTCATAAACCTGTGCCCCATCTTACCAATGGACGGCGGTCAAATCCTCAGAGACGTACTCGGGCCAAACCGGATAAAACTCACCTGTATCATCAGCTTCGTTACGCTTGGACTACTCGCCTTCCTCCTTTGGAATCTCACCCATTCGATCTACAATATGGTGATCATGGCATTCCTAGGCGGCTACACATGGAATCTCTTTCGACAAGCCACGAGATAGTTGTTCGAAAGCGATTTACCCTCAGATAATCACAGATATTTTAAAGAACCTCATCTGAGTAAATCCGAGTAATCTGTGGGTAAATGAACCCAATTCGCGGCGGCCCAACTTTCACCGATGGACTAGTGGTCAACCCAACCGCAGAAAGCTCGTTCTCTCCATGAGTGTATTCGAAAGACGTTTGAACCATTTGCTGGGCTAGATCTTCCGTCACCATATTGATAACGAACTCCCCTCCTTCATTATTAAGCTTACTTCGTGCGAAACGCTTCGCTTTCGACAATCAAATAAACGAGCTCCTGCAAACCATTCCCTTTATCATCAAGCTCCTCTACGATACGGTCGACTTCAGGCCGATCAGAGTAATCCAAAGTCCGACCCATTGAATAAGCCATCATCTTTTCCGTCAGACAACGGGAGAACTGATCAATTCGATCTGCCAGAATAGCCTTCAACCCTTCCGCGTTTTCAAACGCTTCTCCATTCGGCAGCTGACCCGACGCATCAACAACCGGTTTCTCTTTTCCTCCGCGTGGATAATGATCGCGCCAGGCTCCGATCGGATCGTAATTCTCTAGAGCGAATCCTAATGGATCGATCTTCCGGTGACACTCGTTGCAGGTCTCTATCGTGCGATGTTTCTTAAGTTGATCGCGAATTGTAGTGGCTCCACGGATATCCGGTTCGAGCGGCTCCACATCCGGCGGAGGCGGCGAAGGCGGTGTCCCCAGAATATTCTCCAAAACCCAGATACCTCTTATTACCGGCGAAGTATCTATCCCGTTAGCGCTCGCCGTCAAAACGCTCGCTTGTCCAAGCAACCCGCCGCGTCGAGAATTCGGTCCTAACGAAACCTTGCGAAAGTCCGAACCTGTCATTCCATCGATACCATACAATCGAGCCAGGCCGCTATCTATGTATGTAAAATCGGCATCCAAAAACTGATCGATCGGCAAATTCTCGTCCAAAATGTTTTGAAAAAACAATTGGGTCTCTCGCTTCATCGAACGCTCCAATCCATCCACGTAATAGCTCTCGAATTCCTTCGGACTCGGCGGCATCGATCCAATCTTGTAGAGCTCAAGCCAACGCGAGGTAAACTGCTCCGTAAACGCCGTTACCCGTTCGTCCTTCAACATTCGAGCCGCTTGCTTACGTAGATTATTCGCTTCCCTAAGACGTCCTTTTTTCGCGAGATCACGCAACTCATCATCTGGCTGAGACGACCAAAGGAAATAGCTCAACCGAGATGCCAATGCATAGTCATCCAAAACGCCATCCGGCTCCTGGAGAAACAGAAAACCCGGCGAACACAACACTGCCCTCAAACCAACTTTAAGCGCTTCGAATTCGCTCAAGCCTGCCTCGTGTTTCGCTTCCGCCAATTGCAACAAGGTATCCACCTCCTCCGTTTTCACTGGTCGACGAAATGCCTTTTCCGAAAAGCGCTTCAGAATTGGTTTTGCATTGGATAACGTTGCCTCGAAATTTCCGAATAAAGCTTTGTAGCTTGGCGGGGGCCAGGACTCGAATATAGGCCCCTCCAACTCGATCTCGAAAACGCGTATACGCGGTCCATCGTATCCTCGATAAAATGCTGCCCACCCATCGCGAGCATTCTTCCGACTAGACGTTCCCTTCGTATCCAGTTTCTCAGGAACGAATGTAGCGATGCGCTTAGCTTCCTCCGCTACTTTTCGCGCAACCGACTCCTCAACTGAATAGGGATAGATATCATCGCTCGGCAAAAGGTACTCATGAATATACTCCTGAAAGCTATCCGGATAATCCATCACCAGACTCTTGCGCAATGACTTTACTCGGTTTGGACCATTGGGAAACGTCAATCTCGGCTGAAACCCTTCATCCAACCACATACGCGCCTCATACCACTTCGTTTCGTCATCCGAAATAGTGAAACTCTGCAACTCTCGATCAGATGATGTACGGTTCTCTAGATCCCCATAAGCCGACGAGCCCGCCACGACTTCAACTCGCAAAGGCTCGCTTTTACGCGTACCGACATACCGTTCTTCATAAGGATACACCCGATTAATCGCCTCCGCCTTGAATCGCAATCGATAGTACCCACTATTCGGAACACCCGATTTCAATTCCGACAGCCAAAGATACCCACCCTGGTCTGTAGTGTTCTTTCGAATGTGCTGAAACTGTCCATCTACGTCCTTTCCGTCGTGACGGTTCGAGGTCTTGTAAAACGGAGCCTCGAATTGGTAGCGCTTCACCTGCGGCTGTTCGCCTTTCATAGCCGCCGCATCTACGTATGCTTCAGCTGCATCCAAGTATCCTTGCAACAAGAAATCGGAAGTCGACAAAGCAGAACCGATATTGGCAAAGCCATCCTCGGTCTCATCTGGCGGAAAAGTCTCCGTGGGATCCGCCAACATCGGCCCAAGTCCTAGCAGGTCTCTCACCGTTCGATCATATTCCACTCGATTCAATCGCCGAAACACCGTTTGGCCACCCGTACTCTTCAGCTTATCATATGCAATGTCCAAATTTTCGGTTACCCAGGCGACCACTTCCAAGCGATCATGAGAGTCAGGCTGCTTGGCTTTGCTCGGCGGCATATCGCCTAAATTCAATTGGTCGGCAATGTCCTGCCAAAGCCACATCGATTCCTCATCCGAAAAATCGATCGCCAAAGTATCGTAACGGCGATCCCCCTTCTGCTTATCCGGACCGTGACATTTAATGCAATACGTATCCAAAAATGGCCTTACCGTTTCATCGTAGGAAGACGATGCCCAAACATTCCCTAGGTAAACAAGAGACGCCCCGAAAACCGCGATTGTAAAACGTATCGACCTCATTGTGACAATGTTCAGGCTACCTCCAAACCGGTCAGCGTTGAGCTTCCTCTATTGAATTGATCCACTTCCAAACCAAACCGCTGCAACATCGATACGTACAAATTACACAAAGGCTCACGGCGATGCTTTTCTCCCGGAAACACTTTGTGTTCTCCATGCCGGAACCCGCCTCCTGCCAATAACACCGGTAGATTCTTGTTAGAGTGAGAACTTCCATTGCCCATTCCGCTGCCAAACAATACCATCGTCCGATCGAGCAAGCTCTGTCCATCAGGCTCCTCGACGGATTTCAATCGATCCAAAAAGCGACTTAGCTGCTTCACTTGAAACTGTTCGATCACCATCAATCCACGTCTCAACTTCTCCGCCTTTCCATGATGGGAAAACCCATGATAGCTGCCAAGCAAACCCAGATCGCTCGTATCGATGGATCCTGGAATCCCCACCGATGCCACTCGCGTCGAATCGGTTTCCAATGCCACAGCTAACAAATCGTAAAAGACCGGCAAACTATGAGTGAATGCCCCTTCAACCGGCTCATCGATATCGACTTTCGGCTTTGGCTTATCAAGCCACTCCCGAGACATCCCAAGCTTCTTTTCGATCTCCCGCACCGAATTCAAATATTCATCCAATTTCTCCTGGTCTGCCTTACCCAACTGCCGACTCAGAATCTTCGCATGGCTATTAACCGCATCCAAAATACTCTCATTTATATCGTAAGTATCCGCTTGTTTGGCGCGAAGCGACGGATCGTCCTGAACAAACAATGCTCGAAACAAATCGCGCGTTTTGCTAACTGGCGGAACATTCACCCCATTGCGAGTCCATGAAAGCCGGCAATTCAAATCCCCACTCGCCTCGCCCGGGCTGACCACCAAAGACGAGAAACGCGTTCGAGCCCCCACGAATTCTGCAGCTCGCTGGTCCACCGAAATATTCCCTTCAGGCCAATCGGAAGCATCCTGATCCTTAATACCGCTCAAAAAAGAATGCACCGCGCTATGGCCTCCGCTCACATCGTGATCCAGATTGGAAAATATCGAAAAGTCTTCCCGATGCTTCGCAAGCGGCTCCAACACGTTCGGCATTCGATAACCGCGTCCATCGTCTTGCGGGAAAAAGCTATCCGGCATTAGCCCCAATGGATTGCCCACGCAGACCATTCGCATCGGCGATCCAACTCCACTGCTTCGAGCCGCTTCACCGACAGTCGCCCGGGCCATTGGGCCCATCGCCTCCAAAAACGGCAAAGCCATCGCCACTCCGGTGCCTCTCAAAAACGTTCGGCGGTCTATACGCTTAATTGTGCTCATAGGCATTCTTTCTCAACAAGGGGTAATCGATTATGAATTAATGAAATTCAAATTTAGAAAAGGCGCAACCTATCCTACACGCATATTACTACTCGGCCCTCCTTATTGGACTCAAAGATAAAAAACGAATCCTCGATGCAGCTACCTCTATACGTCCGGGTAGAATCTGCAATGGCATCAACAGCTACGCTCGAGCCGTTTCCAATCCCGCCGGAACGTCTTTCGACTTCTTCCCCCTGTCCGCTCGATAGAACAGCCAGCATCCAATTCCTTGATACACAATATTCGGAACCCAAAACAGCAGATCAGGCCGGTACTGATGAAGCCCGTCCATCCAGCTAATCGCTGCCATCATAAAATAGTACGCCAAAGCTAAACCCATCGCCAAAAACAGATTCGCCGACGTTTCCTTGCGCGAAACCCGAACCCCCAAAGGTACGCCAATGAGAGCGAATGAAAGTACCGAAAAGCCCATCGCAAACTTCTCGTGAAATGCCATCTTGGCTTTGTGGTAGACGATCTCCGCTTCTTTTTGCTCCTCCGGAGTTCCACTTTCCATCAGAGCCAAAGCGTCCGACTCAACGGTTTGCAGTTCCTTAAACGTCATCCATTTCAGCTTCTTCTGAAACGTCACTCGCCCAAAAATCTTATCAAGCGACAATACGAAACTCGTCGTATCAAATGATAAAGACCCGCGAATATTCTTAAAGTTTTCCGGGTCATCCGGATCGCGCACCTCAATCGTCCCGCGATAAGGAATCAAGACGAGCGTATTCTGCTCCTGATTGTAACGCACCTCCCCCGACTCGGCTCGAATAAATCGCTTAGCTCGATTCTCATCGTCCAAATCCCAAATCCAGAGATCCTTCAATTCAGCTCCATTTTTTTCGCCCACGTAAATCACCAGCCCAGAGAACCCTTTCACGAACGTTTTTTCCTGAATGAACCTCAACGGGTCTCTCTGAATAATCGATTCCTTCTCTTGGCGAAACGCGGCAGTCGCCTTGGGACCGTAATAGAAATTTACGACGAGCGACGCAACCGTCCCCAGTATCGACAAAACAATGACTGAACTAGCGAGGCGAAAAATGCTCACTCCTGAAGCCCTGAACGCAGTCACCTCGTTCTGAGCTGAAAGCCGCCCCATCGTGAGCAATATCCCTGTCAGTAATCCCACCGGAAGAGCGTAGACCAACAAATCCGGAATCATCAGTTGAACCAGTCGGAGAAATACGGGAATCGTCAGATGCCCATTCGCCGCCATATCCAGCATATCCTTGATAATCCGGCCCGTCAGCATAAGGAACGCAAACATAGCGACCGCGCCAATACTGGTTCCCAAAGCTCCTCGCAGAATATATCGATGGATCAAACTCACTTGTCCACCTAGACTTACGCGACCGCCCACTTGTTCAAGCCAGAACTCGCAGGACCAATCCGGTTTCGGACAAGCAAGACAAGCCCCTCGACATTCCAGTCAGGCCGCTCAACAGTCGCGGCTTTTACGATTTCGATGAAATACAACCCGGAAAAAAAGCCCATCTACGGCGAAACGCTAGAATCGCTACAAGCCACCCTAGAAGAGATCGGCCAACCGAAATTCCGCGCCAAGCAAATCTTAGACTGGCTCTACAAGAAGCGTGCACGCTCCTGGGAGGACATGAGCAACCTGCCCAAACCCCTTCGCGAACACCTAGATACCGAATTCGATATCGCTCCAACCAAACGTTTGCTAGCTAAGGAATCGGCCGATGAAACCGAAAAGCTGCTACTCGAAATGGGGGATCGTTCCCTAGTCGAAACCGTCGTCATCCGGGCGCCTCAAATCGGGGTCGGCCAACAAAACTCGCGCAAAACGATCTGTATTTCCACTCAAGTCGGCTGCGCCTACGGCTGCAAGTTCTGCGCCTCCGGTCTCGCCGGTTGGAAACGCGACCTTAGTGTCGGCGAAATCGTATCCCAGCTCATCCACGTCTGCCACCTGGAAGACGCGACCACCGTTCGCGCCAAAGAGGAAATCGCTTCCTTTGACAACATCGTCGTCATGGGCATGGGCGAGCCCATGGCCAACTACGAAAATCTCCTACCGGCCTTGCGGATCCTCAACGCGCCTTGGGGCCTCAATTTCGGCGCCCGACGCATTACCATATCCACCTCCGGCATCGTACCGAAAATCCTCGAGCTAGCCGACGAACCCGAACAGTTCCGACTCGCCGTCAGCCTTCACGGCGCGACCAATGAAGTGCGCGAGCAGATCATGCCGATCAACAAGCGTTACCCTCTGGAAGAACTCATCCCCGCAATTCGGCGCTACGGACAAACCAAAGGGCGCATGATTACTCTCGAATTCATCCTCATCGAGGAGATCAACGATACTTTCGAGCAAGCCGAAGCCCTTATCCGTATCGCCCTCGACCTCAACGCCCACGTCAACCTCATACCTTACAACTCCGTCCCGGGACTCGATTGGAAACGTCCCAGCATCACCCGTCAAGACAGCTTCTACAATCGCCTCAAACGCGAGGGAGTCAGCGCCACCATTCGCCGCGAAAAAGGACACGATATCGCCGCCGCCTGCGGTCAATTGAAGCTCAAAACCGAACAGGACCAGTAAAACCGAAGCTGAATATTTTTAGTTTGCATTCATCTCTCTATTTTACATATCAATAAATTCGAATACGTTGATATTATGATAGACCAGCAACCCATTACCCAACTCCTTGCGCGCAGCCAACCGTTACTATCCGTCGAATTCTATCCACCGAAAACAGCTGAAGCTGTCGACGGACTCGTCAGGGCCGCCAACCGGATTTCAGAATCCAAACCTGACTTCATCTCAGTAACCTACGGCGCCGGTGGCAGTACCCGCGATTTATCGGCCACAGTCAGCCGACGCATGAAGGACGAAGTCGGCCTTCAAGTCATGCCCCACTTCACCTGTGTTGGTTCGACCCGCGAGGAACTGGGCGAGATCGTCGACGAATTTTACAACGAAGGTTATCGCAATATCATGGCCTTGCGCGGCGATCCTCCGCAAGGGCACGACACATTTCAGGTCACGGAAGGTGGTTTCGCCTACGCATCCGATCTGGTCGCCTTCATCAAAGAACGCCATCCCGACATGTGCATCGGAATCGCTGGCTACCCGGAAAAACATCCGGAAGCGCCTTCGCTCAATTCCGATCTCGATGCTCTGAAGATCAAAGCCGATGCCGGAGGGTCTTTTATCACAACTCAGCTTTTCTTCGAAAACGATGCCTATTTCCGTTTCGTCGATCACGTTCGCGCCCGCGGAATCCACCTGCCGATCATTCCCGGCATCATGCCCGTACTCTCGCTAAAGCAAATCAAACGCATCACCCAGCTCTGCCAATCCCAGCTTCCGAAGACACTGGAATCGGCACTTAGCCAAGTCGAGGAGGATCCCGACGCCGTACGCAGGATCGGAATCGATTGGGCGCAACGCCAGATTGCCGAATTGATAGAACGCGGAGCCGAAGGCGTACACATCTACGCCCTCAACAAAGCCAAATCCGCAATCGAGCTGATCAACGCAGCTCGCGGATAAAGGGAATCAAGTCGTCAATATACGTCACCGCTCCTTGCCAGTTGCTAGGAACCTTCCCGCCGTGGCGCATAAACGTCACACTTAGAGACTGTTAAACAAATCGGAAAGAACACCACAATTGAAACCCAATACGCTTAATTCGTTTTGTAGGTCGTCTCGCTGAGGCGACATCTCATCCTAATAGGCGGTCAGCGACCCTCCCTACAGTTTAGCTGCTCGAAGCAATTGGACTTATTCAATTTCCCGTTTATCGACGAAGCGCCAGCGGATCTCGATAAACAGATAACATCCGCTAAAACTTGCCCAAGCACTGTCGTCGCCCAATGTTAGCCGCCGAATGAATCTCAGCGAACTCATATTCGATATCGACACTCTAGCCGAAGGCTATTCTCAAAATACCCTCTCCGTTTCCGATGTCGTTACTGAAGCGCTCAGGCGTATTCGCGAAGGCGATTCCAAAACATGGATCACGGTAGACACTGAAAAAAACCTCCTTGCCCAAGCGCGAAACATAGAGACTTCTCAATCCACTGATCTCCCCCTTTACGGAATTCCGTTTTCAATAAGTGACAATATTGACGTCGAAAACCTGCCTACAACCGCATCGTGCCCTGACTATAAATATTTCCCGAAAAACGATGCCACGGTAATCGCCCGACTTAGGGCAGCAGGAGCCATCCCCATTGGAAAAACCAACCTCGATGAATTCTCTGCAGGACTCGCTGGCGTAAACTCCATCTACGGCACTCCGGAAAACCCTTTCGACCCGGCTTATATCCCTGGCGGTTCTAACTCAGGCTCGGCAATCAGCGTCACCCTTTCGCAAGTCAGCTTTTCAATCGGAATTGATACGATTGGGGCAAGCCTCGTCCCCGCATCCTACAACAATCTAATCGGACTAAAGCCAAGTCGTGGACTGCTCAGCGCAAGCGGAACAATCCCCGCATATCAATCGCAAGATAGCGTATCCATAACATCACTCAATACCAGTGACGCACGAACGGTTTTTCGAACGGCTGCAGCATTCGATGCTACCTATCCATTTTCACGAGTAGCTCCAGAACTCGGGAAAGGTGCAACCCAAACAGCTCAAAAACCACTAACCTTCGGAATCCCCGACCCTACTCAGCTTAAGTTTTTTGACAATGAATCTTACTTAGAAGCGTTTCTAGATTCAATGAAACACCTCGAATCCCTCGGCTACCAGAAACGAATAATCGACTTCGCTCCCTTTTTTGAAGCCGGTCGG
>JAPKDW010000111.1 GCA_028822375.1 Opitutaceae bacterium | reverse complement strand
CTTTGACAGGGCGTCTCCAATCCTCCAGCGTCCTCCCATAAATATGGATCATCTGCACGCCTACTGGAGAATGGAATACGTCACTCAGGAAAAGTCTCCTGAGGCTCGCCGCCCCTTCGTCGATCTTCCAAAAATGGATGACGACAAAACCACGCTCATCATCGCTCGCGAACAGCATAGCTTCATTCTTATGAATCGCTATCCCTACAATGCCGGACACCTTCTAATACTCCCTTATCGCGAAATACCCGACATCGAAGATTTAACTGCAGAAGAACGCGTTTGCTTCGCCGACACCACCATCAAAGCAAAACGTATCCTAAAAGAAGCTCTCAAACCCGACGGTTTCAATATCGGCATCAATTTAGGCGAGGCCGCCGGGGCGGGGATTCCTCGGCACCTACACCAGCACGTGGTGCCTCGCTGGACCGGCGACACCAACTTCATGCCCGTACTCGGCTCGACACGCGTGCTTCCTCAATCTCTCGAAGCCATGTGGGATCATTTGAAGTCTGTTTGCGAAAAGCTCGACTAAGGCCTTTCGACTCCTATCTTCGCCGATTCCTAATTTATGGCTACCAGCAAGCTACATTTTCAGAACCCAAGACAGCTATCGCAGCTCTATTGCAGCAAGGAGGAGAATCTCCGCCTCGTTGAAGAGCTTTTTGCGGTGACGATCGTCACGCGTGACGGGTGGCTCCAAGTCGATGGCGAAGAAACGGCAATCGAACGGGTGAAGATTGCTTTCGACTTACTTCAACTAGCTCGGGAACAAGGACTTAATATAAAACGTCCCGATTTTGAAAACATTGTTACCGGAGTCTCTAAAAATCAGGAAAAAGAGCTGCTTAGCCTATTCGATCATAAAACGATCATTAAAACGCGCCGCGGCAGCATTGTTCCGAAAACGATCAACCAAAAGAAATATCTCCAAGCGATTTTCGACAACGATATTGTATTTGGAATCGGGCCTGCCGGAACCGGAAAAACCTATCTGGCCATGGCCGCAGCGGTCTCCGAATTACTCGAAGGCAACATCAAACGCCTGATTCTAAGTCGCCCCGCCGTAGAGGCAGGTGAAACCTTGGGATTCCTCCCCGGCGATTTGCACGAGAAGATTCTTCCCTACCTAAGGCCTTTATATGACGCGCTTTACGACATGATGGATCGGAGCGACGTCGACAAGCTTATCGAAAAAGGAGTCATCGAAATTGCCCCGCTCGCCTACATGCGTGGCCGCACATTGAGCGATGCTTTCATCATTCTCGACGAAGCCCAAAACACTACTCCCGAACAAATGATGATGTTCCTCACGCGTTTGGGAAATGAAAGTAAAATGGTGATTACTGGGGACATCACCCAAATCGATATTCCACGGTCTAAAACCTCAGGCTTACTTGAAATCCGAAATGTACTTAAGTCATTGGATGGCATTAACTTTCACACATTCGAGGCTAAAGATGTCGTACGGCATCACCTCGTTCAAAAGATCGTCGAAGCTTACGATCGCTATCGAAATGTCGATAATGTCCCGCGAGTCGTCTCCAACTAAAGGTTGCGTCTCTAGTCGATTTTGAATCTTTTAGCAATTTCCACGTCGAACACGTATGCCTTTTTCCGAGCAGTTTAAAGCGCTTCTACACCGGTTTGTCCGAAAGAAACGTAAGAAGCGCAAAACCGAAGCGTCTTCGTCAGTTCTGATTTTCCTCGAGAAAAGCCCTGCCGTTTCGGTGGCGATATTCGTTACTACGGTAGCCGCTATCGTCCTGACTAGCTTCATCGGCATCAAGCACTCTGGTTTCAAGTTCCTCCCCAATCAGCTCGCCACAATCGGTATAGCCGCGTCAGAGGACTTCACATACCAAAGCGCCATCCTAACCGACCGAAAGCGCGAACAACTGCTCACCAACGTTTCGCCCGTCTATCGGACGAACATGACCTACTTCACGAGCTTCAGCCAACATGTTAACAAGTTGCTGGAAGATATGGATGCCTACGCCTCGGTCGCGCAGGATCTTTCCGCTATCGGAGCTCAAGATTACATCCACCGCATCGCGGAACGATTTAACATGAAAGGCGACTATCGCCTCTCCGACTCCGACCTGACGACCATCTTGGAATTCAGAGATGCCGAAACCCGACGCGACTTGATAGAGACCGGTCTCATCAGTCTACGCGAAAGCTACAAAATCGGCATATACGATAAAAACGATTCCTACTTCGATATCGGCGAGCAATCCGTCGCCATTTTCAAAATGGAACGCGGAATCGGGCAGCGACGCCTCGAATCCACCGAACTTGCGCAAACCTCGCTTCGCATCGCCTTTAACGCCGAAAATGTTCCCCCTCTCGTTTCCAGCGCTTTGGGACGCTTCTTCCGAGATGGCGTACAACCGAATCTCGAACGCGACGAAGCGGAAATTCAAGCCCTCCGGACCAAGATGCTGGAATCATTCGAGCCCGTCATCGTTCGAGTTCGAAAAGGAGCAAGTATCATCGAACCGAATACACGCGTCACCCAAGAGCAATACGAACAACACGTTGCCTACATACGCCACCTAGACGGTAAAAAAGCAGACGCACTCGATTACCAACTCGTAGGGCGAGCTCTCATGGTAATGGCCATGCTCATTGCGGCCACATTCTATATTCGACTCGAAGACCGACCCACTCTGCAAAGCAATGCCCGACTCGGACTGCTCGCATTGGTCGTCGTCTGCAATCTAGCGATCGTCCGTCTTTGCTTCGAACTTGGAAATCAAGAAAAATTCCTCTACGATAGCGGTCTCTCGGCTATCCTCCCCTATATAACTCCGACCACTCTAGCGCCGCTGCTCATCGCCATTTTGATGGGAAGTGGACCAGGGCTCCTAACGGCCCTCATGGTCAGCCTGTTTTCCGCCGTCATGTTCGGAAATCGTTTGGAGCTGATGGTTATGTCGTTTCTCGCATCTTGCGTAGCAATTTTCATCTGCCGCAATATTCGTAAACGCAGTCGCGTGGTAACCGCCGGTTTCGTCGGTGGATTGTGCATTGCCACTTTCACCTTCCTCTTCAACTGGTCTGACGGCCTGCCGATGGAAACCATCCTTAGTCAGATCGTCGCAGCTCTGGTCACTGGCTTGCTCGAAGGCGTCATCATCCTAGGCGTCTTGCCAATCCTCGAAGGACTTTTCAAACGAACTACCGACATTACCCTACTCGAACTGAGCGATTACAATCATCCAATTTTAAGACGCCTGCAACTCGAAGCCCCCGGTACCTGGCATCATAGCCTGATGGTCGCCAATCTTGCGGAGAACGCCTGCAACGCAATTAAAGGGAATGCCTTGCTCGCACGTGTGAGCTGTATGTTTCACGACATTGGAAAAATAGTGAAACCCGAATACTTCACCGAAAACCAACTAGACGGACGCAACCCTCACGATCGGAAAACCGCCTCGTTTAGCGCCCTTATCATTAAGAGCCACGTTAAAGAAGGCGTCGACCTCGGCCTCACTGTCAAACTGCCGCGCCCCATTATCGACATCATACGACAACATCACGGCACCAATCTCATTCGCTATTTCTACCACAAAGCGGTTCAACAAGCCGAAGCCGAAGCGAGCGATCCCGGCAAAGTCGCCGTCCTCGAATCGACCTACCGCTACGACGGCCCCAAGCCGCAATTCAAGGAAAGCGCTGTCATTCTTCTCGCCGATTCGATTGAAGCCGCGAGTCGATCCCTACCGAAAGCGACGCCCCAGAACATCGAAGAATTGGTCGACCGCATCTTCAAAACTAATCTGGACGACGGGCAATTAGACGAATGCGCTATAACGATGTCCGAACTAGCGAAGATCAAAGAGAGCTTTAACTTCACCTTGCTCAATTCCCTCCACTCGCGCATCGCTTACCCAGGTTCCAAGAACCACGATACGGCTTCCGGAAAAAAGACGGCGAATGAACGAAAGTCCGAACGAAGCGAAGCGAGCGCAAGTCAGTAACGCCTGCCCACAGCTCCAAGCGAGCTCTGCGGAAATCGAGCGCCTCTTCATCGTTTTAGATCAATTCGGAGGTTTTGACGCTCCATCTGGCGAACTCTCAATTGCGTTTATATCTAAAGAGGAAATCGTACGCATTCACGACCAGTTCATGCAGGATCCCTCGGTCACCGACGTCATTACGTTTCCCGGCGACCCCGAAGATGGGATCGCTGGCGAGATTTGCGTCTGCCCGCAAGTTGCTCTCGACTACTCCCAGGGGCGCGAATCGAATTTTTCAGAAGAGCTCTCGCTGTACCTCGTTCACGGATACTTACATCTATGCGGGTTCGATGATATTGAAGACGAGGAACGAGCTTGCATGCGAAAAGCCGAATCAATTGCCATGTCCACTTTAAAGACCCACAACGCTCTTCCCGTATTCGAGCTAAGCGCCGAGGAAACTTGATGAATTCGCTCAACTCAAAACCGCGACAAGCCAACATACTCAGGCTACTCTACAAGTCGCTCTACCTATTGGCTTTCGGTTTCTTTCTCTTCAAAGTATACCAATACCATCACATCAATTTCGGCTACAGTACATTGCCGATGTTCTGTCAAACGGCCCACGAGCAATCTCTGGAGTCGCTCAAAGAAACCCCCCACTATACATACCCTGACAACTTAGGTTACGACGGCCAATTCTATGCCCAACTCGCCCTCGACCCTAAGGCCAATAGTCCTGAAATTCAGCGAGCGCTAGACAACTACAGCTATCGAGCTCGACGTATTCTCTTTTCATGGACAGCCTGGGCTCTCGGAATTGGCGACCCCTATTGGATCATTCAAGCCTACAGTATCCAAAATGCGCTTTTCTGGTTCCTGACCGCAATTCTACTACTCAAATGGCTACCACCCAATAGCTGGCAAAACACGCTACGCTTTCTATCGTGCATTTCCACAGCCGGTCTCGTTTACAGCTTCAACAGAGCTCTCCTAGATGGCCCTAGCTTGTTTCTAATCGTTTTAGGAATCTGGCTCATTGAAGCCAACCGGTCCTGGTTGGGCACCGCTATTCTAGGACTGGCTGGATTGGGTAAGGAGGCCAATTTACTCGCCATAACCGCCTTATGGAAACCTGGCTCCAATGATGCCAAAGCGAAAATACGTTTCGCTCTGCAGGCAATTCTCGCCATCCTTCCGTTGCTGCTTTGGTTTAGCTACATCCTCAATTCGGATACCGGCGGGCAATCGAAAACGATCGGAATCAACAATTTTACCCTCCCGTTCGTAGGATACTTCTCTGCCGTTTTAGAAGTTCTGAGAAAAGGAGGCGACACGGGATTCCCAGCGAAAACCTTTATACAGTTCGCAATGCTTGCCAGTCTACTGATTCAAGCGGCCTACTTGTTTCTTCGCCCAAAGCCGAACCGCGCTTGGTGGAGAGTCGGCGTTACATTCGCAGTTCTCATGCTCGTGCTAGGCGACGCCGTCTGGAAAGGCGCCGAAGCGGCTCCTAGCGTCCTCTTGCCAATGACCTTCGCGTTCAACCTGCTCTTCTCGCGTAAAACGGCGCTACTACCGATCCTCATTTTCGCGAACTCCCTTTCTATCGTCGGCCTTTCTTCCATGCAAACGCCCATGGTAACGGAACAGTTCGAACTAAAAGGGCAATCAACGCTTGTATACGATTCAGCAACGAATGAATACGAAACCCTCCTATTCCAAAACGGTTGGTATATATATGAAGGCGATAAAAAGCGCTACTGGAGATGGTCCAGCGGCTATGGTGAAATGAGCTTTCGGATCCCCGGCGACCGAGACGTCAACACCGCTTTTTCATTCATCCTTAAAACCATCGAGCCAAGAGAACTAACCCTCGAAGTAAACGGAGAAACCGTCTGGCAATTTCAAAGTCCTGGCGGCTACAGCAAGATCCAATCTGCATCGTTTATCCTGAAGGCAGGTGAAAATGTTTTGAAAATCTATAGCCCGCAACCGACCTCTCGCGTTGGAGCAGATCCTCGTTCCCTCAATTTCGCTCTCTACAATTACAAAATCGACCTTATCTCTGCAGTTTCGAACTAAGAACCGTCTCCAAGCAAAGCCGCCAAATCAACCCCTCGTCGACGTATTTCACGCAAACCTAGAGACTGATGTCGCTTGGCAAGTCGCCTACCCGATTCATCCAAAACTAAGGGGCAATGATAATAGCTTGGCGCTTCGCACCCGAGCGATCGATACAGCAAAATCTGACGAGCCGTCGATAAAAGCAGATCCTCCCCGCGAACCACCTCCGTAATACCCATCGCGATATCATCAGCCACAGCGGCTAACTCATAAGAAGGAATCCCATCCTTTCGCCACACAAGAAAATCTCCAAAATCACGCCCCGCACCAAATCGCTGAATTCCTAAGTTTTCATCGACGAACTCGATCGTTTCGCCATCCGGAACTCTAAACCGCCAATTAACGGCTTCAGCCGATTCCTCCGAATCGAAATCCGGACTCCAATCGCGACAGATTCCTGGATATATCAATTCCCCACCCGACTCGTGAGGAGCGGTTACCGCAACCTGAACGTCTTTTCGCGAACACCGACAAGGGAAAATGCTCCCACTCGCCCGCAGGGATTTCCAAACTTTTCGAAAAACCTCCCCTCGGTCGCTCTGTGTATAAGGTTCGCAAGCTCCTCCAACGTCCGGTCCTTCCTCCCAGTCCAAGCCAGCCCAGCGTAAATCCTCGATCAACGCTCCCGTAAACTCCTCTTTACAGCGCTCACGGTCCAAATCCTCTACACGTAGCAACAACGTCCCTTCAGCTTCTCTTGCTCGTTCCTGCGCTTTGAGAAACGTTTTTGCATGCCCCAGATGCATAAAGCCAGTCGGGGTCGGAGCGATCCTACCCCTATACCCAGTTTCTTTTTTCGCTCCTATCTTCGTCATCACCGTTTCTATTCCATTCCGAATCGAATCCCACAAAACAGCGACGCTGCATCAACGGGAAGAAAAAACGAATCGGATAGATTCAAATTCTTCGGATACTTGAAGCTTCATTGGCGACAACGGAGCCATCCTTAATTGCCGCGGCTCGCCGAGGCATCCTAGCGAAGCGATGACTTTTCATGTAGTCAGTCGACTCCAACCGCGCATACGTATCGAATTCGAACCAAATAAGTCGAAGCTTGCTCCGCTGCCAAATTGTAGGAGCGGGTTTACCCCGCGATAATGCGGGTCTATACTATAAAAATGAAAAATCGCGGTCCACGCTTAGCGGGACCGCTCCTACACTAACCTATTTAACGGTCTCTAATTCACCTTTGTTAAGCAGGAAAAGAGGTAGAAAATTACGGAATTAAAATCACCAGGGAATGCCATCTACTCGTTGATTTCAATTTTACTGCCCTATCTGCACATTCCTTCGCGGCTTTGCAGCTTTGCGTGAGTCAAAATCATCTACGATTACACCTACTCCGCTCGGATTCGTCGGATCGTCCAAAGAATTCCGCACAGGGTCACGCCTGGCCAAATAACAAGCAAGGGTTGCTGCAGGAGATGCTTTTGATGCTTGTGCAAGAGCGTACCAAGCTCCGCCCAGTTAGGATCGCCTGCAAGGCCAAGAAAGGTCAAAGCGCTAAGTTCCAGTATCGCGATTGCAAATACGAGCTTCCATATCTCGACCAATTGCGGACGAATATTCGGCATTAGGCTGAAAAAGAAAAGATGACGCCTACCGCCACCGATCGCCCGACTCGCTTCCACATGCATTGCGGCATTCTGCTCGATCCACAGCACTCGCAATTGTCGAAACGCCAACGGAACCCCTGCAATCGCGATCGCGATCGACAGTGTCGAGGGAGAACGATCCATAAAAATCATAAAAAGCAGTCCTAAAAACATCACCGGAACGGCAATGCCCAGAGACACCATCGCCAATATCAATTTCGAAACACTGGCTCCACCCTTTCGCTCCACCGTGAGCAGACCGCTCGACAACAACAAAGTCCCGAGACTCGCCAACAATGAGTAGCTAATCGTATTCGCCGAACCACGCCAAACGCGACTCGTAACGTCCTGTCCTAATTCGTCGACACCGAATAAATGCGCCCAACTGAACCCTCCTTCGGCTCGCTCCAAAAAGAGCTGCCCGTAAGGATCGAACGGCGT
This sequence comes from Opitutaceae bacterium, assembly GCA_028822375.1. Taxonomy (GTDB): domain Bacteria; phylum Verrucomicrobiota; class Verrucomicrobiia; order Opitutales; family Opitutaceae; genus Pelagisphaera. The sequence goes on along the minus strand of JAPKDW010000111.1, from coordinate 5,272 downwards.
GAGCGCGAACCCAAGCATACAGAAAACCAAAAGCCCGATCGGTCCCCCATTGCGCTTCAGAGCCTGAATCACCCCTTGCCCCCTTCCTTCGATTCGCTGACCACATCCAGCCAACGCGCAATGATGTCCGAAAGGAATGCGACGCCAAAGACGAGCATTATCAACATGAGCAAAAGGTACTGAGCGACAAATAAGTCGCGATCGATAATAGCCGTTACCACGTAACGCCCAATTCCCGGCCACGAAAAAACCGTCTCCGTTAGAAAGGCCCCGCCAAGCAATGCTCCGATCGATGTCCCGATCACCGTAATCACCGGAGCTCCCGCTACTCGTGTCAAATGTCTGAAAACGATTCGAATCGGCCCGAATCCCCTGGCTCTCAAAGCAGTATACAAGGCGTTCACCTCTGGCTCGTTCAATCGAGCATACAGAACCGAGGATACATTCGCTGCTGGGAAAACCGCCAGGCACAGAGCGGGCAAAGTCAGATAGCGAACCGTCATCCCCAGCGCTCCGCCATCCATTGCGAGCAAACTATCAATCAGCAAGAAACCCGTACGATCCGGAGGCGGAATTGCCGCAAGATCGAAACGCCCTCCCAAAGGAAATATCCCCAACCATAGCGATCCCACCACGAGGGCCAACAATCCGATCCAAAAGATGGGGACAGTAAGACCGATCGTACCAAAAGACATCGCAATACTCTTACTCCATCTATTCGGACTGACTCTGGCGAACAAGGCCGCGCTCGAACCAAAGAGAATCCCGAAAACCATCGCGATCAAACTAAGTTCCAGCGTCGCTGGAAAGAACAGCTTCACATCATCCGTCGCCAAGCGTCCCGTTTGTAAACTACGTTCCCAATTGCCAGTCAGAAATTTTCGGTGAAAAAGCCCGTATTGATACAACCACGACCGATTCAAGCCCATCCGCTCGCGTTCTATCGCAATTTGTTCGGGATCCGGAAATTTCTCGAACTTCAGTTCGATCGGATCTTCCGGAATCGCCTTCATCGCAAGAAACAATGCTCCGCTCGCCATCAAATAAACGGCGATTAAGTAAATGCATTTTCCTAGTATGAATTTTGCCAAAAGAAATTCGTTTAAACGTTAGGTCTTTTTCGATCGCCCCCATAGGGTCGCAACTCGTAGGACCGGGGCTTGCGCCGCGCCGCGAAAGAAGATCGTTTCCCAACTACGCGGCATGGCGCAAGCGCCGGCCCTACATGGGTTAACGCTTCTTCGCTCACCCTCATTCCTTCTGCTTCGATTTTTTAATCGAAGCCAGTCTCAATTCGCCTATTTTCTGAAGTTCGAAGCCTACGTATCCGGATCGCATGACAACAATATTGTCCCCATGGACCAATGGAAGAATCGGTAAGTCTTTTCTCCACAATTTCAATGCGTCTCCGTAAATCGCATCGCGCTTCTCGATATCCGTCTCCAATCGACCCGCAAGCAGCAGGCGATCCATCTCGTCATTCCGGTAGAAACTATAGTTCGTAGCCGTCCCTTTTTCAGCAGCCCAGCTTGCGAAAAGGACACTCAAGAAATTGTCCGCATCCCCATTATCGCCCATCCAACCGATCAATCCCGCTTGGAAGTCTCCATTCCTCAAATTGTTCAAATGAGCTTTGAAATCACTCGAAACCACCTTGGTCGGAATGCCAACCGCTTCGAGTTGTCCCTTTATAAACGTGGCAATTGTTACCGGATCTGGAAAGTACTGTCGCGGAGCATTCATCACTTGAATCTCGAGAGGTTCAGTGAACCATTCAGGATGAGCTGCCACGATCGCCCGCGCTTTTTCGACATTTAGCGGTATCCCGTCTTCACGATCAGGATATCCCAGAAAGCCCTTCGGCATCGGGTAGTTCGCCGACCTTCCAGCTCCTTTGAGGGCCACCTTAGCCAATGTCTCGCGATCGATAGCCAGAGCAACCGCTTCCCTCAACTCGCGATTTGCCATGCGTTCGTTGTCCATATTAAACGCTAAGTAGCCAACATTAAGCCCCGCCTCTTGATACACTTGAATCTTCGGGTCATTTGCCAGAGCAGCCAGTTCCGCTGGTTGCAATCCATCCATAGCCTGAATTTCGCCTTTCTTCAGTTTCAACAAGCGAACCGTACTATCAGGCACAACCGTCATCGCAATTCGCTTAAACTCCGGCGCATCACCCCAGTAATCGTCGTTGCGCTCCAGCATAATCACTTGATTAGGGCGCCAATCCAAAAACTTATAGGGCCCCGTCCCAACGGGATGACGTTGAAATTCCGATCCATGTGTTTCCAAAGACGCTGGACTCAGCAACGATGCGGGGAAGACTGCTAAGGAGTGAAGCAATGACGCATTCGGTTTGGAGAGCTTGAATTCCAATTCCATTTCCCCGACGGCATTCACTTCCTCAATATCCTGATACAAATATTTCCAATAGGAAAACGAAGCCTCCTTCAAATGTCCTGGGTGCTCAGGATCCATTTGACGCCGAAACGAGAAAAGAGCGGTCTCCGCATTCAACGGCGTGCTGTCATGAAACCGTACATTTGGGCGAAGCGTAAAACTATAGGTTTTTCCATCCTCGGAAACCGAATACGACTCCGCCAAACATTCTTCGATTTCCAAAGTGCCGCTTTTGAAACGTACCAGACCCTCGCAAATCTGAGTCAAGGTATTGACCGATTCGCCATCGTCCACATCCGCCGGGTCAAGTTTCTGAGCATCGCTGCCTCGCGCAAACACGAACACGTCCGAACGCTCCGAAACGCCTCCTCCTGAACACCCCACTAGAAGCGCCAAAGCAAACAAACCGAACATGGAAAGCAAACCTCTGTTTAGCCAGTCAATCACGTGCATGCTAAGAATTCGATTCATAGTTGCGACAATGAGCCTTCGCCTTCCGAGAGCAAGAATCGATCCCGAGGAATCGACTCTCCCAATCCTATCTAAACAAACTTGGATCAACGCCTAAGCAGCCTTTTAGGTTCTCGCGGTACTCTGGCGAACGAAATGTCTTGAGACGACGAGCAATGCGCCGACGAAGTCCAGCCTCATCGATTCGCTCCTCCATCCCTTCGTTGATCGCCTTCTTAAGAAATCCCTCCAAGTATTCTTGGTGGCGCTCCCAGAGCTGAATATCAACTTTCTGCTTTGCATCTAAGCGTTCTTTATACCAATCGCTCGTCTCGAATGTATCCAGAGAGAACATCGCTCTAAATGCCGGATCCGTATACTTCATTCCTTCGTATTCGCCATAGGCCATCACATTTAGGAGAGCCTTAAGCGGAGGACAAGCCGCATCAATTGATCCGTCCTTGAAGTAGTTCAATGCAACACGACGCTGCGTTTCGACAATATTGCGAATTCCGTCGACGAATGTATCCAAGTCTTGCAACTCAGGACGCAAGATTTCCTCTGGAAATACAGAACGTGGATTACTGAAGATTCTACCGCCGAATTCCTGAATGAAATCACTCGTGATTCGATAACCCAAACGCGATGCCTGAATCATTTCGCCCTCGTATTCGAAATCTTCGCACGCTTCCAAGTATCCCTTTTCAAGCATATATTCAGCCTTGCGCTCCTCAGGCCGCATCCGACTCCACAATTCCGGAATCAACAGGCTAATATCGTGATCGCAACGAAACTTCGGCCCTATACAACCTGCCGACGACGTGAAACACTGATATCCGGTCGCTAAATAGGAAACGAGCGCATTGTTCAAATCCACGATCGGAAGCAGCATATTAAATGGCCCCTTCGTCAATGCGCCTTCCGAACCCGCTCCTGTTGTCGAAGGCGACTTGCCCGTCAAGCTAGCCGTAAAATCCATCAGCAATTCAGGCAACTCCTGATAATGAATAGGGTTGTAGACCGCCAAAGCGCGAACGCCTTCCGACGGTGGATTGTTCCGCCGACCAGGCAGAACTGCGTTTACAGGAAACGGCGGAGTTCTCCCTTGCGGTAGACGGCGGTACAGACGCGCTCCTACTTTCGCAATATAGGTACTGCGCCCATCCTCCATATCCAATCGATTCTGAAGGTATCGCGGATTCTTGGACGGCGATCCATCCACGATCCGAGGCTCGGATGACGAAACAGCGTAATCCGGATTCTCAGCGCGATTGAAATCGCGAATCGTCTTCTGCATCGGCTCAGTGAAATTGCCGAACCGAATCGCGTCCTTTTCCATGCTCTGCGTATACTCGCGAGTCAGTGGCTCGAAGTTTGAGAAGAACAAGCTATTGCGTGAAAAATCTTTCTCAGTCGTCTTGTCATAACCACGATGGATCGCGTCATCCGGGCGCTGAAAAAGCCGGTACTCGCAATTGAGGATAAACTTGAGCGAGCGCTCGGTGTCCATTCCTATATTGAGGCCTTTAACAAGCGAAGCCGGCACAACCACCGATGAGGAGATATCATCTTCAGTTTGAATCTTTGCCGCAGGAGAGAAGTCCTTTCGCAAACTGAAAACGCGCCACGAACCGTCTTCGGCGAATCCGACTCGCAAGTACTGACTGATCAATTTCTGATCACGGTACTTCAACTCGTTACCGGGTTTGCCATTGACCACATCCACGCTAAACCGATCACGCCAACCTTCGCCCCAATCGGGCTTGAAGAATCGCTTAACGACAAGAACGATATCGATCACGTATCCAGGAATAGATTTCAACCAGTCATTATAATCATCGCTATAGGAAGGCGACACCGAGAGCAGCTTGATAACCGATCCGAGCGAACGCGTATCGCCGAGAATCGGACGCTCATCCTTGCTATTCAAAGACGGATCTCTGAAGCGCGATCCAAACTCCTTGCCAACGACCTCTTCTACGAGATCGAAGTCCCCCTTAATATCCGCCGTGAACACTGGCCCCGCGACAATAGCATCGGCAAGCGACTTAGAAATCTCAGACTTTCCTCCGCCCGAAACCGTACAAGGCTTATGGCAGTACGTACCCACGGCGCCGGTACCAATCAAGCGCCAACGACGTCCGACCATAGGTCTCACCATCTCGACCTTATAACCCGAGGGAAGGATGTAAGTGACATCCGGCTGGAGCTGCAGCGTCCGCTGCGTTCCGTCCTTCTCCCAATGGATCGTCTGATCGTGTAGTTGAATATTTGAACGACTCGGAAGATAATGAATATTCGAATACTTCTTATCGATCGCGTATCCATCCTCCTGAACGTCAATCTCTCCTTTCAAAGCCTCAACGGTCTCCTCGAAAGTGTGATCCACTTCTTGGATATACTCGCTCAAATGAAATTCCTC
>JAPKDW010000110.1 GCA_028822375.1 Opitutaceae bacterium | reverse complement strand
TACCTCGACACGTCGGGGTGGTTTTTAGACGATTTCAGTTAAGTTGACGCCAATGAGCAACGCTGGAACCTATTGGCTCGCAGAGCGAGACTCTTAGGCCAACGGCCGATGACGAATCGAGGAAAGTCATAAAAAATACAATTCCTAACAACGCTCGTGCCTCGCTTGTTGCCCCTACGAGGCAAATAGGTGTCTCTTCGAGACAATAGGTTCGAATTGAATGAAGCGTATTCGCAGCACAGGATCATGCAAGCGAGGCACGAGCGTATCCTGTAAAAATACATTGAGCAACCAACGGCACGCCGGGACCAATCTTCGCTAAAGCTACGCCCGGCACGCGTCATTGCCCTACCTTCAATCCAGCAACGGTCGACGAATTTTGGGATTATGATGCTCGTCGGATAAACCGTAGTTTTCCTCGAGGTAATCTAGGATTTTCGGTTCCATCTCGCCAAGCGGCCAGAGTCCGTTCTTTTCCTGCATCAGCTTGATGATCTTTTCCCAGTTCTTTCGATCAAGACGAATCTGCGTGAACCCTTTCGTGGAATGACAGACCACGCAATTGGCCTTCACCAAGTTCCAGTTCTCGGCAATAATCATGCCCGACAATGGATCCTTTTCCACTTCTTCCGCTTCGACTGTGGCCACGCTCGCGAATAACGCGACCAAGCCTATCAATTTATATAGATTTCGTGTCTTCATATCAACCCACGTAAACTGCTATACGGTAACAAGAATTGTTTAGATAACCCTTGGGGTTCCACCCTGGAATCAACATCGGCTGAGACGTCCCTTCGGAATCAACGGCACGCGCCCACACTTCGTAGTAGCCTTTCTTGGAAAACGAAACTTCCGCAGTCCATTGTTGCCAGGCGAGACGGTTGACGGGTTTCTTGAGATTCGCCTCGACCCAGGTTTGTCCAAAATCGTTTGATACCGAAAGACTCGCCACTTCAAGATCGCCAGCCCAAGCATGGCCATTGAGCTTCAATGTATCCTTAACGCCGATCTCTACACCGCTTTGGGGATAAGTGATGAGCGACTTAACCGGCATGGACTCAATGATTTCCATATCTTCATCGGGAACTGTGGCTCCTGCCTTGACCGGGTATTTAGGAACTCGGTACGCGGTACCTGTCATTTTCGTTCCATCGTGGACCTGGTTGCGAATATCGATCTTGTTAATCCACTTGCCCGACGTCGACCCAGGCCATCCGCCACAAACGAGACGCAAGGGATATCCGTGATGGGACGGAAGCGGTTCGCCATTCATTCCCCAGGCTATCATCGATTCTTTCTCAAGCGCCTTCCAAACGGGAACGCCTCGGGAAATCGCGTCTTTGGTAGAATCCTGACTCAAATGCCGATCTGCAGAATGATACGCGATGTAAACTGCGTCATCTTTCATGCCGCAATCTTCCAAAACATCCTTCAACCGAATTCCATTCCATACCGGACAGCCTACGGCACCCGTGGTCCACTGGTTCCCACTGGCCGGCGGGTAGAACTCAGCTCGGCCATTACCTCCACATTCCAAGGTAAGGGCCAAGTCGATATTTTCAAATTTAGATTTCAACTCCTTGATCGAGTACGTCTTCGAATTAACAACCGATTCGCCTCCGATACTCAAAGTCCAAGAGTCGATATCAACCTTTTCTGGCGGAAGGCCGTTGTTCCTGACAAACAAACGACTGGCCGGCGTTATAGCGTCATTCAGAAGGTGGGCAGAGGTCTCAGCATTGACCGGCCTGTCATTTAAGATAGTCAATCCAGGCTTCCCTGGGATACTGAATGGCTCGGCTGTTTGGGCTAGAGCGACTGGGAGAAATCCCTTTGGTACTAGATTCGCAAATACAATGTTTGCGCCAATTGCCGTACTCAAGGCTTTCACAAAAGATCGCCGAGCTACCTTACCTTCGTCGCGAAGTTTAATTTTTTCAATATTCATAAAAGGGGATGCTATTAATTTAATGTTTTAATTGCGTATCTATCGGCATACGACCAGAGGTAAGGTTTTTATTGGATACAGGGAAGTGTTTCTGTTTTATAGCCATCCCATAGAAATAATAGGAATTCCTTAACCACAGAGAACGCTGATAAGGAACAGGTGTTGAGCATCTTGGACGATTAAACGCGTGTCAGCATCCTAAAATATCAATGACGAATTATCTAAAAAGCTAAGCTATTATCATTCAATATCATCTGTGTAATCTGTGGTTAAATGTCCATGGGATACCTGTGTTTCGGTTTTGCTAAATTTTCCAAGGTCACTATCGGGCGACCGTTGTAACATCGGTTTTCCTATTCGATTTGGGATTGATAGGAAACAGCTCCTGAAAACATCGCTGGGTCGAGCCAACCGCTGCAGCGAACGAATCAACGCGAGAATGCAGCAACGGGACCTGCTCCGCAATATCGGGCAAAATGCAATTTCTATAGGTTTCCTCGACAAACGGCCAAAGCGGTCCGCCAGGCTCCAAAAGCCTACCTACCAAAACAATGGCTTCAGGATCCAGAAGAGAGGCCAACGAGGCGGCTCGAGCACCTAAAAGCTCACCAGCGACTTGCGCCTTTTTTCTGGGAATCTTAAAATCGTTCGCCTCAATATCCACGTTCAATGCCTTTTCAGATACCACCTCTTGAAACGTCTTCCATTCAGATGCGGGTTTGGAGCTTGGAATGCGCGTGTAACCCGCTTCACCAGAAAAGCCATGACTTCCATCTAACAGACGACCATTGAGTATGATCGCCGATCCAAATCCGCTACGCACCGCCAAACAAATAAAATCGGACATGTTTTTGGCGGCTCCATAAGTCCATTCAGTCAATGCATAGCAACGAATATTGTTATCCACTACACAGGGATGACCGGTATGGTTCTCAACCAGCTCTCTCAGAGGAGTATTTCGAGCCGCTTCGATAAAGTCGTAATGAACAAGGGTCCCTGTGGTTTGATTGATAACCCCCGGGGCAGCCACCCCTACACCCAGAATATTGGCTCCCAGTTTTCGAGCGGCATCTATTCCTTTGTCGACAAACCCGAGAAGACGACTGATCAGCCTTTTCTGGTCCTTCATAGGCCTCAATTCTTGATGTCGCTGAAATAACGTCTTGCCAGAAAAATCGACCACTACAACCCGCATGCGCTTGGCCTCGAAATCCAGCCCGACGAAACATCCATGGTCCGGGTTCGGACTCAACGGAACCGGGCGTCGGCCTCTTCGTTCCGTTCCATCCAGACTTTCCAGGATTAGCCCCTCATCGATCATCTCCTGAACCACTTCGCAGAGCCGCGACTTGCTCATCTGGAGATCCCTGCCGAGCTCAAGCCGGCCTATCGATCCGCTCCTATAGATGTGCTGCAATAGCAGATTCTTCCGCATCTCCATCTTCCCAGAGACCCTATCCGATCGTAATATCACAGCACTTTCATTAGCCACAATCAGAAGATAGCAATACGAAAACCTAGGTCAATGATTAATATCCATAAATGGATAATAGACACTTGACTCTTCCTAGCTCTGAGCAACATGCTCAAAAATTGCGATCAAAGACCATTTAAAAAGTGAAATAATACATGATTTTCTAAATGCAGGAGCGGGTTTATCCCGCGATACCTCCCCTCATCATTTAGGTAAGCCGCAGCATCGCGGGATAAATCCGCTCCTCCAAAAGCCTACCAACCACTCTCCTAGATAACAACGCTACTCGGTCTTGGTACTGATGGTTTGCAAAAGTACAGACAATGAATCCAACAAACTCAAATAAAGGCATAAAGCTTGGCCTCTTATTCCTTGGCCGAAAGCGGCCCGGTTTCGATATGGAATGGGGAGCCGGAATCGAGATCAAGGTACGGGAGGCTGTTAATCAATCGAACTTCGAGGTATTCGAGCCCTCAAAAAAAGCTGTGGACGAGGTTTCACTTAAGGAAGTCGTGGCTGAATGCGAGGATGCGGGAGTCGAAGCGCTTGTTCTTCTACAGACGACCATGGCCGACGGACGCATGGCTCCCACCCTCGCGCAGATTTGGCCTTATCCCCCTATCTTTTGGGCAACTCCTGAAAAACCGGAAGGCAATATGATTAGCTCGTGCTCGCTCGTCGGAGCTCACCTTTGGGCCTCCTCTTTCCGTCAAATGGGTCGCTCCTCTGATGTCGTTTATGGGGATCCCGAAGATTCGGAAACTCTGGAGAAACTGGATACCTCTGTCCGCTCTGTAGCCGTCGTCCGAAAACTGCGCCACACTCGAGTCGGAGTCATTGGCGGACAGGCTCCCGGATTCGCCAATATGGCCACCGACCCCTTTGCCATGCACCAACTGCTTGGCGTACAATTGCAGACCTACAGCCTAATCGAGTTTGAAAACGTCCTCAAAGACCTCAGCGAAGACGCGGTCTCTACGGACGTAGAAACCGTAAAGGAAATGGGCTTGGAATTCAAAGACGCCAGCGAAGCAGATCTCCCCATGGCTTCTCGACTTTACCTAGCCATGCGCCACTTCTTCGATGAGGAAAACCTGGACGCTCTAGGCGTTCGGTGCTGGCCCGAAATGCCCAACACCTTCGGACAATGGCCTTATCTTGGAATTGCCAGACTGGCAGACGAAGGGCGAGCAATCGCGTGCGAAGGCGATGCCGATGGAGCAATTGGGGCCTTGATCGGCGAGACGTTCGGAATGGGGCGATGCTACCTTAGTGACTGGCTCGAGCATGACGAAGAGACAATCACACTTTGGCATGTAGGCGCCATGCCCCCTTCCCTGAGCCCTCCCGCAGGAGAATCAGGAGCCCCCAAGATCGCCAAGCATTTCAACGTCAAGAAACCAACCGTCCTCGAAAGCGAGCTGAAGGTTGGCATACCGCTAACGCTTTTTCGCTTATGGCGGTGCGACGGCGAGTATCGACTCACCGCCTGCGACGCGGAGAGCGTCAAAGCGCGACCCCTTATGTGTAGCAACGGACGGGCCCGTTTGCTCAACCGAAAGCCAAACGATTGGTTCGAAGACATGTGCCGTGCCGGGATGCCCCACCACCTCAACATTTTTCAGGGAAACCATGCGGCGAAACTGAAACGGTTTGCGGCCATTGCCGGAATTAGGTGGTTCGACTAGCCCTGGAATTCGCCAAAACTGAAACGCTCCGATTTATCCTTATAGAAAATACTAAATGTCTACCAACGACAACCTCACCACTGAACGACCCACTTTTGTAACGCATCTGGAATGCGGCATGGAGGGCGACCACTATGAAGCTGACACCATTCATGGCCTATCAAAAGCGGGGAAACCGCTCCTGGTTCGCTACGACCTGGATGGTATCAAAAATACAGTTACCAAGGAAGAACTGGCAAGCAGGCCAGCTGATCTCTGGCGCTACCGAGAATTTCTACCGGTAAGAAAAAAGGAGAATGTCGTTAGCCTAGGCGAAGTCCATACTCCCATTATCCCTATGCCTAAACTGGCCGCGGGGAAAGGAGAACTCCTGGTCAAAGACGAAGGCCGTCTCCCAACGGGATCCTTCAAAGCGCGCGGACTGTGCATGGCCGTCTCCATGGCCAAGGAATTTGGGATAAAAAAAGTCGCCATGCCCACCAACGGGAATGCCGGAGCCGCGCTCGCCGCTTACGGCACTCGAGCTGGAATGGATTCCTACATTTTCTGTCCTGACGATACCCCTACCATTAACGTACGGGAGATTGCGGCCCAAGGAGCCAAGGTCTGGAGCGTCAACGGACTCATCAACGATTGCGGCCGCATCGTCGGCGAGGGCAAGGAAGCCATGAGCTGGTTTGATTTTTCAACGCTTAAAGAGCCCTACCGTATCGAGGGTAAAAAGACTATGGGTCTGGAACTAGCTGACCAGCTAGGGTGGAAGGTGCCGGACGTGATCTTCTATCCCACCGGCGGAGGCACCGGCCTCATCGGCATGTGGAAAGCCTTCAACGAATTGACGCAGATGGGGTGGCTCAAAGGAAAGCTTCCCCGAATGGTTGCCGTCCAAGCCACCGGCTGCGCCCCGATTGTAAAAGCCTTCGAGGATGGGGTCGAGCATGCCCCACTCTGGAAAAACGCTCATACCGTCGCAGCCGGCATCCGCGTTCCGATAGCCGTCGGTGATTTCTTGATACTACGCGCAGTGCGTGAAAGCGGTGGGTTTGCTATAGCGGTAGACGACGAATCAATTTCAGCCGGGCTCGAAGAGGTATCCAAAACAGAAGGATTGCTTTTATGTCCGGAAGGTGCCGCCACCTATGCCGCCTATAAACAATCTTTAGAAAAAGGCCTTATCTCTCCGGATGACACTGCGGTTCTTTTCAACTGCGCTACCGGATTGAAATACGAGCTGCCGCCAGCCGAAGACACTTTGGACTGCACGCAGCCCATCAACTACCAAGACTTGGGATAAATTGTGAACCGTATCCTAGTAACCGAAGCCGTTAAAGGCAAAGCCATGGATCAGCTCAGAAATGAGCCTGACCTAGGCGGCGTTTTCGAACCGGATCTTTGGAATGATCCAGACGCTCCAGTTCAAGCTATTGCCGCATTTACGAACGAAGCTCAGGAGCGTGTGGTTGCCTCAGTTTGTCGTGATTCCGCCGCTGCCGCGCGAGGTCAAACAGCAGAAGGATTTTTCAATTTCCCGCAACCTAAGAAGCAGTTCCCATGAGCGCCCCTGCTAATCGCCAATTTAACATCTTCCTTGATCCAGCGGAAATTCAATCGCTGAACAGCATGGAAGGTGTTCCGGACTACGAACCGGTGACAATTGAGGCGCTTCCTGGAGAACGGTATCTTACCACATCTTGGCAGAAGCTACTACATCGAGGATTTAATTGGCTTGGGACAATGAGCCCGGGTGTAGTCCTGGCGATGTTGCTAGCCGTAAGCGGCGGATACCTTTCCCAATGGATCGGCGTGACACTCCTCGGATTTCCTCGTAGTCCTGTCAGCCCAGTTCTTTTGGCTGTTCTGATAGGTCTGATTATCAGAAACGTTGCCGGCCTTCCGAAAACCTACGAGGAAGGACTGCGCTTATGCCTCCGTCGTATATTGCGAATTGGAGTGGCTATTCTTGGCCTAAAATTAAGTATTTCAGCGGTTGGGATGATTGGCCTGCGTGCATTGCCCGTTGTCATCGGCTGTATCGCGGTAGCCATTCTGTTCGTATCCTGGCTGAGTCGGCTTGTGAATTTGCCCGCCCGCCTCGGCAGCTTGATCGCGGTGGGAACAAGCATTTGTGGCGTGACCGCAGTAATCGCTGCCGGGACCGCTACCCGTGCGGACGAAGATGAAATCAGCTACGGAGTCGCCGTCATTACTTTGTTCGGTACCATCGCCCTTTTCACCTATCCCTTCCTCGCCCATTGGCTATTCGATGGAAATGCCGAACAGGTCGGCCTTTTCCTAGGAACTGCGATTCACGACACGTCACAAGTTGCCGGAGCGGGATTGATGTATCAATTGTACTACGACTCACCTTTGTCCCTTGAAGTCGCGGCGACCACCAAGCTCGTGCGCAATGTATTTATGGGTATCGTGATTCCAATCTTGGCCATGACCTATCAGCGGCGCAACGCCGTCGTGAAATCGGCAAAACTTCCAATCCCATGGCTTAATTGGAGCCAGTCGGTTCCCATGTTCCTTATTGGATTCGTTGCCTTGGCAGCGGTTCGTTCAATTGGCGATATCGGGGAAAAACCCTTTGGCATCATCCCAATCGAAGCATGGAAGGAATTTCTTTCTTTTGCTAGCTCTGTATCCATTTTTCTACTCACTACTGCGATCGCCGCGGTCGGTCTCGGAACCAATATAACAAAACTAAAAGCCCTCGGCTGGAAACCTCTGTTTATCGGTTTGGCTGCCGCCATTTTGGTTGGGGCCACTAGTTACGTCTTAGTTACCCTGTTGTATTGATCGTGCTTTGGCCAAGTTTTTTCTTGAATTCTACCGTACGGTCGGTAAAAAAATGATTGAAACTTGAATCGGCTAAACCTTTTGGATTCCTAGCATTTCCTATGTCATTTCGGGATTGCGTGACGCCATACTCTTAGAGAACCTAACAGCTATCACATCAAAAAGCTCAAACCCCGTGTCTATCCGCGCTGAAAACGTTTGCCAATCCTACGGAAAACAGTCGGTACTGAAGAACCTCTCTCTGGAACTAGAGGCTGGCAGCTTCTTCACCCTGCTAGGACCCACCGGAAGTGGTAAAACCACCCTGCTCAGAATCCTGGCAGGCATCGAGAAACCAGCAGCAGGCCGGATCTTTTACGACGGTGTAGATGTCACCGACCTTCCCGTACAGGAACGAAAAATCGCCTTCGTCTACCAGCAGTTCATCAATTACCCTTCCATGTCGCTTTTCGACAACATCGCCTCGCCATTGAGAGTAGCGAAGGAAAAGCATTCCGAATCGGAAATCGAAAGAAAGGTTATGGAAACCGCAGAGCTGCTCAGGCTAACGCACGTGCTGCATCATTTGCCCGAAGAAGTCAGCGGCGGACAACGTCAACGCTGCGCCATCGCTCGGGCCTTGGTCAAAGAGGCCCGGTTCATCTTTCTCGACGAGCCGCTGGCTAATCTCGACTACAAGCTGCGGGAGGAGTTGCGGACCGAGCTGAAACAGATTTTTAAAGACAGAGACGGAGTTGTCATCTATGCTACACCGGAACCAATCGACGCCCTCACGATGGCGACCCACGTCGGTTTTCTTCATGACGGCGCGGTGTTGCAGTATGGAGAGGTTCTGGATGTTTACAGCAACCCATCACACGCTTCCGTCGCATCGTATTTCTGTCATCCCCAGATGAACTTGTTTCCCTGTCAAGTCGAGAGCCGAGGAGAGGGTTGCCTGCTTCGAGCAAGCCCGGACCTCACACTCCAGGTCGATCTCAAAAAGGACCTGCTTCCCGCGGATCACTACCTGCTCGGAATTCGTCCGCATCATCTATTTCTGACCGATCCGCAAAACCGACTGACCCCCTTTAAAGCCAAAGTCGAACTAGCGGAAGTGGTAGGTTCGAACACGGAATTGCATCTTAGGCATAAAGAAACCAAATTGACCCTCCTGATGCAACAGGTTGAGCAGTTTCCTGTCGGCGAAGAAGTGACTGCCTATATGGATACGGATCATATATACATTTTTGACCCGAAAACGGGCGCTTTTTTAACAAGGACAAATAAGCGTGTGAATTGAAAAACAGGATACGTTAATCTAGTGGCTAAAATAGAACTCAAATCATTAGAGCATCGCTATGCTTCTTCTCGCAAAGAGAAGGACTCATTCGCGATTGAGGATTTGAATATCGTCTGGGAAGACGGAACCGCCAACGCGCTGCTAGGACCTTCAGGTTGTGGCAAAACAACCCTGCTCAATATCATCTCTGGACTGATCAAACCCACAAGCGGCAGCGTCTTGTTCGATGGGGTCGAAGTCAATGACCGCCCTACTCGCGAACGCCACATCGCCCAGGTATTCCAGTTCCCAGTCGTCTACGACACCATGACTGTGTTCGACAACCTGGCATTTCCCCTACGAAACCAGGGGAAAGAAGGAAACGAAGTCGAAGCGAGAGTAAATGAAATCATGGAACTTCTCGACCTCGGTAGCTTAACAGCGATGAAGGCCAGCCATCTCAACCCAGCAGAAAAGCAGATTGTATCCTTGGGCCGCGGAATCGCGCGCAAGGACACGGTTGCCCTGCTGCTCGACGAGCCGCTCACGGTAATCGATCCTATTCTGAAGCTGGACCTCCGGCGAAAGCTTAGACTGGTGCAGCAAGAATTAAAGCTGACCATGATCTATGTGACGCACGACCAGCACGAGGCCCTCACATTCGCAGATCGCGTTACGATCGTCAGAGATGGCTTCATCGTTCAGTCGGCCACGCCAGAGGAGCTCTTTCTTCATCCACGAACTCCCTTCGTCGGCTACTTCATCGGTAGCCCCGGTATGAATACGCTCCGATGCGAGAAGACATCCGACGGACTCGAAATTCCAGGTAGCTCGTTAAGTCTTCCAAGTGCGATTGCCAGTAGAGCCGACAAACTCAAAGGACGAATAGATCTCGGAATTCGTCCCGAGTTCGTGGAGACAAGCGCGGAAGAAAGATCGGATTGGAATCGCTTTACCATTCAAATGGTCGATCACGCCGGAGCCTACCAGGTATTAACGCTGCAATCAGGATCGCTGCAGATAAAGGCTCGCGTTGAAGACCATAGCATCTCGAAAGAAGGAGACCCGATGTGGGTTAATTTTCCGTCTGAAAAAACGAACCTCTATGCCGATGGAGAGCGGGTCGCCCCATGAGACAGCGTCCATGGCTATTCTTGCTTCCCACGCTAGTGTTGATGTCGATTAGCGCGTTTATCCCATTGATGGCGGTAATCAACTATTCCCTACACACGATTTTCGCTGGCTCAACACCCGAGTTTGTGGGGCTTCAAAACTATGCAGACGTTATGGGAGACGCCCAATTCAGAGGGGCCTTGCTCCGCCAGTTGACCTTCAGTCTGCTCGCTCTTCTGATCGAAATCCCTCTAGGAGTCGGTATCGCCCTTTGTATGCCACGCAAGGGTGGCGCAGTCGGGCTGTCTCTGGTGTTGCTTGGCATTCCCCTTCTCATCCCCTATAATGTGGTCGGCATCGTCTGGCGCCTCTTCACTCAATCGGACATCGGAGTGATTCCTCGGTTTCTTGCGGTGTTTGGATATGATTACAATGTCTCTTTAGATGCTACCGATGCTTTCATGACCATTCTCTTGGTCGACGTCTGGCATTGGACTCCACTAGTCGTGCTATTGGCCTACGCGGGACTGCAGGCAATCCCGCAAACCTTTTACCAAGCGGCCGAAGTGGACGGCGCCTCAGCGTGGAAAACGTTTCGCTACGTCACGCTTCCAAAGCTACGCTCAGTTCTGACTCTCGGATTACTGATCCGTTTCATGGATTCGTTTAAAGTATATTCGGAACCTTTGCTCTTAACCGGAGGAGGTCCTGGAAACGCCACTACGTTCATGAGTTTATTCGTAGCCCGAAAAGCCGAAGCCTATGAGCTGGGCTACGCAGGCGCATCGTCCATCATATATCTTTATGTGGTCATAGTCATGAGCTACATCCTGTTTCAGTTCATAAACCGGTCACCGGAGGAAAGGCGCGCATGAAAAAACGTTCCATTACCCTGACTGCTTACTTCCTCCTCTTGTTCGTGCCGATCTACTGGATGGTCATCACGTCCCTAAAGACGGATGTGGAAATTCTGCAGAGTTTCACCCTGTTTCCGCGGAAGATAACGTTCGAAAATTATCGAGAGATTTTCACTTCGGAAGTTTGGCGAAGCAGCTTCATCAACTCCATTACCTACGTCCTATTAAATGTCGTCATGACGCTAATGGCGGCGATCCCTGCCGCGTATGCTTTTTCGAGATGGAAGTTTCGAGGAGATCACCATCTTTTCTTTTGGCTGCTGACTAATCGCATGGCGCCCGCTGCCGTATTCATGGTTCCCTTTACAGAGCTGTACTACATGCTCAATATATATGATACGCACTTCGCCGTGGCGTTGGCCCATTGCCTTTTCAACCTGCCCCTCACCATCTGGATACTGGAAGGATTCATGAGCGGGATTCCGAAAGAAATCGATGAAACCGCCTTCGTTGACGGCTATCGTTTCCCTCTATTTTTTCGCTCTATTTTCCTACCTTTGATTGCGCCCGGAATCGGTGTAGGAGCATTCTTTTGCTTTACCTTCTCCTGGGTGGAGTTGATACTGGCCAAAGCGATAACGCTGACCGAAGCGAAGCCGGTGGTGGTAACGCTAACTGTGGGGATCGGCGCCGAAGGAGTGAAGTGGGGTCTTCTAGCGAGCGCGGGAGTTTTGACTATCATCCCCGGCATACTCGTGGTCTATTTCGTTCGCAACTATATGGCGAAAGGATTCGCTCTAGGAAGGGTTTAAAAAATGGAATGGTTGATCAATGAATTTAGATGGATGCAATGGAACTGGGCCGGGACGCTGTTCTTTTCTATCCTCTTTCTCTCGATCACCGGACTAACCGTTTGGGATGTGTTTACTCTAGAGAATCGCAGAAAAGGTTTTCTACCCATCGCGACCACTCGCGGAGATCGTTTTTTTATTGGGATCATGGGCTCGATGGGACTCACTCTGATTTGGCTGGCCTTCATTGGAAACCAGGGTCTCTGGTTAGCCCTCGCTGTTGTGGCAGTCTACAATGTCGTCCTTGCTTTACGGGGATAAATTGAACTTTTCCACACCTCTAATAACTCCCCATTCCATGACAATACTGATCCCTCCCTCGAAAGGCAGCGCGCGTGCACGTTTTCGAGCGTCGTCCATCCAACATTGTAGCAGGGCCAGCGCTTGCGCGGCGCCGCGTATGTTGCGCTCTAACAACGCGGCGCGGCGCAAGTGCCGGCCCTACGAGCAATACACTCGTCCACTACCGGAAAAACCTCATTGAGCCTATGCGCGGTTAGCAAACACGCCCGCAACAAACACGGCTTAATCATTGAATTTACGTTCAGACACTGCCATAAATGGAACTGAAATAAATATTATGAACTTCATTACGCCTCAAAAAAATTCGCCCCGCAAAATTCTCGAATGCTTTTCTGCGGTTCTGCTGCTGAGCCTGCCGTTCATCATTGCCGGCTGTGGAGGAAACAAAGACGGAAACGCCAAGCCATCCGCCTCCATAGACGAATGGATTGAACGGTTTCAACCTTCAGCGCTGAGCAAAGAAGAACAACGAGCGGAAATCGATTGGTTCGCCAAAGCGGCAGCGCCCTACAAGGGGATGGAAATCAAATCAGTCGCGGAGGGCATCAAAACGCACCAATGGGAATCGGAGGTTCTCGCTAAAGCATTCTACGACATCACCGGAATCAAGGTCACTCACGATATCATCGGAGAAGGAGAAATCGTCGACCGGATCCAGCGTCAGATTCAGACGAATCGGAAACTCTACGACATCTATGTAAACGACGCGGATCTCATTGGCACTCACCTGCGGCTCGACAGCGCCTTGAATCTCACGGAATTTATCAAAGGAGAAGGAGCAAAGATCACCAATCCTACGCTGGATCTCGATGATTTCCTCAATCTAGAGTTTGGACAGGATTACGAGGGCAACCAGTTGCAACTGCCCGACCAGCAATTCGCCAATCTCTACTGGTTTCGTTACGACTGGTTCGCACGCGAAGACCTGAAGACAGAATTCAAGTCCAAATATGGATACGAGCTTGGCGTGCCTATTAATTGGCAGGCCTATGAAGACATCGCGGAATTCTTTACCGGGCGCGAAATTGATGGGAATACCGTTTACGGCCACATGGATTACGGTAAAAAGTCGCCGTCACTCGGATGGCGTTTCACCGATGCCTGGC
>JAPKDW010000404.1 GCA_028822375.1 Opitutaceae bacterium | reverse complement strand
TGCAAGTACTGAAGGTGGTGCGAGGCGTCCCGACTCGCTTTAAAAGCCGAAGCAAGCTTCGGGGCATTAAACCCAATGGGAGTAAACCTAAACCTTGTTAGCCAGTTGACCGCAGGCGGCCGCGATGTCTTGGCCGAGCGAGAAGCGCCGGGTTACTTTGTAGCCTTCGGCTTTCAGGTGATCTTTGAACGCGTCTATGGTTTCGTTGCTCGATGGGAAAAAGGATTTATTGAGCGAGTAATCTGGATTGTAGGGAATGAGGTTTATGTGAACGCTTAATCCACGAAGGAATTCCGCTACTTCAGAGGCTGCATTTAAATCATCGTTCAGGTCCTTGAACATGATGTACTCGATCATAACGAATCCGTCACGGATGGTCTCCAGCTTTTCGAGCATGGCGCGAAGCGCGCTCATCGGGTACTTCTCGTTGATCGGCATGACTTCGCTTCGCCTGGCGTCATTCGAACTGTTTAGGCTGAGGGCGAGGCTGATGTCAGGAAATCGTTCTGCGAATTTAAGGATTAGTTCGGGTATTCCCAAAGATGATACCGTGATCCGTTTTGCTGCGAAGTGGAAAGCTTGGCCGCTTGTCAGAAGTTCGATCGCCTTTTCGAGATTGTCGTAGTTTCGCAAAGGTTCGCCCATTCCCATGAAAACGATGTTGCGGAGAGATCGGTCTTCGCCGGCCAGAATGCGACCAGCTTGTACTACTTGATCGATGATTTCCTCGCGTGTTAGGTTTCTAAGGAATCCGAGTTCGCCTGTAGCGCAGAAGCGGCATTTTTCCGTACAGCCGACTTGGGACGAAACGCAGATGCTGGTGCGGCCAGAAGCGATGCGGAGGATTACCGTTTCAATTCGTTTCCCGTCTTTAGTTTCGAAAAGGAGTTTTGAGGCTCCATCGATATTCGAATCAATGCGAGATATGAGCGTTAGGTAGGAGGTTTCAAAAGGCGCGAAAAGGTCTTTCGCAATTTGATTTCCACATTCTAACGATTCTACGGGCATGAAGTTCCTGAAGATATTTCGTCTAATGTAACGACGATCACGTCCGCCAAACCCTTTGGAAGTTAGGTGCTTCTCGAGGACATCTACATCGTAGAGTGAGCTTTTCATGCAAGATTAGGTAGAAGCGAATAATCAGAAGGACGGAAGAGGCATGTGCATAACCCGCTGTGTCCCCGGGGCAAGTTAGAATTCTGCGAACTAATTGCGGCGAGTATTTAAACCACAGATTGAATGTGTCGCTGCGCTCGAAACACAGAGAACACGGATGAAGCGCATGAAGTTCGAATGAGTTCTGTTTTTTTAATATCGGGTTCTTTGCGCAATCTGTCGGGAAACTTATTTTTATGGGTAAACACTTTGACGCTTGTCGAATACTCTGAATTGTCGGTGGCTTCATTGCTATTTTTGGTAGCGGCCGATCTCCGAGCGGTCACTGAACGATGTAATCGTTCAGGCATTGTCCCCGACTTGTTTATTGGCTACTTCAACAATTATGGCCGCTCGGAGATCGGCCGCTACCTTATGAGTACTTCGGGATTTGCCCGGGATACTTTATTTCAACGTATTCCAGTAGATGATCACGTTTTTCGTGGACCGGCCGGAGGCGATTAGGTCTAGGTCGCCGTCACCATCTAGGTCGGAAGCTTTTAGGTCTTCGGCGGCCATTTGGTCGTCGTCGACAATATGCGTTGTCCATTTGCCGTTTGAGCCGGGTTCGTAGAGGCGGATTCCAACGCGTTTATGCGCGTCGCGATTGCGCCATCCGGCTACAACTTGCAGAGACCCGGTCCCTAGGATGTCAGCGACAACAAGCGCGTGGCCCTGGTTGAGGCTGTCATCGAGAACGGTACGGCTCCACTCTTCGCCGCTTCTTTCATAGAACACCACGTTGTTCCCGTGCATCGGCTCGATCGTCGCAACGCTTTCTGGCGCTCCATTGGGGCTTAATCCGCCAATGCGTATTTCTCCGGCGCCATTCGAAAGCGAATCGCTTGTCCGAGACTTCCACTCGCCGTCAACTTGACGTGCTAGAAGTAAACCTTCGCCACTGGCGATGACAACGCTTTCGCTGGCGCTGTTGGCTCCTTGGATGGGTTCGAAATTATGTATTTTGTGTAGTTGTTCATTAACGACACTACGCTCCCAGGATGATTTGTAGGGATTTTCGCCTGCGTGGTAAGCATGCAGGCGCGTTCCGTTTTCACCAGCCCCACCCTTGTTGCCTCGACCGTGCAAGGGCGCGACGACTATCGAGTAGCCATCTTCCATCTTCACCCAATGCATTCGGTGGGTGGTTGGGTCGTGAGGTAGTTTCTTAGGCTCGATTTTTCCAAGCGATCCGACAAACCAAACGCCTCCTGACTTTTCTACGTCGGAAGTTTCGCCAGGATTCCAATTCGTTCCGACCGCAACCTCAACCTTGCCATCGCCATCGATGTCTCGAGCGGCGATACAAACATTGTCGCGCATCGACTCACGGGCCTCGCCTTCCGCGACCGACCAGAATAAGTGACGCTCCCAAGTTGGGTTTTCGTACCAGAAAAAATCCTGCTTGTCGGCAAGAAGGATGTCGTCTTTGC
>JAPKDW010000109.1 GCA_028822375.1 Opitutaceae bacterium | reverse complement strand
GATTTGCCGGGAGTGGGTAAAACGACCTTAGCTTATTGTTTGGCGAAATCCATGCGCTCGGATTTTAAGCGAATTCAATTTACGAGTGATTTGTTGCCGACCGATGTGACGGGCGTTTCGATTTATGATGAACGCGAAAAGCAGTTCGTTTTCAAAAAGGGCCCTATTTTTTCCAACATTGTTTTGGCTGATGAAATCAATCGAGCGACACCTAAGACTCAGTCCAGTTTGTTGGAGGTTATGGATCATGGCCGTGTGTCGATCGATGGCGAAACTTACAGCGTTGGCGCTCCGTTTATCGTGCTGGCGACTCAAAATCCGGTAGATTACGAAGGGACCTTTCCTTTGCCGGAGAGTCAAATGGACCGTTTTCTGATGCGTTTGCAAATGGGTTACCCGAGCGTGGCTAGTGAGCTTGAAATCCTATCGGCTGAAAGTTCGAGCTATAACGATCTTGAATTTGAGAATCCGGTATCGCAGGAAGACATAGTGAGCATTCAGGAGACGGTATCCAAAGTCTACGTCGAGCAATCGATTTTGGAATATATTCTGGATATTATCACTGCTACCCGTACCGAGAGCGAATTCAAGGCTGGTATAAGTGTCCGCGGGAGTTTGGCCCTGAAGAGAGCATCGCAAGCACGGGCTTTGTATTTCGGCCGAGACTTCGTGATTCCGGGCGATGTCAGCTCGATTTGTTCGGCTGTGCTTAGTCACCGTTTGAATTTACGGCGACCTTCGTCCGATGCTCTCGAAGAGCGTCGATTGGCCGAGGGAATCGTTACGAGGATTCTCGCAGCGGTGCCGCAGCCAAATTAGATTTATATCGAAGCCATGTCTGCTTCTGCTGCAAAGGATCAATTCGACTGGGGCGGACCTGCGTCCGGTAGGCGCCCGAAATCGCTAGTGGTCAAATTTCGCGAGCTTTTCATTCCGCCAAAAGGGGAGAAGGTGCTGCCAACCGGGTCGGGGATGATACTTATTTTAGTTGGTCTTTGCTTGGGATTGGCAGCGTATAATACGGAAAATAATATTCTCTTCGCTGCTTTATCGCTACTTCTCGGATTGATCGTGATGAGCGGTGTATTTTGTTGGGCGAACCTTTTGTGCGCGCGTTGGCGATTGGAGACGAGTTCGACATTTCGTGTAGGCGAAATTGGTGAAGTCGCAATTGTAGTGGAAAATGCACGGCAATGGTTTTCATTGTTTTGTATAAAGTTTCACGTCGAGAGCGAAAAGACGGGCGATTCGAACGAACTGTATTTGAAGAATAGTTTGGAGCCGGGCAAATCTTGTCGTGTTCTTTGGCGCTACGAACCAAAGGTGCGATGCGTAACCAAAATTCGAATACTTGATGCGGTATCTTCCTTTCCTTTTGGCTTTTTGCGTAAACATGTTGCTGGAGAATGCGAAAGGGAAGTTCGCATTTGGCCCGCTCGAATTGACTATCGGCGATTGAGAGCGCCTGAAAGCGGTTTTGGCTGGCAGGGCGCTAGCACGAAGCGAAAGGGATCGACGGGCGAACTAATTGGGCTTCGACCTTATAGTAGAGGCGATGCGCCGCGTTCGATTCACTGGAAAGTGTCGGCTAGGCAGGGTTCTTTAATGGTGAAGCAAAATGCGGCTGAGAGCCAAGCTCGCTATTCCATCGTCGTCGATCCGTCGGGCTATTTGTGGTCAAGCGAGCAAGTGTTCGAAAAAATGTGTTCGTTGGTAGCTACTTTAGCTGAAGATCTCTTTTTGGCGGGAGATCTCGATTACTGTAAATTAGTAGGCCGGACCACGATTAAAATCAGCCGTGTTGCGGATCTAGAGTCGTTTTTCGATTCGATTGCTGCGCTCGAATTGGATGCGAAAGCCGAGCAAAGTCGCGATCCTGCGTATTCGAACGCGATATCCTTCACTCAAATTGACGGCAATTCCGTCGGAGCTACAATAAATGGAATCACAATCGCGAAAGCTTAGCGTTTACGAGTTGTTTCGATTGAAGTGGCTGGTCGGCACGTTGATGGCGTTGGTATCGGTTAGTTCGTTGCTGAATCTCGATAGTCACAGTTGGGTGCCGGCGATTGTCAGCCTGGTTGCAATAAGCGGATGCGTTTTATTTCCGAAAACCTGTTCGAAGGCGCCGCCGGTGTTGTGGAAGGTTTTCGCTTTGAGTATCATTCCATTGGTTTCGATTGACGTCTTAGCTAAAGAAACTGTTCCGGCGTTGTTGAATTTGAATACTTGGCTGATTTTGTATCGAGCTTTGAATCACACGAAGCGGCGCGAAGAAATGCAGTTGGCTTTGCTCTGCCTCTTTCTTTTAGTTATGACGGGTATGCTAACTTCATCGATTGTATTCGGTGTTCAGTTACTTGTATTTTCTGGACTAGCAGTGATTTTTCTGTCTATCGGCAGCATTTTCGAAACGAAAGCCGAGGGGCGAGGCGAGGGAGTCTTGGATGAGGCCGTTTGGGATGACCATCAAGGCTGGATTCATTTGGCTCGCGCCACACGTTTCCGGAATCTTGCGATGGGTTCGGCGCTGTTCGGTTCGCTAATTGGCATTGCGGGTATCGCATTCATGTTTATCCCTCGGGTTGATGTCGAAAATAAGGTGAACCTATTCAACATGAAGTCGACATCGACGCTCACTGGATTTTCGGATAGCATTAGTCTTGGCGATGTGACGAGTATCAAGAATGATAAACGCGTTGCTCTACGAGTTGATGTCTCGGGCGAGCCTTTCGTTCCGGAAACACCTTACTGGCGGATGTTGGCGCTGGACACTTACAGCAAAGGGTCTTTCCATCTTTCGGCCGAGTTAAAAGATATGATGAGGGCGGGATTCTCGTCTCCTTACCATGCAAAGCGGTATTGGAAGAATCGTCGGTTTTCGGAAACGCCTAGTTCCGTCGCTCGGGACCGTTGGACCTTTTTCGTCGAACCTGGCGTGAGCAAGTTCTTGCCGATTGTGGGAGATTTCAAACAGTTGACTTTTTCGAATTTGAATGATCTGAGCGTTGGACCTCGGATGCATTTGTTTTCGCTTAAGGAGACGCCTAGCAAAATGGTTTCCTATCAATTGGAAGACCTTAGCTTTTCGACACGGATTTCGGATGTATCGATGGGGAAGTCTTACGATATTCCTCCGAAGGGCTCTCGTGACGATTCACGCGAATCTGGAGAGGTTTATCCGAATACGCTTTTGGAACTCCCCGACGATCCAGCTGCTCTTTCGTATTTAGAAGCGGTGGTTGATGAAATTACACAAGGAAAGGATCTGAGCGCTTTAGCGTTTGCGTCTCGAGCGACTGAATACTTAGCCAACACCCATAGTTATTCTATGGACGTAAAGCTTCCGAAAGGTTCTGATATAGAGGATCCGGTAGTACGCTGGCTGCAAACGGATTTGAATGGGCACTGCGAGTTTTTCGCCTCATCTCTGATTCTTCTTTCTCGAGTAGCGGGTCATCCGGCGCGAGCTGTGATCGGGTATAAGGGAGGCGCGTGGAATGCATTCGAGAACTATTACATGGTTCGTAATTCAGATGCCCACGCTTGGTGCGAGGTTTACGATGGGTTGGGTAGCTGGATTCGCGTGGACCCTACGCCTGGTTCGGGGATGCCGGCTATGGCTGAGCGCACGATCGCTCTTGGTGGGCAGGAAGTCGAAGCGGGGACGTTTGCTTATGTTGATAGTTTGCGAATGCTCTGGTACCGTCGTATTGTCAGTTTTGACGAACATGCACAGAAACAAGCGGCGGCTCAATTGAAGGAATTCTTTTATGCTTACGCGCAAGTAGCTGGAGAGTGGACGACTCGGGCGGTTATGCAGGTCTATAAATGGATTGTGGCTCCTTGGAGTATTCAAAAATTCTACTACACGACTATATCGCTCATCCTAGCCATTGGGGCGCTTTTGTTTCAGCGAAATTTGGCTCTGAATTATAGGGAATTATTTTTGGCTTCGTTTAGGCGTGGCGATCCGATCCGGCGAAAAGCGAGCAAGTTGTTGAAGCGATTTCATCAGTCGGGAGTTGGCGATGAGGCTATAGACGAACGCCGAACCTCAGTGGTCATGGAATTGAACCGTTTGCGCTTCGGAAGAAAGGAATCTTGGTCCAATCCTCGGATTGTATTCAAGGAAGCCCGACGGTGCCTGTAGGCGATTGGGTGGGCTCCGGTTGAATTTTGAATTCCGGATGCTTTTCGAAAAAGGCTTGGAAAATATAGCGAGCCATTGGCGCAGCGTGACGTCCGCCGCCGAAGCTTTCATTTAGATTTTGACCTTCGACGAGAGAGACGATTGCTATTTGCGGATTCTCGACTGGAGCGAAGCCGACAAACCAGGCAAGTTCGAACTTACCTTCTTTTTTGTTAATTTGAGCGGTGCCGGTTTTGCCAGCGACGGTGACTCCGTCGACCATCGCAGCGCGAGCCGTACCTGTTGCGCTAACGACACGGTCCATCCCATCAATAATCGCTTTGTGCACTTCGGGAGGTAGTCCTAGAGGTTTAGGAACGGGACGTTGAGCAAGTTGAGCAGCCGATTGTTTAACGATGCTTGGGTGCGTATAGACTTCGTTCTTGGCGATTGAGGCGACCATCATCGCCATTTGAAGGGGCGTGACTGTAAGGAATCCTTGTCCAATCGACATGTTGGCAGTATCGCCGTCGTACCAAGGTTCATCGTATCGCTCGCGTTTCCATTGGCGCGAAGGAGTGATCATGCGCCCTGTTTCGTTTGGAAGATTAATATTCGTCGGTGCGTTGAGTCCGATGTAGACAGCTTCTCGGCTCAAATTATCGGAACCCGCTGCTAGTCCGATGCGATAGAAATATTCATTGCAACTTTTTTGGATGGCAGTTCGTAAATCAACTTTGCCGTGATGGCCCATACACGGAAATGTGCGTCCGCCTACTCGGTGTCCTCCGTCGCATTCGAAAATAGTCGCATCGTCGATCACTCCTGATTTGAGCGCCGCGATTGCGGTTATGAGTTTGAATGGGGAACCCGGAGGGTAGAGACCGCGAAGGGCTTTGTTTTCCCAAGCTTGGCGGTCGTTGATTTCTTTGAACACGTCATTGGAGATGAATGGAGCGGTATCGTTTAGATTGTAGTCTGGGCGGCTGAGCATCGCTAGGACTTCCATCCGATTGATGTCGATGGCGACGAGTGCTCCTTTGTCGCCGTATAGGTCGTAACCTTGTTCACCTACGAGTTGGAGATCGATGTCGATAGAGAGTTCGACGTCTTTGCCTTTTTGAGGGTAGAGGCGTTGGATAGGCTCAACCTGGTAGCCGTTTGGGTCTACCACCCAGATTTCCGTTCCCGTTTTTCCTTGGAGATTCGAATCGAAGCGTTTTTCGACTCCGTTTCGTCCATAGGATCCTTTCGTAGCGAACGTTTTTAGATCGGCTCCCGGCATATCGCTTTCGATCTCCAAGGCGCTGTGGCCAACATAACCTATAACATGCGCTGCAGCATTCTCATATGGGTAGTGCCGCATTGTAGATACATAAAGTTGGACAGGAGATTCGACGGGCAACGATTCTAGGAGAATGGCGAATTCGCCCGGCATGAGGTTGTCGACTAAAGGGTAAGGAAGAAGCGGGTTGAGGTTTAGATGTCTTGAAATTCCGTTTGCATCGACTTCTTCTTCGCGTCCGAGCAAGTTGTTTACACCTTTAAGGTAGCTTTCGAGAACCATGGCTCGCGAAAGAATGAGCAAATTCGTATAATTCTCGATGGTCTTCCCTTGCTCGCGGTAGTCCCTAACCATTCCGCGGTAGTGATTGCGGAACGCCTTTTGTACCTGGTCTTCGAAAAGGAAAACGACAGCTGAAAATTTGGATCGATTTGCTACGAGTACGCGACCTTCGCGGTCCAGGATATTACCCCTGGGACCGGGAGTGAGGATGCGGCGATGATTTTGAATTTTTTCCCGTTCAACGTGGGATTCCTTTTCGATGAGCTGTCGATAGAAGAGGCCGCTATAGAGTATCGAAAGGAGTATTGCTAGGATTCCGTAGAAAATCCAGAGGCGACCTTGGTACTTCTTTTTTTCCTCCGGATTCATCGTGCTTGGCGTTGTTCCTGAGCGATCTTAATCCCAAATAGTTCCAGA
This sequence comes from Opitutaceae bacterium, assembly GCA_028822375.1. Classification (GTDB taxonomy): domain Bacteria; phylum Verrucomicrobiota; class Verrucomicrobiia; order Opitutales; family Opitutaceae; genus Pelagisphaera. Next base: position 7,378 of record JAPKDW010000109.1, on the reverse strand, counting down.
AATCGAATCAGGGTTGAGAGATAGAATGGATTCAATAATGCGATGACCAGGCTGCTGCAGAGAAGGTTCAATCCAATTTGAAGAGAATTGAGACCCTCGCTTCCTAAGTGGACGATGGCGAATAAAGTGTAGAGCAGATGGATCGCAATATTGGCAATCAGCGATACTGCCATGCTGATGCCTCCTGATTCTCGGTGGAATTGATAACGGAATCCGACAACTAGGTAATGCAAGCCGATTAGAATGATGAGAGACGAACCGAAAGGAAGTGGAGATCGACTATCGAGATAGAAAGCGATGGGAATGAGCGAAAGGGCGCCCTGTGTGTGGCTGAGGACTAGGGAGCTGAAGGAAAGCAGCATACCTGTGATGAGAATGCTGATACCCCATGGACTCAAATAGGTATTGATTTCGGAAAATGCAAAGAGCGTTAGGAAGTGGATCGCGGTAACGATCAACCATCGATTACGTGAAAAAAGTTTCACTGGGGGTTCTCCTCAATCGCTACAAGAACGGCGACTTCGGTTAAACTTGAGAGACGTTTGTCTAGATCGACGTCGCCATCTTGAAACATCCCGCTGGCTCCTGGACGAAGCCGTTTCAGGTACCCTATATGCAAACCTGCTGGAAATACGCCGCCCATGCCGGAAGTAATGATGCGCGGCGGGTTTGCGGGATCGTTGAGTTTGATGTCGTTCGGAATGTATTCGACTAGGCCTACAGGGGATTGAAGCGTTTGAAAGCCGCTTCCGCGATAGCTCATGGGGCGATTGTCTCCGGCGATGATTACGGCCATTCGCAAATGACTGTTGCTCAGAATCTCTACCGTGGAGGTGTATTCGTGAACTTCTTTGACGCGGCCGACGACTCCGCCTGAAAAGACGACTGGAGCCCCTGTCGGGATTCCATGTTTGCTGCCTTTTCTAATTTCCAGGCGCTGCCACCAGGAATTGAAATCTCGAGATACGACTCGAGCGATTTCGTATTGGTATTCCGCGCGAGTCGGGAGTTGGAGCAATTCTTCCAAACGCTCTACTTCTTGTTTGAGCGTTTGATTCTCTAGAATCATCAACTCGTAAGTCGCATTGAGGCGAGCCATGTCCTTGCCGGCATCGTACAACTCGTTCTTCGATTTGGTCCGAGCTGCCCAATAGTTTTGCAGTTCTCGTATATAGGAAGCCCCCGTGGAAAGGGGAGCCTGGAATTCGTAGAATGAAGAGCGGACGCTGCTCTTGAAGGCGATAGGAACCAATATCCAAAAAAGCGCTGCCGCTAGCAGTATGGCGAAAGGCTTTAGGCTTAAGAGTCGCTTTTTAGGCAAGGTAGAAGCGATTCACGGGGTTCGAGAAGGCAAGACCTAGTCCTTAGAGTCGCTAGCCACGTAAGGGAGTAGGGCGTTGAGTTCGGCAAGTACGGCGCCGGTTCCATTGGCGACGGCGCTGAGCGGGTCATCCGCGATCGTGACGGGCAAACCGGTGCGATCGCAAAGCAGGCGGTCGATTCCACGGAGCAATGCTCCGCCTCCGGCGAGTATGAATCCCCGGTCAACAAGGTCGGCCGAAAGTTCGGGAGGACAGCGTTCCAAAGCGCTGCAGACAGCTTCGACAATGGAGCTGACCGTGTCGCTAAGCGCTTCGCGAATTTCCTGGGAGGATACTTGAATCGTCTTCGGTAGGCCGGCAACCGAGTCGCGGCCTTTGACTTCGATTGTCAATTCTTCGTCGAGCGCTGCAGCCGATCCAATGCGGAGTTTGATTTCTTCACCCGTGCGTTCGCCGATGAGAAGATTGTATGCCCGCTTCATGTAGTTGATGATCGCTGCGTCGAGCTCGTCGCCTCCGACACGGATACTCTTGGCGTATACGATACCGGCTAGCGAGATGATAGCCACTTCCGTAGTGCCACCACCGATGTCCACGATCATATTCGCGGCAGGTTCTTCGACTGGCAGGCCAACTCCGATAGCGGCTGCCATGGGTTCTTCTAAAAGCATTACGTCCCGGGCTCCTGCGTGCGTTGCGGATTCTTTTACGGCACGTTTTTCGACTTCCGTGATTCCGGAAGGAATGGCGATTACGACACGTGGGGGAATTATCTTGGCGGTCTGCACTTTCTTGATGAAGTAGCGCAGCATGGCTTCCGTGATATCGAAGTCGGCGATTACGCCATCTTTCATCGGACGGATAGCCGTTATATTGCCAGGAGTACGACCGAGCATCTTCTTTGCCTCGTTTCCGACAGCGAGTACTCTACGCGTTCCGCTATGAATAGCGACTACGCTAGGTTCGCGTAAAACAATGCCTTTGTCCTTGGAGTAGACGAGGGTATTGGCTGTCCCGAGGTCGATGCCGATGTCGTTAGAGAAGAGTCCGAGGAAATTGCGCCACATGAATTCCTAAAATGCTCAACGAAAGCACGTTTTGAAGCAAGCGTTTAAACGGACCAATTGATAAAAGCAAATTTGAATACGGTAAAACGGTAGCATTGACGAATTTATAGAGCCTATTTGACGATTCGGAAGGGCTCGAGGCGAGGCTTTGAAGTCATGCTGGAGGCGAAGTTCGAAAGTTTTGGAAGTGATTTTTTCGCCCACGAATAACGCAAATGAACACGAATAATTCGATAGAGAATCAAATGTTGGTTTCTGCGAATTCGTGATATTGCTTCGGCATCTTCGCTACGCTACGTCGTGGGCAAGCGAAAACATATGGCTGAAATTCCTTATGTATGCGTTCGTTTTTGGGTATGAAAAAGCCGACGGATTCGAAAATCAGTCGGCTTTGGAAATTGTTGTAACGGTTTTTTGAAGACAATCTCGGACTACTGCGAAGGGGTCTCTTCTTTCGCTTCGGTAGCTTTCTCTGTGTTGATAGATTTTTTGACTTCCGGTTCTTCGTCCATCGCTGTGCGAATGTCTTCCTCGATAGTGCTCGTAGCTTTTTTGAACTCCTTGATGGACTTGCCGATGCCGCGCGCAAGTTCCGGAAGTTTCTTAGCTCCGAAAAGCAGGATAAAAACGATCAGAATAACAACGACTTCTGTCCAGTTGAGGTTCTGAATGAATGCGAGTGAATAGGGTGTTTCCATTGTATAAATTCGTTGGAGCTAAATTTGTAAGAATGATGAGCGTAATTCGTAAGTTGGCGCTATCTTTCGTTTGATGCAATGCTGGTTTCAATTTCGGTCGAAACAAAGGACTTCGGAACATCCAGAAATCCCGTTAATCCCTCTATTTCTTTCCTGATTCTTTCTCCTTGCCTGGTTGGCCGCTGAGGAAAGTGTTTGGTCCGTCGAATTGTTCGCTTTCGAAAAATCCGTGCAATTGGCGAATACGCGTCGGGTGACGCATTTTGCGAAGAGCTTTGGCTTCGATTTGGCGAATACGTTCGCGGGTTACTTGAAATTGTTTGCCAACTTCCTCGAGTGTGCGGCTGTAGCCGTCGACGAGGCCGAAGCGTAAAGATAAAACGCGGCGCTCGCGTTCGGTCAAACTGTCGAGGACGTCGATGATCTTTTCGCGCAAGAGGCTGAAGGCCGTTTGGTCGTACGGGTTTTCGGCTGATTTGTCTTCGATGAAATCGCCGAAATTCGTGTCATCTCCATCGCCCACTGGGCTTTGGAGTGAAATTGGCTGCTGGGCCATCTTCATGATGGTCTGCACACGTTCGACTGGTAGAGCCATTTCTTCGGCAACCTCTTCGGGAGTCGGCTCGTGGCCGTACTCTTGGAGAAGTTGCTTCTGAACTTGCATGACCTTGTTCAAGGTTTCGATCATGTGGACCGGAATACGAATCGTACGGGCCTGGTCTGCGATCGAGCGGGTAATGGCTTGGCGAATCCACCAAGTGGCGTAAGTCGAGAATTTGTAGCCCCGACGGTATTCGAATTTTTCGACTGCCTTCATCAAACCCATGTTGCCTTCTTGGATAAGATCGAGGAAGGAAAGGCCGCGATTGGTGTATTTTTTCGCGATAGATATGACGAGGCGAAGATTCGCTTCGACCATTTCGGTCTTCGCTTGATGCGCTGCTTTAAGGTGTACGCGGACATCGCTAATCAGTCTGACGAGCTTGTCAGGATCGATGCGGTGTTTGTCGTGAAGAGTTTCGAGCTCTTCCTTGAGAGCTTCGATGTCAAGGAGAGCGTCGCGTTGCGTCTTAGGCTTTTTGACCAGATCCATATCGCGATGGATCCTGCTGATAAGAGAAAGGTCCTTGCTGATGACGTTGTCGATTTCTTCTTCGAAGACTTTAAGTTTGAAGAAGAATTTCGAGAAATTGCCGCGGAGCGTGTTTTCCTGCTTGCGGAACTTGGAGCGAATTTTCTTTCGCGCATCGAGATCTTCTTCGGCACGCAATTCCGTCCAGCTCTTGTACATCCGGTCTTGAGTCTTGCGCGAACGCTCGATTAGGCCGGGTAGGGCGAGAAAGTAGGTTTCGCGATTTTCGATTTTCTTATCGATTACGATGCGATCGAATCGTTCGTCGCGATTCATTAGCTTCTCGGCTAGAGTGAGCGTAAATTCGGAGACGATTGCTACAGAGAACAACGCTTCCTGAGCTTTGAGCTCGGCGGCTTCAATGCGTTTCGAGATTTCGACTTCCTGTTCTCTAGTAAGAAGAGGCACTTGGCCCATCTGCTTGAGATACATTCGGACGGGATCGTCCAGGATGTCGTGTTGGTTGACCTTAGTCTGAGCTTCTTCCTGTTCCTCTTGCTTTGCTTTGTAGGAATCGACTTCGTCCGGATCGAGAATATCGATTTCAAGATTCTGCAATATCGAAATGATGTTATCGATATCATCTTGTCTATCAACGCCTTCCGGAAGGGCTTCGTTGATGTCGGTAGACGTGAGATAGCCTTGCTCCTTTGATTGTCGAATCAAGTAGCGAATGCGCTCATTGATTTGATGTTTACTTAGTCCAGGGGCGCTTTCGGCGTCGCTTTTCTTCTTGCGTGGCATAGAGTGTGATTTCTCGGCGTAGGTTTCCGTAAAGTGTTATTGCTTAGGCGCTCCGAGTTGCGGCGGGTTACCTTTAATATTCTGTAATTTCAAAAACTCGTCATAGAGAGAGTTTAATGCAGGGTCTTGTTCGGATTGTTTTCGAGCAATTTCAAGTTTTATCTTTTTTATCTTTTGGTCTGCAAATTTAGTTACGAGTCTTCGAATGGCTTCATTGGCTAGTCGCATCGGGTTATCATACTCGGGTTTTTGAAATATTAGATCAGCAACTAAGCTCTTCAGTTCGGAGTCTTCGAGCTGATCATTAAGAGAATCAGCTCCATTCCACATATCGTGGAGGAAGTCATTTAGTACTTGGTTGAGCAGTTTACCTTCTGGAGATTGTGTATCGATCCATCGTTCGTCGATGATGTGCGCGATTTTGGCGCCGATTTCCTCTTCGTTTATGCAAAGTCCTAGTAAATCCCTTTCGAGAGTGTGGACAGAATTACGCGAAGAAAGTTCGCTTTGGACAACGGTTTCCGGCTTTCGGGCGGATTTTAGCGGTGTTCTTTGTCCGCTCGAAAATCGCTGAAAATCGCGGATTGCAGCGTTTGCGTCGATGTTGAGCTCGTTGGCGACAAGTTTTACGAACTCGAGTTGAGCTGTGTCGGTATCGGCTTTGGCGATTATTTGGAAAAGTTCTCGAGCGGCTTTGGCTTTAGCCTGAGGGGTGAGGCCTTTTTTATCGGGAGCAATTGAACGAGCGGCAAAGGCAATGGCTTCGGTTTCCCGCTCTAGGAGGCCATCGATGGCTTCCGCTCCGTTGTCCCGGAATAGATCGTCAGGGTCTTCGCCTTCGTTGAGTGGGATAAATGTGACTTCTACGCTCTGACCGAGAGCGATTGGCAGCATGCGCAGAGCGGCTTGTTGCCCAGCCCGGTCGCCGTCAAGTAGGCAGCGAATCTTGGGCTCATAGCGTTTGATAAGTCGAAGCTGGTTTTCGGTGATGCCGGTGCCTTGGGGGGCTACAGCTCCTTTGAGGCCAACGCTCCAGCAGCGGATCGCATCGAGCTGCCCTTCGACCATAACGAAGGGGATGTCGGGGCCGACTTCCATGCGAGCGCGATCCATATTAAAGAGAAGGGAGCCTTTGTTGAAGATCGGCGTTTCCGGGGAATTGACGTATTTGGCTTCCTTGCTCGGGTCGTCATCGGGCGTGAGCTCTAGTTGCCGGGCAGTGAAGGCGGTGATCCGGCCTTGGTGGTCGCGAATAGGAATCATGAGTCGTCCTCGGAAACGATAGCCCATCGAATCGGGATTGAGGCCGCGTCGAGTGTAGAAGAGACCGCAGGCTTCGAGGGCTTCCTTGGAGAATCCTTGCTTAACGACGCGGCGGCCGAGTTCGACGCCGTAGACTGGCGCAAAGCCGATTTTAAATTCCTCGGCAACCGATAGATCGAATTGGCGGGAATGGGTCCAGTAGTTGCGAATCCAGTCGCCGCCTTCGTCCTTGGCGTTGAAGGCTTCGTTGTAATAGTTGGCCACGAATTCGTGAAGATCGAATAGGTCCTGCCGAAGGGAACGGTCCTCGCGTGGCCGTCCGCCGGCTTCGTATTCGAGTTCGAATCCGAAGCGTTGGGCAAGCGCTTCAACCGCTTCGATAAAGGAGAGCCGTTCGGTCTCCATTGCGAAACTGATAATGTCGCCGGCTTTGCCGCTGGAGAAACATTTGTAGATGCCTTTGTCTGGGGAGACGTAAAAGGAAGGCGTCTTTTCGTTGTTGAAGGGGCTGAGTCCCTTGTAGTTGGAACCGGATCGCTTTAGGGAGACTTCCCGAGAAACGACGTCGTAGATTCCGATGCGATCCTTGAGATCGCGAATGCTGCTCGCCTTGATTGCTGGCATACCCTGGCTGATTCAGTGGTTGTCGATTTCGCTTAGCGAGAATCGCTGAGGTAACGGGTGGCTTCGTTATGTCCCTCGGCGCCTGATTCGGCTTTGCCGAGAAAGTTCTCGTAGGCTTGGGCGACTCGCGAGCGGGGCGCATTGGCTTTTCGAAACGTTTGAGCGAGAGCGAGGGCTATGGCTGCGTTTTGCGGAAATAGATTGATTAGGGCTTCGGCTTCCTGGACAGCTCGGGCAGGGACTTGAGTTTGAGAGATGACCGTGATGTAGCTAGCGGCGATATTAGCTGATCGAGGGGAGCGGCGTTTGGCTTCTAGAATACATGCTTCGGCGTCGAGCCAATTTTGGTTTTCCATGTAGATACGAGCGAGTTCGTGCCAAATTGACGGGTCGTCCGATGCGGACCCCAAGGCTCTCCAGTAGAGATCGATAGCAGTGGTGTAGTCAGCGATGGCCGCGGCTTCGCGGGCGGATGAAAGGTAGTCGGTTGCGGGCGTTTGGGTAAAGTCTGGCTCGGTTGTTTCCGCG
>JAPKDW010000108.1 GCA_028822375.1 Opitutaceae bacterium | reverse complement strand
CCGTAGCAACTTGGCTTGCAGATCGACGGGGATCTCTCCGATCTCGTCAAGAAAAAGCGTGCCGCCCGCCGCTAACTCAAAACGTCCCGGGCGATCACGCAAGGCGCCCGTAGACGAGCCTTTCGCATGACCGAATAACTCGCTTTCGAAAAGACTCGCCGGAATACCCGCGCAATTCACGCAGATCAGTGGCTCGTTCTTCCGGTCGCTGTGGCGATGGATCTCACGGGCAACGAGCTCCTTGCCCCTGCCCGACTCGCCGAGAATCAAAACATTAGCCATGGTTGGGGCGACAAGTTCGATTCTCGATACGACATGTTTAACCGCTTCGCTCGTTCCCACGATGTCGCCGTAACTTTGCGTCCCTTCGAGTTTCATCCGAAGGTATTCATTCTCGAGTTCCAATTGCCCCTTCAAACTCTCTATCTTTTCAAATGCTTCTGCGTTGGCGATCGCCATAGCCAGATGGTCAGCGATCATTCGCTGCAATTTTTCGGTATTCAGGTCAATTTCTCTGCGTAAGAATATAGCCAATACACCAAGCACCTTGCCGTGAAACAAAAGCGGTTGCGCATTTATGGCTTTGATTCCCTCCGCTTCGGCCCAATCAGAATCGGCTACCCAGGTCTTGTCTTCCCTGAGGTTGACGGTAACCGATTTCCCAGTTTTCGCCACGTGACCGATCTTTCTCACACCCGGCGGGAAACGAGCAAAGCGACCCTCTAGTTTATTCCAGTTTGCGTTCGAGTCAGTGATCGAATGGCCCCGGCTTGAAACCAAATGCAAACAATCGACCAGAGTCGGGCATTCATCTCTCATAAGGCAACGATCGCATATGTCTCCTGGCAAAGACTGCCAAATTCGAACCAAAGCGACATCGTCCCATTCCGAGATGGATTGCGTCACCAACGATAGAAGCCGCCTACAGCTATGCTCTTCCGGGAGCTTTAGAAGAAGTGTACCGACCTGGGATTTGCCGAGTTCGAAAATGTCACCCATCCATCGTCAAAAACCACGATATTTTGTGCTTAGCAACCCAATATTTCGGGTTACTCTAAATATCAGGATACCATTAATATCCCAATAAAAACTCATCCACTCAATATCAGTTAGTTACGCATCATCATAAAAAATTGACACGCTTCATGTTAGAGGAGCCGCATGACCAACGAAAATCAGCCCTGATAGCTGGAATTTAGATTTAAGACACCTAAGCAGACCTGAAAATGCGGAAATCCAACTCGCCATGTTCTACGATTACAGAACCAGCGCGCCTCTGTATCCAGCCTGGCAGCAGTACTTCCGCGATTACCAACCGCCAGCATTAATCGTCTGGGGGAAGAATGATTACATATTCCCAGCTGATGGAGCCCACCCTTACAAAAGGACTTCAACAACTTGGAGTTTCCATTGCGGCCATCGCCTATCGGGCGAAAGACCTGAACATTCTCCCTGAGGATCGGTATCGTCGCTTTAATATAACTTATAGTCAGCGTGGTTATCGCAAGAACGAACCGGGGAATTATGCCATGCCCGAGCGTCCACAGCGGTTCCGTCAGCTCGTGCTTCGAAGCTTTGCAGAGGAGGTGATTTCAGGTACTAAAGCTGCCTACTTCATGGACCAATCTTACGATGAATTCCGCGAAGACTGTTTAATTGTCGCATGAGAATAGTTATTCAAGATGCCAATATCATTATTGATCTTGTGACCTGCGATAGGGGATGTCCCAAATCTTGTTAAAACTCGAGGCGGTATCGTTATTGGTTAATCAGTTCGGGTGAGGAGTGAAGGCTATTGCCATTCTTCGAAGCTCCCCCATGGGGGAGCTTCGAAGAGTTAGCCAGGGCTGCTTCGAGTTTGTCTATATCGTCGTATCCAGGTATTCGATGAAAGGTCTTTTCCGACAGAAACAGTCCGCTCGTAACCCATCGGTCAGCTTGGTCGGTATTTGTTCTCCAACGACAGACTCTTCCAATATGTCGGCGAATATTCAGGAAAGCGTTCTCGATCGCGTTGCTCGAGAGCAGCGAGAAAACGTTTCCACTGAACGGGCCGGAGCCCGCGTCGATACAGGTCGCCCGCGAGATCCCGGCAGACTTCCGAGTTCTCGCTCGAACCGACTTTAAAGCCCAACACGTGCTTGGCTCCGCTTTTATCGATTCCGATGGCAGCCACGCTGCGCAAGCCCTCGCAAAGATAGATTCCGTCGAGCATCTCTACCAGAATATCGAGAGCGGACAGGTCCCGCCCCAGCATCTCGTCGATAAGAGCCTTGGCCTTTGTCGCCCAGGGACTTGCCCACGCGAGGCCGACGGATCGCATGCTCTTGGTCGCCCAGTTTTACCTTCGCAGGCGAGCTTCCAGCCCTGTAATAGTCCGATTTCGAGTCCCGAGAATGGCTGGAGCCGCATAGCCCTTGCACTTCCTCTTCCAAAATCTCCATCAGAGCTTCTCTCATCTTGTTTCGAAGCGCGGCGCGCAGCAACGCGCCCGCCTCCTTAGAATCAGCTTGCTCCAGGCAAGCGCTTAACTCAGCTTTGTCCATGTGGTTTCCTGTTTTTAAGGTTTAAGTCACCTCGCAGCCTGACGGCTTCAAAGGTGGGAAACCACCTCTTTATTTTAACAACTTATGGGACTCTTCCGACTCATGTCCACTCACCAACTCAGCAAAGAACAAAAAGCCTCTTATAACAAAGACGGTTACCTCCTCGGTCTCCCTTCCATCTTCACCAAGGAAGAAATGGACAAGATCAACGCCGAGCTGCCTGCCCTCCTCGCTCTCCTCGAGGAAGGTGAAACTACCAAGGACATCCGCGAGTGGCACGAGGCCAGCACCTATCTCAACGATATCTGTAAGCATCCCAAGATTCTCGATCTCGTCGAAAGCATTCTCGGTCCCGATTTCTACTACTGGGCGAGTAACTTCTTTATCAAACAGCCGCGCACGATGTCCACCGTCGGCTGGCACCAGGATTCGTATTACTGGCCAATGGCGCCCAACAATTCCGTGACTGTCTGGCTCGCCTTCGACGATGTGGACGAAGGAAACGGAGCGATGAAACTCATTCCCGGTTCTCATCTCGGCGGCATCATCAAACACCGCAAGTCCGAGGAAACCAATTCCGTGCTCACGCTTGAGCTGGAAGACGGATCAGACTTCAATGCCGACAGCGCCGTGCAGTTTAAACTCAAGGCTGGCGAATGCTCCGTCCACGACGATCGCGCCATCCACGGTTCGCAGGCCAACCCTTCCGACCGACGTCGCGCTGGTCTCACAATTCGTTACTCCGGCACCAACGTGAAGAACGACCTCTCGGTGAACCCGAACTTCAAAGCCTACCTCTGCCGCGGTGTAGATGAGTTCAATTACAACCCTGCCGGAGTTGCTCCCACCACGCGCTACGGTCGTCCGAACTTCAAACCAGTCAGCAACGAAGAAGCCGGCAAAAAGCTGATGTGAGATACAATCCTGATTAAATGTGTGACGCTTAGCCCAAAGGCTCACTCCGGTATCACTAAATTGGGCACGGGGCTAGTGCACGTCCAGCCTCCATCAACCACCAAATTTTGCCCTGTGATATGCTTAGCCTTATCCGAGGCTAAAAACAACGCTGCATCGGCAATATCTTCAGGCGAAGCGATACGTCCATTTGGCGTCGCTCCCGACCAACTGACTTCGAACTCCGGATCGTCACCTATCGTACGTTCCGTCCCGACCGCCCCCGGCGAAATCGCGTTTACTGTAATTCCATATTGCGACAATTCTCCGACCAAGCCCTTTGCCAACATTCTCAACGCCGCCTTTGTCATTCCGTATGGCACTAAATAGGGATGTGATTGAAGACCCGTCACGGACGACATAAACAAAATCCGGCCGCCTGTCCCTTGTTCTTTCATTCGTTTGGCCGCGGATTGGGCCAAAAAGAAACTTCCTTGAAGATTGAGCCCAACGAGTTTCTGAAATTTCTCGACCGTGTACTCCAAAAAAGATCCGTATGTAGTAATACCCGCATTCGCGATCGCGATGTCAATCGCCCCAAACCGAGTCACTGCCTCTGCAACCATTTTCTCCACAAACTCCGGGTCTCCCGCATTACCAGGAAAGGACTGACAAATACCTCCTTCAGCGCCTATTTTCTCTGCGGCTTCCAGCGCCAAGGATGAATCCAAGTCATTCAGCAAAACAGACGCGCCTTGAGTCGCCAACCCCCGACAAATCTCAAACCCGATTCCATTTCCGGCTCCTGTTACAATCGCCACCTTATTCTCAAAACCATCATCCGCCATATGAGCGTAATCCCTTAAACACAGTTTACCCTTCTTACAAAAGATTTTTCTCAACATACGCATGTATCGAGGTTGGCCCTCAGAGAGACGGCTTTGGGTTGCTCGGGTTGAAAGAACGCGTCCGGAGGCCACGTGCCACCTGCGGCTTGTATTGTGGTGGCGCGTGGCGTCCCGACGCGTGTTTTTTCTTAGAGATTGTTTAATTAGTCCAATGTCTTCGAGCAAATCAACTGTAGGGCGGGTCGCTGACCCGCCAGCCCTGCAAGCGTGTCGCCTCAGCGAGACGACCTACAAAAGAAACTCCTACAGCCTAGAGACAGGCCAATAGGTTCATACGAATATTCTACAACCGTTTAACAACCGCGTAGTAAGCGCTGATGGAATCCCCCCCCATTTTGAATTCACCTTGGAGGTTAAAATCCCCAGGCTCGAGATCGACCGTAAAGGTCACGCTTTCCGCGCCCTTCTTAACGGGCTTTTCGTCAGAGAAATCCGCAATGCTCAGCGTGGCCGAGGTCACGTCGAACCCCTTTCCAGGAGTTTCCCGAAACGCGACCAATCCTGGAACAGGCTTTCCTGGTTTAACATTCGAATCGATCGCCTTCGAAACCTCACGCGGCCAACGACGTAAAGCGATTTCGAAAGTACCCGCTTTTTCAACACGGACCGCCCAATGGCCCACACCCTTTTGCCCCTTGCGGATACTACTTTGGTGCCAAGGCGGATTGCCGTCGGTCAGCCAGTCGTGAGCAGTCAACTGGGTCGGATTATCCGCTTTGTTGCCGAGCACTACTCGCTCATCGACAACAAATCCCGGAGAAATGCTTGCCCACCAGCGATCGTATTTTCCACGCAGGCGTTGAACAACCTCCGGATTCCCTTTCGCAATGTCTTTCTTTTGCTCCGGGTCGCGACTCATATCGTACAACTCTTCGCCATTAATCAAACGCCAGCGCTTTGTCATGGTCGAAGACTTGCGCCACTTGATCGGATCGCGCACACGCTGCGAATCGGTTATAACAACCCGGTCCGGCCAAGGAGTCGGCGTTTGGTAAATCAGCGGCGCCAATGAACGCCCATCGAAGCTGTAGTCCATCGGTCCATTCAAACCGCACAACTCGATCAAAGTCGGCAGAATATCAATGTGAGCGGTCAACTGGTTAATGTCGCGGCCTACGGTCAAATTGCCGGCGGGCCAGTGCATGAAAAAGGGAACGCGGTGCCCGCCGTCGTACTCGCTCCCTTTTTTGCCACGCATGCCGCCGCTATTGAGCTGATCGCCCGAAGCGGTGCCGTTGTCCGTAGTGAAAATGAAAATCGTATTTTCGGTCAGACCTTTTCGCTCAAGCCACTTACGCATGGCTCCCACGTTTTCGTCGACGTTGGCGATCATCCCATAGAAAATCGCTTCTCGATCGGATATCCCCTTAGCCGCATAAGGTTTCCAATACTTGTCCGGGCAGTGAAAAGGACCGTGCGGCGCATTGGTCGAAATATAGGCTAGGAACGGTTTCCCGTCATCCACGCTCTCTTCGATGAAACGCTTCGCTTCCTGGAAGTAGACGTCCGTGCAGTAGCCTTTGTATTTCTGCGGCTTGCTATTGTGAAAATAGGTGTCGTCAAAATAGGAGTTATCCCAGAAATCAGGCGTTTGTCCAACTCCGCCGCCGCCATGGCGAACGACCTCCGAGAAACCGCGGTCTTCCGGACGGTAAGGGTAATTGTCGCCCAAATGCCATTTGCCGAACATCCCGGTCTCGTATCCGTTGTCGAGAAAAGCCTGCCCAAGCGTCATTTCACCCACTCGCAAAAAAGACCGACCCATAATCGTGTGCCAAGGTCCCGCTCGGTTAGTGAAATGGCCGCTCATCAACGCGCCACGCGTTGGAGCGCAAGTAGGCGTCACATGATAGTCAGTCAAACGCACGCCAGTCGCATGCAACTCGTCCATCGCGGGAGTCTGAATAATGGAGTTTCCAAGCGCCCCAACATCTCCATAACCTTGGTCGTCCGTAATCACGAATACGACATTCGGCTTACCGCCAAAAGCTGCGATTACGGAGAGCGAAAGGGTTGCGAAAAGCAGACTGGCGAATTGAGACCGTTTTTTGAGGTACATAGAAGGTCAGTTAATAAATTACTTCGAAAGGACTGCAAAACATTACTCACATCCGCCCCGAGAAGGACATCGATTTCGAAATTACTAAAAAGGTAGGGCATCGAAAACTCGAAACCGCTCTTTCAATCGCTCAATAATCGTCGCCTCGATTACTGGTTTCGCAAGAGGCTTGCCACTCTTCGAGCTGCACTCGCATGCGAGCGGCGAGCTTGGCATGCTTATCGATCACATTGGTCGTCTCGCTCTGATCGACTTTCAAATCGTAAAGCTCCCACTCCGATATCGGGGCCGTGCCATTATCCGATTTCAAACGTTTCTTGCCTGGATTGTGGACAAGCTTAAAGCGATTGTCATTAAGCGTAGCCAAGCCGTGACCCTGAAAGCCAATCGGCGCTTTCCGCTTCGAAACCTGCCCCTCGATTAACGGCAACAGCGAAACTCCATCGTATGGTCGACGATCTTCCTCGGGTAGCTCGTATCCAAGAACATCCAACACGGTTGCAAAGTAATCGCTCGTAACCGAAGCCATCGACGTTTCACGCCCTGCTTCCGCCTTACCAGGCCATTCGAGAAGCCCCGGAACCCGAACGCCTCCTTCGTAGAGCGAGCGCTTGCGACCGCGAAACGGATCTGCCGTGCCTTGCGAACGTCCCTTTTTTCCGGGATTGCCTTCCGGTCCATTATCCGCCGCAAACCAGAGCATCGTATTATCCGCTACACCCAATTCGCGAAGCGATTTGCGTAAACGCCCCATCTGCCGATCGACGGCCGTAATCACCGCGTAATAATGCTGCGTATTCTCGTCCAATCCTGGATACATCGCCAAAAACTCAGGACCGCCCGTCACGGGCAAATGCGGCGCGTGAAACCAAATTACGGTAAAAAACGGCTGCTCCGCTTTGCTCGCCTTTTCAATGAACGGCAAAGCCTTGTCCATCACCATGCGAGCCGTATCGCCCACCAGGCCTTCAGCTGGTCCATCGACGATATTCCGACCATTGTGATAAAATAGAACGCGCGGATCGGTGATTCCATCGTGGGCGTTTTTCGGATCATAGGGATCCCACGTACAAACGGAATATTCCGTACTGAACCATTCGTCGAATCCCGACATGCCGGGAGTCAGGTGGTTCTTTTCTGGATTCCGCCCCTTCTTGCCCGAGTAGTCTGGCGCAAGCGTCCCCAGATGCCACTTACCAAAATGACCTGTCGCATATCCCTGATCCTTGAGGACTTCGGCTATCGTAATCTCCTCACGCTTCAAGTGACCCTTATTCGCCGTCGGGATACCATAGCGATGCGGATGCCTGCCCGTAAGAACCGAGCCGCGCGTTGGACTGCAAACGGGAGCCGCCGCATAAAAGCGCTCGAATCGCATGCCCGCATTTGCCATTCGGTCCAGCTCAGGCGTTAGGACAACCTCATTGCCATTGAAGCCAACATCGCCCCAACCCAAATCATCCGCCATGCAGAGGATAATATTAGGACGCTCGGCAAATGCGGAAATCGAGATAAAAGCGAAGAAAACGAATAGGGAAGCTTTCATGCAAATCGAGATACTCAAGCGACCGTCCGCGAGCAACACATTAAAAAACCATGCGTCGAGCTACCCGCCCATCACAAGGTTGGCTCAACCCACTCCGGGATGCCGCGCTCTGCTTTTTGTTTTTCGTAGCGAACCCATTGCGGGTGTTCCGCGGTGTAAGGCCGATCCTCGTTCACCATGAGCGGCTTGGTTTCTTCCCACCATTGATCGTAAGCTTTGCGCATTTCAGCCACAACTTCCGGATGCTGACTGGCAACATCGGTTTTCTCAAAGGGATCGTTTGAGATATCGTAGAGTTCCTTATTTTTCACGAAACGCCACCGTTGAGTACGCACTGCGCAATCCGCAAATTTTGACAGCTCAGGATCTTCTCCTTTTTCCCAACGTCCCTTGTGCACAAACACATGCCGGTCTTTCCATTTCGCTTTCGGATTCTCCAGCAGCGGCAACATGCTTCGTCCATCCAACTTCTGGATACCTTTGGGAATAGAAGCTCCGGCCAATTCCGAAAACGTTTTAAAAACATCAATGTGGGCTGTGAGACTTGATACATCAACACCTTCTCCGAGCACGCCCTTCCAGCGCCAGAACGCCGGTACGTGAGTCCCGCCTTCGTAGGGGGAACCTTTACCCGACTTAAAGCCGGCGCGATAATGAGATACTCGCTTACCATTCAAGGTTCCGTTTGCTCCGGCCTGCCCGTTATCGGTCATAAAGATGACCAAGGTATTTTCCCATAGCTCCCACTCGTCGAGCTTGTCCATGAGTATACCGAAATTATCATCGATGTTTTCGATCATCCCATAACGACCTGCTGTATTTTTGTCGTAGCCAATATCGCTAAAACGTTTTGAATAACGCTCGGGAGCGATCATAGGACCATGCGGAGCATTAGGCGTGATGTAAGCGAAAAACGGTTCGTTTTGGGTCTGCTTTTCTCGTATCCAACCAAGGGCAGCCTTGAAGAATACATCGGTGCAAAACCCATGCGTTTGTACAATCGTATCGTTGTGCAGAAAAACGTTTTCGAAATACTTGTCCTCCAGGTTTGGCGGAAAATCTGCGCAGCTGCCTGGAAACTTTTGTCCAATCCCTCCCGCTCCATGAATGAACACTTCGCTAAATCCTCTATTGTACGGTTGGTGAGCATCCTCGTCGCCCAAATGCCACTTGCCGAAGATCCCCGTTTCGTATCCAGCGCTGCTTAAAACATTCGGAAACGTCGTCGTCGAAAGCGCCATAATCTCGCGCTCCTTGATCGTATGGGTCACTCCATTTTTAAATTCGTGACGCCCACTCAAGAGCGACGCTCGTGTAGGAGCGCAAGTCGGGCTAACATGAAACTCCGTAAAGCGCGTCGATAACTTATAGAAACGGTCGACATTAGGCGTCCTCAAGACTGGATTACCCAAACAGCTGAGATCCCCCATCCCCTGGTCATCCGTCATCACCATGATGATGTTTGGGCGAGTCCCCTTGAGGGACTTGGCTTCTAGACTAAGGCAGCTCAGAAGCGCCGCTAGGAGAGTAACGATAAGGAGTGGTTTCATAAGTAAAAATGGTGCACAGGCTTCCAGCCTGTAAATTTCATACGGTAACAGGCAGGATGCCTGTTCTACTCTAACTCGACCGGCTTGTAGCCACCCTTCGATCTAAAGTATAGAAAAAGTCCGAAATACGAAACGAGCAAAAACCCTGGCAGCATCGCCTGGCGAAAGAAGGCGCTCTTCTTGTTCTTATTGATGATTATCTGCAGCGTTGCCGCATCTTCGCTTCCTAATGTTTCAACCGCCGCCATATTGAGGCTGGGCGCCTCGCCAAACATACCCGCGCGAATTCCACCGTCGACGACCTGGTGAAGCGCTGGCTCTTGCTCGCGCAAATCCACATCGATCCCCTTATCGAGAAACAGCCCCATCAATGGCGTCCCCAAAATCCCCATACCAAGAACGCCAACTGCCGAAACGCCATTTAAGGTAAGCGCTCCTCCTCGAGGAAATTGCTCTGCAACAACCCCCAAGGTCGTCGACCACAGAAAGGTTTTTCCAAACGCATACACAATCGCCGCAAAAATCATAACTCCCGAAGGAGCCAATCCCAGGAAGATCAAACCAATAATCGCCAGGGCCGCGCTAAGAACGAGCAAACCAATCGCCGAAAACTTCTGAACGATGGGTCCCGCGTAGAATCGGAGAATGGTCATAATGACCGATACCATCACGAAAATCCAACCTGCATATCTCGGAAAATCCGCTTCGAGCAAGGCTGCCATCCAACCATCCGTACCCAATTCAGTAGTCGCCAGAAACGGCATCGTCACCAAAATAACCACGAACATCCAATTGCCCAACGAACCGGTAAAAACATAAGCCCCTATCGCTACGAGCACCGAAATACCAAGGGTCAGCCCCACTGAAAGAGACAACGGATCGCTAAGCATTGTGTTGGCCACTTGGACCAACCCCATAACGGTCAGCCAGGCAATTATGAAGGATCCCAAAGCGCCGACCTCTCGCAACATCTCGCGAAAACTCACTCCCGCTGCCACGCGCTCTTGAACCGGAAAGCTACACTTGGCGATCAAGGCCGCGTAAATAACAACCGGAATCAGGCAAACGCCGAACTTCACCGTCAAACCGACATCGCCCAAAAGTAAAGCTGCGACGGCTCCCAAAGCCAATCCCGCAGGCCAACCCGCGTGCAAGATATTCAGCCACTTAGATTTTTCCTTCTTATACAGGGTGGCGACGATCGGATTGATAAACGCCTCCACCGTACCATTCGCAATGGCGACGAGGAACGTACTCCAATAAAGCCCCGAGGCCGACTGGTTCATAACGGCCACAACCGTACCGATCACCGCTAAGGTATGCGCGCCGATTGCAAAGTAAGCCGCCACCTTGTATCCAATTTTATCGATTACCAGACTGAAGAAAATAATGCTGAAAGCGAATGGCCATAACCCGACTCCCAAGATCTGACCAATCTCGGTCTGGGAAAAATTGAATTCAGTTACCAGTTCTCCAACGACCACGGTTCGCAAGCCGAAGAAAAAAGAAGTAGCAACCAAGGCCAGGAAACAGGCGTAGAAGAGTTTTTTATTTTCGAGTTCTTCGCTCATAAACAGATCTATTGGGGTTAAAGGAGATTAGAGGACCCACAATCCACTGCAGAGCCAAGCGCTTTTCAAGTGGAATTCACGAGAAAAGGCGCACAGACTTCCAACCTGTTACCTAAGTCAGTGTAGGAGCGGGTTTATCCCGCCATTTTCCGTTTCCATGGTATAGACACGAATTATCGCGGGGTAAACCCGCTCCTACAATTAGGCAGCGGAGGTATTCTCAGAGATTGAGAATACGAGTCGGGACGCCTCGTACCCCCCTAGCTCAAAAAGCGCTGGAGGTGGTGCAAGGCCTCCGGACTTGCTTGAAAAGCCGAAGCCGCCGACAGGTCGGGGTCTGCGACAAGCTTCGAGGGATTAGACCCGTACCGAATAAATCCTAATAAAAAATGCGGACCGGCCATGAATGCAGGTCCGCGTTTTGTTTTACAAAAGGGTAACAGGCAGGATGCCTGTGCACCTATTTCTTTTGGGCGGCGCGGTTGCGGGCGCGCGCTTCGGCTTTCATCTTTTGAAAATCGGGATCTTCTTCAGGGACTTCGTATTGCTTGCGCAAGCGAGTTAGTTCCTTCTCGAGCTTTTTCGTGATGCTCGAGTATTCAGGATTCGAATGCACGTTGTTCAATTCATTCGGGTCATTCTCGAGATCGAACAGCTCCCACTCCCCGCTCTGATAATAACTGATCAGCTTGTGCTTGCCATTCGTCACTCCGTAGTGGCGAGCTACGCTGTGACCTCCTGGAAACTCGTAGTAGTGATAGTAAAATGAATCGCGCCAGTTCTTCGGCGTTTTTCCCTTGAAGATGGATGCCAAACTTTCGCCTTGCATATCGCCCGGAATTTTAACGCCTGCGATATCGAGAAACGTTTCGGCGAAATCCAAGTTCGATACGATATCGTTGTTAGTCGAACCCGCTTTAGTCTGACCAGGCCAGCGAACCAGTAGTGGCGTCTTGAGCGACTCTTCGTACATCCAGCGTTTGTCGAACCAACCATGCTCGCCCAAATACCAACCTTGATCGGACGAGTAGATAACGATCGTGTTTTCCGACAAACCGGCTTCTTCCAAATAATCGAGAACTTCGCCGATTCCGTCGTCCACGGATTTAACGCAACGCAAGTAGTCCTTCACGTAACGCTGATATTTCCATTGAATGACTTCCTTTTCGGACATGCCCGCTTTGGCTTTTAGGTAAGCTTCGTTTTTCGGTCCGTAAGCCGCATTCCAATCGGCCAGTTGCTTTGGCGTGAAATTTCGTGGCTGAGTCAGCTTGAGATCCCTATCCGTCAAGTGATTTTTTATTTCCATCGCTTGGTTGTGAGCGGGCGATGCGCGCGTTTCGTAATTGTCGTAAAGCGTTTCCGGTTCGGCTACCGTTACGTCATCAAGCCAATTAAGGTACTTTGGGGCAGGTTCCCAATTGCGGTGCGGGGCCTTGTGTTGATACATCAGCATGAAAGGCTTGTCCTCTTTGCGATTCTCCTTCAGCCAGTTTAGAGCTTTTTCCGTTATGATCTCCGTCGTGTATCCAGTATGTTCGCGCACGACAACTTCGCCCTTTTCGTCTGTCGTTTTCATCGGCGGATTATAGTAGGGTCCCTGACCTACCAATACGTCGAAATAATCATATCCCTGGGGAGTCGATCCTAGGTGCCACTTGCCGACGACTGCAGTCTGGTAACCGGCTTTCTGCAAAAGCTTCGGAAACGTCTGTTGGTCGCCGTTGAAAGTGATGCCATTTACAGCGAAGCCATTTAGGTGACTATACTTTCCGGTTTGGATTACCGCTCGGCTAGGGCCACAGATCGCGTTGGTCACGTAACAACGATTGAAGGTCATGCCTTCCGTTGCCAAGCGATCCATATTCGGCGTCGTAATTCGTGACGGATCGTAGGCGCTTAGAGCCTGCTGACAATGATCGTCGCTAAAAATGAAGACAATATTCGGCCGGTCAGACTTGGCCGCCATCGTTCGATGACCCAATAGAGTCAAAACCACGAGCGCCATCAGCGCTAGTCCGGTAACTCGACGCGCGAGTACCGCATTAAATCGGAGAGGTAATTTCATAAATTCGGAGGATTGGTTTTCAGAGAAGGCGCCAACTGAAAAAGCAGACGATACCCTTCGTTTCCAGTATTCCACTAAACTCACCGCTATTAGACGCCAAACCAATGTTTTTTTTCGCAGAGATGACGTCTCGATTACTCACAGGCCCCTATGAGGAATCATCACGGTTTCTCAAAAAAAATCCCACCACTCCATTATTTGGATCACTAATTTCAAAATATGGATTGCATCTCCGCTGACGAAAATAGCAGCCGCGGAAGCAGTATTGGGCATTGCGGTTGCTCGGGACGAGCAACCCTACTATCCCCAGTAAAAAATCCCCGGAGCAAGCTCTCGACCTTGCGGTCGCCTTGCACTGCGCGC
>JAPKDW010000107.1 GCA_028822375.1 Opitutaceae bacterium | reverse complement strand
ATTGGACGGCAACGGATAGGAGCTACGACCCAACGGGAACTGGACAAACTGGTCGTGGCGAACAGTACAGAAGCTCGATTCGCAGCCTTTCCGATACGAGTTCGCCGTCGAATGTAGCTAGCGCTATTTTGATCGATGGTATTGAAGTCGAACGAATTTCGCCGCCAGATATCCCTGGAGGTGTTCCGTTAGGTCTAGGAAGCGTTCCGTTTACGAACGTATTCGGTTCTGTCGGATCGATGGATTTAGATGTTACGATTCGAGCTTTGTCTCAGAGTTCCGGGTCTGATCTGCTGAGCGCTCCGAAAGTGACGGTGCTTTCAGGCAATCAAGCGGAGATCAATGTCAGTCAAGAATTCCGTTACCCAACTCGTTATACGGACGCGGAAAGCAATGTTGGCAATACAAGCGGTTCTTTGAGTGGGGGCGCGGCAGGTGTCACAATCACTCCCGGTACTCCGGAAGATTTCGAAATGCGTAATATCGGCGTTCAGTTGTCGGTTACGCCGATCGTGGAAGAAGATGATTACAGTATCACTTTGGAGTTGAATCCAAAGGTGACCGAGTTCGAAGGATTCGTGGAATACGGCGGACCAAGCGTGGCTTTGACGGCTGATCGTACGGTTAAGGTTCCATCTGGATTCTACCAGCCGATTTTCGCAGTGCGCGAAGTTTCGACAAAAGTTACTATCTGGGATGGCGCGACGGTAGTCATGGGTGGATTGACCCGCGAAGATGTGGTTAGCGTAAATGATAAAGTTCCGTTTTTGGGAGATATTCCATTCTTAGGACGATTTTTCCGCTCGGAAGGCGAATCGTCGTCAAAACGAAACCTACTGATTTTCGTAACAGCGAATTTGGTGAGCCCTGGCGGTTCGTTGAAGCGTCAGACTTTGCGCGGCGTACAGCCTGGAGCATTGTTTCAAAATCCGACAATCGTGACGCCTGGCGGTAGTGAATCTCGCAGTCAGTAGATCCCGAGTTTATTGGGCGTCGGCCGAGAAATTAGGAAGCGTTATTTGGTATTTGATATTCCTCGCGCATCTGCGCGAGGATCATCCATGTCCAAATACCTGTTAGTCGATGGTTTTAATATGGCGTTTCGCGCTTACTACGCGGTTCGCGAATTGACCCGCACGGATGGATTTCCGACGAACGCGCTTTATGGGTGGGTGCGTTCAATGTGGAAACTGGTCGACGACCAGAAGCCGGATGAGACGATTGTATTTTTCGATCTAGGCGGAGCTCAGGCAAAGTTGGCGTTTCTTCCTGAATACAAAGCCAACCGGGGAGAGACTCCGGAGGAATTCGAAAAGCAAATTCCTATCATTAAAGACCTGACGCGGGCAATGGGTTATGGGAGTTACGAAGAGAATGGCGTAGAGTCGGATGATTTGCTGGCGACCTATGCTAATCGAATATGCGCGAATGATCCGAATGCGTTCGTGCTTATTGTTAGCGCGGACAAAGATTTTGCTCAGTCGGTTAATGATCGAATTCACATGCTTTTGCCGCCGCCTACGGTGAATCCTCGCTTAGGATGGCGTTTGTTGGACCCGGCGGGCGTTGAAGAGAAGTTCGGAGTAAAAACGTCGCAAATATCTGATTATCTATCGTTGATTGGCGATTCTTCGGACAACATCCCAGGGATCCCTGGAGTGGGGCCAAAGACTGCCGTGAAGTGGTTGAATGAATACGGAGATATCGACAATATTTTTGCTAATGCCGAAAAATTAAAACCTGTGCGTTTTCAGGAAATCGTGACAACGATGGTCGATCGAATGGCGATCAATCGAAAGATCATTACGTTTGATCCTGATTGCGGCCCGGAGTCGATACCCGCTGGATCGGTCGATCCTGGCACGTTATTCAAGATTCTCGAGGAAATGGAAATGAGGACGCATCTCGAGGAAGCGAAGAAGCGTTATTCTCAAGGCGAATGGGCGTTTTAGGCTTCAGCCTTGAAATTTGGCTTTGTGGGCGGCGGCTACTTTTACGTATTTGCTGGACCAGTTTTTGATGTTCGCTTGTTCATCTTCCGAGAGTTGTCGGACGACTCTGGCGGGCGTGCCTACTGCTAGGGATCCGGGGGGGATGTGGGTATTGGGAGTTACTAGAGATCCGGCGCCGATGATGCTGTTTCTTCCGATTACGGCCCCGTCCATTAGGGTGGCTCGCATTCCGATCAGGCATTCGGATTCGACTTTGCAGGCATGGATGATGGCTCCGTGGCCGATGGTTACATCGTTTTCGATTTCTACCCCGTAGTCGTCGGCTAGGTGGATGATCGTTCCGTCTTGGACATTGGTTCGGTCGCCGATCGAGATGGAATTAATGTCTCCCCGAATGACGCAACCTGGCCACACGCTGGCGGATTCGCCGAGAGTGACATCGCCGATGAGGACGGCTTCGTTGGCGACGTATGCGGTATCCGGGATGTGGGGATTTTTTTTGAGGTGTTTGTCGAGGCGTTCTTCGGTCGTCATTTTTGGAATTCGGTTGAAAGGATTTTACTGCAGTTTTTGCGAAGGATGCGCTCAAGTTCGTCAGGATCTAATCCGCAGGCGCGAAGCGCGTTTAAGTGCGAGGAGAAGTCAGGCTGCGATTGTCGTTTGGGGAAGGTTCTAAGTGGATAGTCCGTGCCAAATAGGATTCGGTCCGCCCCGATCTGATCGATGGCTTTCTGGTAGATCGAGTCGTTGTAGAGGAGAGGGGTCGCGGCGGTATCGAGATAGACATTGTCGAGTTGTTTAAGCCGCGGAAGATTCATCATTCCAGCGAGATGGGCAAAAACGAAAGTGGTATTTGGGTGACGCTGGGCCATTGAGAAAAGCGATTCGAATGGAGTTTCGATTTTACCTGGATAGTCGCGTGTTGTTGGGTCGGTGACGTGGAAGTTGACTGCTTTCCCGCATTTGGCTGCGAGCTCGAGAGCTTTATCGAGCGTATCGTTTTCGTAGGCATAACCTTGGGCGGGTGGATTGAGTTCGCCGATTCCCGATAGACCTGCATCGAAAGCGCGGTCTAGCATATCGAGCGAGTCAGCTCCTCCATTGGGGTTGAAAGCCGCGTAAGCTAGGAGACGATCGGGATGGTTTTGGATCCAATCGATCTGCCACTTTAGATTCTCGATACATGTATCGGGGTTTTGCCAGTACCAGCCGAGGATGATTGCTTTTTCGATGCCTGCGTTATCCATGTCGCGCAGCAGTTGGTCGACGTCGGCCCAGCCTTGCAGGGTGGGGCCACGTTCTGGAGCGACGCAACTTAGCCAATAGGATTCGCCTCTACCTTTGGCCCAGGCCCTTGGATCGGAATAAACACTTGGTGGATACAGGTGGATATGGGCGTCTATGAGCACGGGTAGTTAGGTCTATACTCCTTTGGATTCGTAGATGCGCTGGAGGCTGTACCGGACGAGTGAACCCATGGAGTCGCATTTTTGAAAAGCCTTGTCCTGGTAGTGAGCCGAAAGCTCTTCGCGAAGTTGAAGTACGTTTTCTTTTGGAGCGAGCCGGTCGCGAGACATGGCTTCGAGAAGAGCCTTAATTCGAAGCTTGATCATCTTCATTCGACGGGCGAGGGAATGATGCACTTCGCTTTGATATTGGTGGGCTGTTTTCGGGTCGATATGGCTCGTGCAGAAAGCGACCAGGGCGTTGTTCTCCTTGAAGAACTGGGGCAGGTAGAAGTTTTTTCGACCGTCGTAGGATTGTTGGTCGAAATCCATTGCGCGGATACGGATTTGCGTGCCTTCGAAATCGGGGGTGATTTCGACAATGAAATTGTATGGACGCATATCGCCAAGGAGTCGGACAAAACAGCGTTCGTTGAATTTAATGAGTTCCTTTGCGATGCGGATGGCTTTGAGCGGTTTGTATTCCATCCAATCTTCGATAAACATGTCGCCTGGCAGTCCGACGATGTGTTCCTCCACCAGGGTATTCCCATCTACCATGAAGTCCATGCGATTGGGCGAGAGAAGGTGTTCGAGCTCCAGTCCGTAGACACGGGATGCGTCCGCTTTTTTAATGTAGAAGTAATCTTGGTTGTCGTTGCGAGCGTTAACTATTCGGATCCGGAAAGGTTTCGAATTTCCGAAAACGCAGTAGTCGATACGGTCGACGTAAAGGTGCTGGCCAGTAGAGAGGTCTCCGCCGGCCTTAATAATTGCGTAGATGTGTTTTAGACCTTCGGAGAGCTTAGCGATCATTACATGGTCATAGATGACCGTCTGCCAAAGCGTGTCCTCGTCGTTATCGTCGTAGAGCGGAGCGGATGCCTGGAATTGTTCGAGCTCATTGTAAGTTACTGGCAGACGTTGCTCGCGATTGAAGCTCTTCAAATAGTGACGAAGGGATTCGCTGATAGGGTAAGCGGGCTTGCGAGGAATTCCCGAATTCTGTTTATGCGAATCGCCAGTAAGAGACTCTGAAAGAAAATTGGTTGTCGGTTCTTTGGATTCCACGGTCGAGATGGTTTTTAGATCGATAGCAGGGCTCGATCGAAGTACGACAAGGGCAACGCGCAGCGGGGAATTCGGCAAGTCAATATAGGGAATGCTTCGAGGCTTCTGTCTGGTTGAGCTTGCGAGCGGCTAATTTGTGAAGATTGGAGTGGCATCGCGCGACCGGATTTGCTTCTCTATCGGCAGTCGGATTTTGGTCCACTTGTAATGATGCCTTCCGGGCTTAAACTTTGGGCCCTCCTTTTCCTCCTCAATAATGGGATTATCTATATCTTCTATATTCGCGTCGGTGTCAGCCTCGCCCGATCTTGGTGACGTAATCGGCGATTTATTAGTGGGATTCAGCATAGTAATGCTCACCTTGTTGGCGCTCGCGGTTGTGTGTACAGTGATTGGCGCTCTCTTTAAGGCGTTTCCTGGATTGGCCGCAGCAGGGATGGTGGCAGCTCCGGAGAAAGGGACTCCGAGTCGGGCTCAATCGGGCGTTGATGAAAAAGTGGTCGCGGTTATTGGCGCGGCTGTGGATCAAGCATTGGGCGGCCGTTACCGGATCAAGTCGGTTACGCCACTGGAGAAGAAATAGGAGACGCAATTTTTCATGAAGAAACTAAACGTTACAGTAGATGGCCGGTCGTATGCGGTAGAAGTCGAAGCTTTGGATTCACCGGAAACGGGAGCCACTCCAGCAGCGACTCCGACTCCTGCGCCATCTGGCGCTCCGTCTGGCGAAGCGGCAGTAGAAAGCCCACTGGCCGGTAAGGTTGTGGAAGTGCAAGTCGCCGTGGGTGATTCCGTACAAGAGGGCGACACCTTGTTGGTGCTCGAGGCTATGAAGATGAATACGCTTGTAACTGCGACTGCTTCGGGTTCGGTCAGGGCAATTCATGTCGGAGCGGGCGATATGGTTGAAGAAGGTCAAGCCTTGCTTTCTATCGGCTAGAGCGAAGGACGTTATTATGGAATTTCTCTCAGGACTGTTTGAGTTGACTGGATTTGGCGCGATCACGTGGCAGATGCTTGTAATGTGGGGCGTGGTTTTGGGCATGCTTTATCTAGCGGTATTCAAGCAGTTCGAGCCGCTTTTATTGGTGCCGATCGCGTTTGGAGCGTTGATCGCGAATTTGCCGACGAAGGGTGTTATCGAGACGCCGCCGGTGGCGCTTCATTCGGAAATGGATGGCGTGGTGACCAAAGTTTGGGTCGAGAAGGGGCAAGAGGTTATCGAGCAACAGGCGTTATTCGAAATCCGAGCCGAGAGTGGCGAAGCTCATGGTGTGATATCGAAGTACAAGGGTAGCGTTTCCGAAATCCATGTTTCGGAAGGTCAGAGAGTGTATTTTGGACAATCCCTTATTGTTACTGCTCAACGGGAAGTGGGCGGATTGTTTTATTACCTATCCCAAGGAATCCATTTGGAGATCTTTCCGCCGCTGATTTTCTTGGGTGTTGGAGCATTGACGGATTTTGGACCGCTTATTGCAAATCCTCGAGTGTTGCTCTTGGGCGCGGCCGCTCAATTTGGCGTATTTGCTACGTTTTTGGGAGCGATCGGTCTTGGCTTCTCTTCAAAAGCGGCTGCTGCAATTGGCATTATAGGCGGCGCGGATGGACCGACTTCGATTTTCATTGCGAACAAACTGGCTCCCGAACTGCTCGCTCCTATCGCGGTTGCGGCCTATAGCTACATGGCCTTGGTGCCGCTTTTACAGCCGCCTATCATGAGAGCGTTGACTTCGGAGAAGGAACGCAAAATTCGGATGAGATCGTTGCGGGTCGTTTCTAGAAATGAGAAATTGGTTTTTTCGCTAGTGGTAACGGTGCTCTGCGTATTGTTGGTTCCGGATGCGACTGCTCTGATCGGCATGCTCATGTTTGGCAATTTTCTGAATGTTTGCGGCGTTACCGAACGCCTCTCGAGAGCAGCTCAAAATGAAGTGATTAATGTTATCACTATTTTTCTAGGAGCGAGCGTGGGCATTTCAATGACAGGCCAGAAGTTCTTGCAGTTCGAAACGCTTAAAATCCTTGGTCTTGGTGTCGTCGCTTTCGGAATAGCTACGGCGATGGGCGTGCTCATGGCGAAGCTAATGAATGTATTCTCCAAGGATAAGATCAATCCACTGATCGGGTCCGCGGGCGTATCCGCTGTGCCGATGGCGGCGCGTGTTTCGCAAGTGGAAGGCCAGAGAGCGGATCCAGGGAATTTCTTGCTCATGCATGCGATGGGTCCGAATGTGGCCGGCGTAATTGGCACCGCTGTTGTGGCGGGTTACTTTATCGCCACGTTGGGCGGGCATTGAGGAGGGGAGAACGGTCGTTTGGTAGGGTTGCTTGTCCCAAGCAACCGCACACGACCAATCGCCAACTAAGCGGTTCGTTAGGACAACGGACCCTACCGTCTTGAAGTTGCGGAACAAGAAGCGACAGAGATAATCGCATCGTGCTCCCAGGTTTCAGCGGTTTGCTCGTTCGTAGGCGAAGAGGAATTGCTGGGCGTAACCCGCGTAGGGACCCAAGTGGATACGGCCGAATTGTTCAAGCTGAGGATTGGCCCAGCCTTCGAGTCCGTAGCGTCGTTGGAGAACTTTGATGATCCAGGTGTCGACGGGAAAGGCTTCGTATTTTCGGGCGCCGAAAAGCAGGGTGCAATCGGCGATTTTCGAACCGACTCCTGGAAAAACAAGAAGACGCTCTTTGGCTTCTTCGTAAGGCAGGGTCTCGATTGTATCGAGGCATCCAGGGTCTTGAACAATGAGATCAGCGGTTCGTTTGATGTTCTTCGCTCTAAAACCGAGACCGAGCGATCGCAGGGTTTCTTCGCTCGACTGGGCGATTTGTTCCCAGGTCGGCAGGGCGTGCGCTCCGTCTACTATTTCGTCGCCAAGTTTGTTGGCGAGGTTTGCGCACATGATTTTGATCTGGGGAATTTGCTTGGTCGCGGAACACATGAAACCTAGCAAGGTTTCGGCGAAAGGCTGATTGAGGAGGCGTAATTCGGGAAAGGCCTGGATCGAGGACTGCAGGTGGGAATCGCTTCGCCAAGGCAATTGGTCGATGATCGCGTTCCAGTCCGTATCCAGTAAGAGGTAGTCGCGGATTGCCTGTTCGGTCGTAAAGCGATTTTTGCTCGGGTGTCGGAATTGGAGGGATTGTGTTGGGTCGAGTCGAAGCTGGGTGAGGTGGAGTCCCCAGGTTCCTTGCCAGATGTCTTCCTGCTCGAGAGACCAGCGAAAAGCTTGCCCGCCATCGAGTGTTTCGCGAAGGCTATTGGCTGTGAAGGGATTTTCGATGGAGAGTGTCTGCCAATCGGTCCAGTTCATTGAATCGTTTAGGTCAGCGCCGCTTATTGCGCGTTTGACGACCAAAGGAAGCTCTGCGAACTGAAGAGTGTCTTTCCTTGAGTATCGAGGAATTCTATTTTCCAGGCGGTGGGAACACGATCCGATTTCGCCCAATCGGTATCGGTTAAGCCAACGAGAACGCGTTTCTTTTTTATCGATTCGGTCGAAAGCGTGCGGGATTGGATTTCCATCGATCCGGGGTTTACGAATTGAATGTGGAGGGAAACCACTTGATCTGCCTGATCGGCATCCTCGAGTTTGAGCGCTACGTAATAGCCGTCGCGTTGATCGGGATCGCTTCGGACGATTGAGTATCTACCTGGGTTTTCTTTTCCTGTAAGGTGTTCGGAGATGCGTTTGAAAGAATCTTCGTCTTGATACTTTGAATACAGGATTTCAGCTGCATGGGAAAAGGACGCTACAATGAGGGAAGCGATTAGGAAAAGGATCGTTTTCATAAAAATGAATCGTTAGATTGGGATTACCAGCCGTAGTTGCGGCGAATGCGTACGGGTTCGTAGAGTTCTTTGGAAACCTCTTGAATGAAGCGGCTGGGAGTTAGGAACATCGAGCCGCCGCCTTTGGTATTCATTTTAGGATAGAGGAGATAGAGTTCGTCGCGGGCTCTGGTTACGGCAACGTAAAAGAGTCGTCGCTCTTCTTCCGTGTCGCCCGACTCGACGGCTCTGCGAATTGGAAAAAGGCCTTCGGCGGCTCCGATGACGAATACAACGTCGAATTCCAAGCCTTTTGCCTGGTGGACGGTTGTGAGTCGTATGGATTGATCGGAGTCTTTCATGCTCCGGTCGGACACTTCTGAAGTAAGCAGAGTGATTTGAGAAATGAGATCTTGCATCTCTTCGAAGCGGGCGGCGAATCCGACGAGAGAGGAGAGGTCATCCATTCGGCTGACGTAGTTGGCGTAGGCACCCTGCAAATACAAACTGTACCATCCGTCGAGGCCCATTTGAACGACTTCTTCTGGAGTGCCGGAGTCGTTGACCTGTTTCATGTCTTGCAGACTTTGAGCGAGCGACTCCCAGTCTTGCCTTGCGGCGGCGGGCGCTTTTTTGATGACGACATCATCCGAGAGGGCGTCAATGAAATCGATTTGCTTCGACTTGGCGGTCTCTATGGCGAGGGCGTAGAGTTTTTGAGCGCTCTTCTCGCCGATCTTGGGAAGAAGAATCGCTAGTCGCATAAATGCGGATACGTCTCGCGGATTGTAGACGAGGCGAAGATGGGCGACCATATCCTTGATGTGGGCTTGTTCGAAG
Source organism: Opitutaceae bacterium (assembly GCA_028822375.1). Taxonomy (GTDB): domain Bacteria; phylum Verrucomicrobiota; class Verrucomicrobiia; order Opitutales; family Opitutaceae; genus Pelagisphaera. The sequence continues at coordinate 4,439 of JAPKDW010000107.1, read as the reverse complement.
AAACGAACGCCACTTGTGATTTGATAGGCAATACCGGAGCGGGAGAGCTCCATTTGCATGTCGAGGGACTGGTAGTGGGCACGGTAGAGAATGGCTATTTCGCTGGCGTCTTTCCCTTCGTTGAGAAGACCGTGGATGCGATTGATGACGAACTGAGCTTGTTCCTTCGTGTCCATTGCTTGGACGATGTAGGGTGCCTGGCTAGATGGCTTGAATGCGCGTAGCTCTTTGTCGAATCCACGCGTGCTGCGGTTTTGGATGACCGCATTGGCGAACGATAGAATTTCGGGAGTGCTCCGATAGTTGATTTCGATCCTCAGGATTTTCGTGCCTGGGTGACGGTCCGGGAAGGTTAGGATATTTTCGTAGTTCGCTCCGCGCCACGAGTAGATGCACTGAGCATCGTCGCCGACTGCCATGATCTGGTGATTGGCTCCCATCGTGTCGATGATCTTGGCCTGGAGGATATTGGTATCCTGATACTCGTCGACGAGCGTGTGGCGAAAGCGCTTGTTGTAGTGCTCTTTAATTTCGGGAGCGACTTTCATGAGCTTGAGCCAATTCACGAGCAGATCGTCGTAGTCGACCACTTGTTGCTCGGCTTTGCGTTTGGCGTACACTTCCGAGAACGACTGAATTCGGTCGATAAGTTCGTGATGTTGGGGAAAACGGGTGATAACCGTTTCTTCGATGGAGCTGCGCGTATTGCGAGCCATGCTGACGACGGAGGAAAGCGGGCCGGGCTTTGGGTGTGTCTTGTCTTTGAAGAAAGAGCTATCGACGGTTTCGACGGCGCTTTTGAGGATGGATTCGGCTTCGCTTGAATCGAGAATAGTGAAGTTCTTGGCCATTCCGATCGCGTCGCCGTGCATGCGCAAGAGGCGGTGGCCGATGCTGTGGAAGGTGCCTCCCCAGAAACGTCGCGCCTCGATGCCAGTGAGATCTTCGACGCGATTGAGCATTTCCTTGGCCGCTTTGTTCGTAAAGGTCAGCAAGAGGATGTCGCCGGGGCTGACTCCTTTCGAAAGGAGGTAGGCTACTCGGTAGGTGAGTGTGCGGGTCTTGCCGCTGCCTGCGCCGGCGAGGATGAGCAAGGGACCTGGCTCTGCGGTTACAGCGGCATACTGGTCATCGTTCAACTCGCCCTTGAAGTCGATCGGGGGAATGTCGGTGGTTTGCATTGCAGCTGGCAGATTGAAGTCCATCGCCTGGAAGTAAGAAGCAATTATGCGGCGGGAAGAAGTTTATTGTTTAGGAAAGTGAATCCTGGAATTGCGAGCGGCCGAAAGGTGGTAGGGCTGCTTGTCCCCAAGCAGCCGTTGAAGCTGCTTCTACCGATGCGGTTGCCTGGGACAGGCAACCCTACCATTGGGCAGAGAAAAACACGTTCTCAGCGACCCTCGCTTACCGATTGGAGACTGTTAGATAAGTCGAAAATCGCTCTGCCTCTAATCTGTAGGAGCGGGACCGCTCCTACACTGATTTTTCAACGCCCTATTATAGAAGAACGAGCGCGTCGCGATGGATGACTTCGAGGCGTTTTCGGTCGGGGAAAAGGGCCTCGATCTCGGCGGCGCTTTTGCGAGCGATCTGCTGAATTTCGTGACTTGAAAATGCGCTTTCGCCTCGGGCGATGGGTTCGCCATCGGGGTTGAGTACGTCGATGACGTCACCTGCGTGAAAATCGCCTTCGCAGTGGCTGACTCCGGCGGCTAGTAAACTGCGTTCGTCGCGGACAAGCGCTTGGCAGGCTCCTTCGTCGATTTTGATGGAACCGGATGGGCGTTGAAAATAGGCGAGCCAGCGTTTTTTGGATACAAGTGGAGCCTGACTGGCGGCGAAGCGCGTGCCGATGTTGTCGCCGTCGAGGATGCGGAGGATGATGTTTTTCTCGGCTCCGTGAGCGATAAAGGTTTCGCAACCGGCGTTTGTAGCGAGTTTGGCGGCCTGGATTTTCGGAATCATTCCTCCCACGGCGGTGGCGGAATTGGTGCCTTTAGCCATGGCTTCGATTTCGGGAGTTATCGATTCGACGACAGGAATTATTTCTCCTGTGCCATCCATATCGATTAAACCGGGCGCGGTGGAGAGCATGTATAGTTGGTCGGCCTCGGCGAGACTGGCGACCATGGCTCCGAGGATGTCGTTATTGCCGAATTTTATTTCGAAGGCGCTGATCGAGTCGTTTTCGTTGATGACCGGAATGACTTCGTAATTGAGCAGTTGGTCGACCGTTGCTTTGGCGTTTACGTATCGGTTGCGAATGCGAAGGCCTTCGTGGGTCAGTAAGATCTGGCCGACCGTGAGTCCGTATGGGTCAAGGCCGCTTTGCCAGCATTGGATTAGACGGCTTTGACCGATCGCCGCGCAAGCTTGTTGCTTAGGGAGGGTGGCGGGACGAGCCTGCAAGTCGAGAACGCCCATGCCCATGCCGACTGCTCCGGAACTGACGATCAGCACTTCTATGCCACGTTTTCGAACGGCTGCGACTTGGGAGCAAATCGCGTCGATCCTGTCGGTATCGACTTTCCCGATACCGGTTGTGAGGATGCCCGTGCCGAGCTTGATGACGATGCGTTTCACTGAGAAGGTGTTTAGGAGTTAGGCATTTAGGGTTTAAGGGCTTGCGTGAGCTAAGGCACTGCAGGGTCGAAAACCTACAGCCTAAATTCCTAACCGCCTAAAAACCTAGCGCCGTAGGTGCTTAGACTGTTAGCAAATCTTTTTCCTTCGCGCCGAGCAGATCGCTGATTTTTTTGATCGCTTCGTCTGTCCCGGTTTGGATTTCCTTTTCGCAGCGTTTGAGGTCGTCTTCGGAGATGCCTCCGTCCTTTTGTAGTTTCTTGATGTGGTCCATTGCATCATGGCGCGCTTTGCGAACTCCGACGCGGGCGTCTTCGGCGTGTTTGCTGACGAGTTTGACGAGTTCCTGGCGGCGCTCGCCGGTCAAGTCAGGAAGCGGTAGGCGAATGACGTCGCCCATGATCGCGGGAGTGATGCCGACGTTAGAAGTTTGGAGGGCTTTCTCGATCGCTTTGAGAGTGGTTTTGTCCCAAGGAGTGATCGCTATCGTGCGAGTGTTCGGAGTCGAGATGGCTGCCATATCGCGGATTGCCATTCGGCTTCCGTAGGCTTCGACCATGACGCCTTCGACCATGGTTGGGTTGGCTTTGCCTGTATTGACGGCTGCGAATTCGTGAGAGGCGTGGTTACTGGCTTTTTCCACGCCTTCTTCGAAGTTCATAAAAATTTCATCTTCGTCCATAAAATATAAGGTTTTTGGGTTTCGGTTTGGTTCGAAATAGGGTGAGTACGCTTATTTGGGGTCGGAACATACGAGAGTGCCGATCTTCTCGCCAAGGATAGCTCGTCGGATGCTGCCTTCTTCGTTGAGACTGAGAACCATAATCGGGACTTCATTGTCCATGCACAAGGAAAAGGCGGTGGAATCGAGGATATTCAAGCGACCTTGGAGAGCATCGATGTAGCTGAGCTGATCGTATTTGACCGCGTCGTCGTGCTTCATTGGGTCCTTGTCGTAGATGCCATCGACCTTGGTGGCTTTCATTATGACGTCCGCTTGAATCTCGCTGGCTCGGAGAGCGGCCGCGGTATCGGTGGAAAAGTAAGGATTTCCTGTTCCGGCGACGAAAATCACAACGCGTCCGCGTTCTAAGTGACGTATCGCACGGCGGAGAATGAACGGTTCGGCGACCTGATTCATCGGAATCGAGGTCTGGACTCGGGTTACGACGTCCATTTTTTCGAGACATTCCATAAATGCCAGGCCATTTATTACGGTCGAGAGCATCCCCATGTAGTCGCCAGTGGTGCGGTCGACGCCTCGGTCCCTGGAACCGGACAATCCTCGGAAGATATTTCCTCCGCCGATGACGATGCATACCTCGGTTCCGAGGGCATGGATCTCTTTGATCTGCTGACAGATACGTTTAAGCGTGTCCCAATCTATGGGATCGCCGGTTTCCGAGCTACGCAGCACTTCGCCGCTTAGCTTTAGGATGACACGTTTGTACTTCGGTTGGCCGACCGGATTTGAGTCTAGTGACATTAAAAACTCGTTAAGTCATAGGGAGTTGGAGTCGTCAATGCTGTGTTTTGAAAAAATCTCTATTTCAGCGCTTGACGCGATAGGTTTCTGTTACCAACTTATCCGGCTTTTGACAGCCTGATGGTGTAATGGTAGCACAGATGTTTTTGGTACATCCAGTCGGGGTTCGAACCCCTGTCGGGCTGCCACATTACTCTCAGAGTATCATGTGGCCGAAGGAAAAGCTGTCCCAGACCTGCGAACTTACGGCAGGGATTTGAACCCCGCGGGGTTTGACGGAGCGAGCTTGCGAGCGGAGATGGGACGCCAAAGGCGCTTTCGCGCAGCGGAAGTGGAGCGCAGCGAACATCCAACCCCTGTCGGGCTGCCA